>NZ_CAKZMP010000156.1 GCF_937128705.1 uncultured Kiloniella sp. | reverse complement strand
ATAATAAGCCAGTCCTTTTCCTGCATCCAAAAGATTTTTGTGGAACCCTTGTTGAGCTGGAACAGGCTTAGGTTGAGAGAGTAGTAAAGATGAACTGGGTTACAGGTATTCTTGTTTACGTTATTATTTGGTGGTTGATATTTTTTATGGCGCTTCCTTTTGGTGTTCGGGCCGAAGAAAATCCTGAAGTTGGTCATGAACCCTCAGCCCCGAAAAATCCGATGCTTCTGCGTAAGGCGCTGATCACCAGTGCCATCGCAGCTGTTTTGTGGGGTGTTGCTTATTACGTTATTACAAACAAATTGATCACAATCGGTGAGTTACCCTATTAATTGTAATTAGTCATAGATAAAGCATTATAGATTTATAAACGGCCTGTTGATATTATTATCGGCAGACCGTTCTTTTTGACTCATTCTCTTAATATGGTGTGATAATGCTTTGTTATCATTGTTTTTATTTAAAAATTTATACTCGTTTATGGACCATGATATCAGTATTTTCGCTTGGAGTAATATTTTCTCTGGGTATGGCAACTGTCGTGCATGCGGAAGTAAAAGCTTCTCAAGATGGCGTAATAACGATTGAGGAAGAAGATTGTCGTCGTTTGATGTTACATCACCTAGGCGATGATGTTGCCTATACGCCGGGAGTCACTAAAAAAGGGAAAAAAGTTGTCCCGGCGGATTTGAATGCGCAGCCAATTGTTCTTCCAGAGATTATTCGAATTCCGATAACTGTTGATATGTTCGAGCGCTATAATATTCCCGCAAACAAAGCCAATTTTGAAGCCGATGCCGAGATCGGTGTTGTTGAAGTACACAAAAATGGCGAAGCCTTTTTCAATGGCCAGCGGCTTCAAAGTGAAGAACAGAGAGAGTTATCCCTGAAGTGTCAGGAAATATTAGACCGTGAGTAGTTTCGTGGTTATCGCCTGATATCTTAAACGGGCTAAAATTTCTTAGGAAAAGCTTGTTTTTCTGTCATGGACAAGTGCCATTTCATCCCATATATATGACCGCATACTTTTCAGTCCTATAACTGAATTGTTCCTTATTTATTATTGATCTCATAGCATTCCAGGATATCCAGATGCGCCTTTCTGCTTATTTCCTTCCAACACTGAAGGAAAACCCAACCGAGGCACAGATTGTCTCTCACCGTTATATGCTGCGTGCGGGCATGATCCGTCAGGCTACATCTGGAATTTATTCTTGGTTACCGATGGGCTTGAAAGTCCTTCGTAAGGTCGAGCAGATTATCCGCGAAGAACAAAACCGGGCAGGGGCGCAGGAAATCCTGATGCCGACCATCCAGCCTGCTGATTTGTGGCGCAAGTCTGGCCGTTATGATGATTACGGCAAAGAAATGCTGCGTATCGAAGATCGTCACGGTCGGGACATGCTCTATGGACCAACCAATGAAGAGATGGTCACAGAGATCTTTGCCAATGCCGTCAAAAGCTACAAAGATTTGCCGAAAAATCTATATCATATCCAATGGAAATTCCGCGATGAAGTTCGTCCGCGGTTTGGTGTGATGCGTGGTCGTGAGTTCTTTATGAAAGATGCTTATTCTTTCGATATTGATTTTGAAGCATCCAAAGCTGCGTACAACCGTATGTTTGTTTCCTACCTGCGTACCTTTGAGCGTTTGGGACTACGGGCAATTCCAATGGCTGCTGACACAGGACCAATTGGTGGTGACCTCAGTCATGAATTTATCATCCTTGCTGACACTGGTGAGTCCGAAGTGTTCTGTCACTCTGACTTCCTGGAAAAGGCATCTCCTTCTTCTGATGTCGATTACAGTGGTGATCTACAGCCGATTGTTGATGACTGGACCAGCATCTATGCGGCAACGGATGAAATGTACGTTAAAGAAGATTTCGAAGGATCAGTTCCTGAAGATAAGAGAATGCAGTGCCGTGGTATCGAGGTCGGACATATCTTCCATTTTGGTACAAAATACTCTGAGCCAATGGGCGCTTATGTTCTCAACAGCGAAGGTGAAAACGTTCCTGTCTTTATGGGGTCTTATGGTATTGGTGTTTCCCGTCTCTTGGGCGCTATCATCGAAGCCAGCCATGATGAAAACGGTATTATCTGGCCGGAAGCCGTGGCGCCTTACCAAGTTGGGTTGATCAATCTGAAAGCCAAAGATGAAGCCTGTGCCAAGGCTTGTGATGATCTTTACCAAAAGTTCAATGCAGCTGGTGTCGATTGTCTCTATGACGATCGCGATACGTCAGCGGGTGCCAAATTTAAAGACATGGACCTGATCGGTTTGCCTTGGCAGATGGTTATCGGACCACGTGGCCTTAAAAATGGCGTAGTTGAGTTGAAAAATCGTAAGACTGGTGAGAAAGAAGAGCTAACATTGGAAGCTGCGCTTTCTAAATTAGGCCTTTAGGATTTAGACGGGAAGAGAGATAGTTGATGGTTTTTGGTGCTTTTGAGCGCATGGTGGCCTTACGCTACCTCCGTTCCCGTCGTAAAGAAGGGTTTATTTCCGTCATTGCAGGCTTTTCCCTTGTTGGTATTGCCTTGGGCGTTGCGACTTTGATTATTGTGATGTCCGTCATGAACGGGTTCCGTCAGGAGCTTCTTGGCCGGATACTGGGGGTTAATGGTCATTTGGCTGTGGTCGGGGTTCAGGGTGATTTAGTCGATTACGAAACGATCGCTGAACGGATAAGCGCCCTATCCAGTGTGACAAGTGCAACGCCACAGGTGCAGGGGCAAGTCATGGTCACGGCCAGCGGTACAGCTACGGGCGGTTTGGTCCGTGGCATGGCACCAAAAGACCTCAAAGCACGTAAATTGATTGCGGAAAAAATTGTTGCTGGATCACTGGATGATTTTACTGGTGATAATGTGGTTATCGGCGAACGTTTGGCGAGAAGTTTACGTCTTGGTGTTGGGGATAAAATTACCTTGGTGTCACCGAATAGCTCGGTCACTGTCTTCGGTTCTATTCCACGCCTTAAGGCCTATACTATTGCAGCCCTTTTTGACATCGGGATGTATGAATACGACAGCAGTTTTATTTACATGACGCTTGATGCTGCGCAGATCTTTTTTGAGTTACCAGAAATGGTAAATACGATTGAGGTTTTTGTTGATAACCCGGATCTGACGAATGCGGTGCGTCGGGATATACACAACACAATAGGCACAGGGATCGTTACGCGAGATTGGCAGCAAAGTAACGCCAGCTTCTTTAATGCTATTCAGGTCGAACGCAATGTTATGTTCTTGATCCTGTCGCTTATTATCCTTGTTGCGGTTTTCAATATCGTTTCCGGCCAGATCATGCTGGTTAAAGACAAGGGGCGTGATATCGCAATTCTGCGAACGATGGGGGCAACGCGGGGAATGATCCTCAGGGTTTTCTTCCTTAGTGGGGCATCTATTGGTGTTATCGGTACCTTGGCTGGATTTGTACTTGGTCTGTCCTTTGCAGAAAACATCGAAACAATCCGGCAATGGCTTGAAGGTTTGTCCGGAACCAATCTTTTTAATGCCGAGATTTATTTCCTTTCCAAGTTACCAGCAGTCGTAGAGACATCTGAAGTACTTCAGGTTGTTGGCATGGCCTTGTTCTTTTCATTCCTCGCCCCGATTTTTCCTGCGTGGCGTGCTGCGCGGTTAGATCCTGTGGAGGCAATTCGCTATGAATAAGGAAATGAAAGGTCTATCCCTCGTTGGGGTGAATAAGACCTATAAACAAGGGGCGAAAGAACTTCATGTTCTTAATGATGTCAGCTTTGATATCAGGCCGGGTGAACTGGTTGCACTGATAGGCCCTTCCGGTGCTGGTAAATCAACGCTTTTACACAGTGCGGGGCTTCTCGAAAAACCTGATAGCGGTGACATTCTGGTTAATGGAACGCCATCCGCTTCCTTGAATGACAAAAACAGAACATCGCTCCGTCGCGATACGATTGGCTTTGTTTATCAGTACCATCATCTCCTTCCTGAATTTTCTGCGGTGGAAAATGTTATCCTGCCACAGATGATCACCGGACTGTCCCATAAAAAAGCTCATAAACGGGCCAGTGAGCTTCTGGATACGGTAGGACTTGCCGAGCGTATTTCTCACCGTCCTGCGGAATTGTCGGGTGGTGAGCAACAGCGTGTAGCAATCGCGCGAGCACTCGCAAATGCACCATCTGTTCTGCTGGCTGATGAGCCAACGGGTAATCTTGATCCGGAAACGGCTAACAGAGTTTTTGAGCTGTTGCTAAAGCTAGTTCGTTCTGTGGGGCTTACAGCCTTGATCGCAACGCATAATCATGAATTGGCCGGACGTATGGATCGGGTTCTTCATTTTGAGAATGGTAAAGTTCGCTAAATTAATTTTTTAATAATTCAGATTAAAAATAAGACTTAGTCAGTTGCTTTTAATATGAAATTGTTTGTGTGTATAGAAACTCGATGCCTGTTGGTGTCGGGTTTTTATTTTGCCTTTTCCAAGCTATCTGGAGTATAGCTGATCCTGAAATTTTGACGTTACAGTTTTATTTAATTTGAGAGTTTTCTTATGGCGTATGCCGACTTTGTTCATCTTCGGGTTCATACCGCTTATTCCCTGTCTGAAGGCGCTATTAAGGCCAAAGAACTTGTCGAGCTGTGCAAGAAACATGATATGCCGGCTGCTGCCATTACGGACAGTAGTAACATGTTCGGGGCGCTTGAATTTTCACTGACAGCCAAAGGTGCAGGTGTTCAGCCAATTATGGGGACGCAGTTAATGGTTGCGCGTCCCGATGCTGATAAACGGACAGGTGCGATTGTTCCCGAGCCTGATCAATTGGTTCTCATTGCCCAAAACCAAAAGGGCTACATGAACTTGATGCACCTGATTTCTCATGCCTTTATGGAGACAGAAACAGGACTGACACCACAGGTAACTCTTGCCGATCTTGAGCGTAGTAATGAAGGTTTGATCGCTTTGAGTGCAGGGCCGAAAGGGGCTGTTGGACGTTTGTTGCTGGAAAATAGAACAGCTGATGCAGAGGCTATTTTTACGCAATTGGCGGGTGTTTTCCAGGACCGTTTTTATGTAGAGCTGATGCGACACGGGTTAGCGGAAGAGCAAGCAATTGAAGATCGTTTGATTGACCTAGCTTATAAACATAGTGTTCCGCTGGTTGCGACAAACGAAGCCTTTTTTGCCGCTGATGATATGTATCTTCCGCATGATGCTCTGATTTGTATTGCGGAAGGGGCTTACGTTTCTCAAAGTGAACGTCGCCGCTTGACGCCTGAGCATCGGTTTAAATCTGCCGATGAAATGAAGCGGCTTTTCGCGGATATACCAGAGGCTATTGAGAATACTCTAGTCATTGCGCAACGTTGTTCCTGGTTTGTAGAACCAATTGCGCCGATCTTGCCACCGTTTGACACGGGGGATGGCCGATCCGAAACCGAAGAATTACGCCATCAGTCAGAGGTCGGGCTGGAAGATCGTCTGGAAAAACACGTTTTTACGGCTGATATGGATGATGCTGAGCGTGAAGAGGTGGCTAAACCTTATCGAGAGCGGCTTGAGTATGAATTGGGAATCATCGAACAGATGGGTTTCCCCGGCTACTTCCTTATTGTTGCCGATTTTATTATGTGGGCAAAGGAACAAAATATTCCAGTTGGACCCGGGCGTGGATCAGGTGCGGGATCTGTAGTGGCATGGGTTTTAACGATTACCGACCTTGATCCTTTGCGTTGGGGCTTGCTTTTCGAGAGATTCTTGAACCCGGAACGTGTTTCCATGCCTGACTTTGACGTGGATTTTTGTCAGGACAAGCGCGATAAGGTGATTACCTACGTACAGGATAAGTACGGGCGGGATAAGGTTGCGCAGATTATCACTTTTGGTAAGTTGCAGGCGAGAGCAGCACTCCGTGACGTTGGTCGTGTTTTGCAAATGCCATATCCACAAGTGGACCGTTTGAGTAAGCTTGTGCCAAATAATCCGGCCAAACCAACATCTTTGCCAGAGGCGATTGCGCAGGAACCTCAACTTAGAGAGATGGCCCGTACAGATGAAGCCGTCGATAATCTTTTGAACATTGCCCAAAAGATTGAAGGCCTTTACCGCCATGCATCAACCCATGCCGCGGGGGTTGTGATTGGGGATCGGCCACTTGATCAGCTGGTACCGCTTTACCGAGATCCACGTTCAGACATGCCGGTGACACAGTTCAACATGAAGTTTGTTGAGCAAGCTGGTTTGGTAAAGTTCGATTTTCTTGGTTTGAAAACCTTGACGGTTCTTGAACGCGCTTGCGAATTTATTCGGTCTTCGGGCATACAGATTAATCTCAGTGAAGTGCCGTTGGACGATAAGGCTTCTTTTGAGTTGCTTGGGCGTGGAGATACGGTTGGTGTATTCCAGCTGGAATCCACTGGTATGCGCGATGTTCTAAAACGAATGAAACCTGATAGGTTTGAGGATATCATCGCGGTCGTGGCGTTGTATCGACCTGGTCCGATGGAGAATATTCCAAGTTATATCCTTCGAAAAAAAGGTGAAGAGACGCCTGACTATATGCATCCCTTGATCGAGGATATCCTGAAAGAAACCTACGGGATTATGATTTATCAGGAACAGGTGATGCAGATCGCGCAGCAGCTTTCCGGTTATTCATTAGGCGGTGCGGATTTGCTGCGCCGCGCTATGGGTAAAAAAATTCAGGCAGAAATGGATGCGCAACGAAAGATCTTTGTTGAGGGGGCCGTCAAAAACGACGTTAAGGCCGCGAAGGCAGATGAGATCTTTGATCAGGTCAACAAGTTTGCAGGTTATGGTTTTAACAAAAGCCATGCCGCGGCCTATGCACTGGTCGCTTATCATACAGCTTATCTAAAGGCGAATTACCCCGTTGAGTTCATGGCGGCGACCATGACTTATGATATCTCAAATACTGATAAGCTGAATATTTTCAGGCAAGAACTGTCGCGTCTAGAGATCCCCTTGCTGGTGCCGGATATCAACAAGTCCTATGCCGAGTTTATGGTTGAAACCATGGAGGACGGGAATAAAGCGGTTCGCTATGCGATGGCGGCTGTTAAAAATGTTGGTGAACAAGCCATTGAGAACATAACGAACGAACGAAATGAAAATGGTCCCTTCAAGGATCTGACTGATTTGGTCGGACGGGTTGATTCGAAAACCATCAATAAGCGACTGGTCGAAAACCTCTCTAAGGCTGGTGCATTTGATAGCCTGTCACCCAATAGACAACAGGTTTTCTTGGGCGCGGAAAATATTGTTCGAAATATTTCCGCAGCAGCGCAAGAAAGAGAGAGCGATCAGGTTAATCTTTTTGGTGGTGACGATAATACAACCATGATTGACCTAGCTTTACCTAAAGTGCCAGACTGGCCTGAACTGGAAAAACTGAAACATGAATTTGATGCGATCGGTTTTTATCTTTCTGCTCATCCTATTGATACTTACACCCAGATTTTAAAACGCTTGCGCGCGATCAATATTGCCGAGGCTATTGATCAAACCAAGAAATACAAAGGCCAGGGTGGTCCCCTTAAAATTGGTGCGATTGTTGTCGGTAAACAGGAACGAATTTCCAAAAAAGGCTCTAAATTTGCCTTTGTGCAGATTTCTGATGCGCATGGTACGATAGAGGCCATGGTCTTCTCTAATGTACTGTTGGCCAGTCGTGATGTTCTCGAGAGTAAAGTCCCCATTTTAGCGACCCTTACGGGGGAAGTTAAACCAGATGATGATGAACCCCGGTTTCTTCTTCAGGCCGTTACACCTCTTGATGATGCGGCCTCGTTAACAGACACGGGCCTTAAGCTATATATAAATTCTGATAAGCCCTTGGAGCCCTTGAAAACCATACTTGATAATCATGCTGTAAAGGGACGAGGGCGTATTTCTGTTGTTTTGGGACTGAAAGATGGTCAGGAACTGGAATTGGAACTCCCAAAAGGCTATACTGTTTCGCCTTCTATTCGTCAGGCAATCAAGGCAGTCGAAGGTATCGATTTGGAAGAGGTTTAATACCTGATATATGATGCTTTTGATGATATAATTATGATGAATGCATTTGTGGGAGAGAAAAGACTTGCATCCTTTGCTCTAGAAGAGTATCACCCGCAATATCACTAAAACAACACGTAGGTCTAACGAGAACAGTTTGTTCGTCGTTTCTGGTGTCTCTATCTTGGATAGCGATTACGGCCTGCGGAAGTTTAACCGGAAGAGAAAAGGTTTATTCTATGGCGCTTCCTACATTTACAATGCGTCAGCTTCTAGAAGCTGGTGTTCACTTCGGTCACACAACTCGTCGTTGGAACCCGAAAATGTCTCAGTACATTTTTGGTGCACGTAACGGCATCCACATTCTTGATCTTGAGCAGAGCGTACCAATGCTCCACAAAGGTCTTGCTTTCACACGTGAAGTTGTTGCCGGTGGCGGTCGCGTTCTGTTCGTTGGAACAAAACGTCAGGCAAGTGAGAAAATGGCTGAAGCAGCAAAACGCTGTGGTCAGTACTATGTTAACCACCGTTGGTTGGGCGGAATGCTCACGAACTGGAAAACAGTTTCTAACTCTATCCGTCGTCTGAAAGAGCTTGATGAGCGTCTTGACAACGATCAGGGTGGTCTGACTAAAAAAGAACTTCTTAATCTTACACGTCAGCGCGATAAGCTAGAGCGCGCTCTTGGTGGAATTAAGGAAATGGGTGGTATTCCTGATGTGATCGTTGTTATCGACACAAACAAGGAACACCTTGCAATTGCTGAAGCAGCGAAACTAAAAATTCCTGTTGTTGGTATCCTTGATTCAAACTCTGATCCTGCTGACATCACGTTCCCAATTCCTGGTAACGATGATGCTATCCGTGCGATCAGCCTTTACTGTGACCTCTTTGCCGATGCGGTTATCGATGGTCTTCAGCAAGAGCTGACTGCTTCTGGTGCAGATATCGGTGCTTCTGAAGAAGCTCCTGCCGAGCAGCTACCTGAAGCCGCCGCTGCTGAAGAAGCGCCAGCCGCTGAAGCTGCTTCTGAAGAGAAAGCTCCTGCCGAAGCCGCTGCTGCTGAAGCTTAAGCTGTTCGCAAATGAACGATTGGAACGGCGGCTCGTATGCCGCCGTTCTCGTACTTGTGTCTATGTTGATATTTAATTTCTGAAAAGAGATAGAAAATGGCCCAGATTACTGCTGCTCTGGTTAAAGAACTCCGGGATCAGTCCGGTGCCGGCATGATGGATTGTAAAAAAGCCCTTGCCGAAACTGATGGTAACTTAGAAGGAGCCGTTGATTGGCTTCGTAAAAAAGGTCTTGCTGCCGCTGCTAAAAAAGCAGGTCGTGTCGCTTCAGAAGGTCTTGTTGCTGTTTCTACCGACGGTGCCAAAGGTGCTGTTGTTGAAGTTAACGCAGAAACAGACTTTGTTTCTCGTAACGAACAGTTCCAGTCTTTCGTTAAAGCTGTTGCTCAGCAGGCTCTGACTGTTGGCGGTGATGTTGAGGCACTTGCAAATGCTGATTACCCAGGTGGTGAGGGTACTGTTGCTGACGTGTTGACTAAAAACATCGCAACTATCGGCGAAAACATGAGCCTACGTCGCACTGCTTCTTTGGAAGTTAGTGAAGGTGTTGTTGCTTCTTACATCCACAATCAGACAGCTCCTGGTCTTGGTAAAATTGGTGTGTTGGTTGCTCTTGAGTCATCTGGTGATGCGGCTAAGCTTGAAGCTTTCGGTAAGCAGGTTGCAATGCATGTTGCTGCTGCTAACCCGCAGGCGCTTGATCGTGACTCTGTTGATGTTACTGCTCTTGAGCGTGAGAAAGAAGTTCTTTCTGATCAGGCACGTGCTTCTGGTAAGCCAGAAGAAATCATCGAGAAAATGCTCGTTGGTCGTCTTCGCAAGTATTACGAAGAAGTATGCTTGCTAGAGCAGGGTTATGTTATCGATGGTGAAAATTCTGTCGGTAAAGCTGTTGAGCTTTTTGCTAAAGAACTTGGTGCTCCTGTAAAACTAACTGGTTTCGTTCGTTTCCAGCTTGGTGAAGGCATTGAGAAAAAAGAAGAAGACTTTGCTGCTGAAGTTGCTGCGACACTCGGTAACTAAGTAAATCACGAATTTGGCCGCGATCTGTTCTTCCTGTAGGGAGAGAGGTCGGGGCCATTTTTGTATTCAAAATCACTCGCTTCGACTAGGATTGTCTTTTTTCGAGCACATTTTTACGCTAGAAGAGTGTTCGGATAATAGGATGATTTGGTATCGCAGTGGACAAAGGAGATCTCTGTGACAGACGCACCCAAATATAAACGTGTTCTTTTAAAGCTTTCTGGTGAAGCGCTTATGGGGAATGGCCAGTTCGGGCTGGATCCTGAGACAGTAAACCAGATTGCGCTAGATATTAAAGAAGTCGTCGGGATGGGCGTAGAGGTCTGTGTTGTCGTTGGTGGTGGTAATATCTTCCGCGGGCTTTCCGGTGCAGCTGCTGGTATGGAGCGTTCAACTGCTGATTATATGGGCATGCTTGCAACCGTGATGAATTCGCTGGCAATGCAGAATGCTTTGGAACAAGTTGGGGTTGAAACCCGTGTTCAAACTGCGATCCCTATGGATACTGTTGCCGAGCCTTATATTCGTAGACGCGCAGAACGCCATCTGGACAAAGGGCGGGTCGTTATTTTTGGTGCTGGTACGGGTAATCCTTATTTCACAACCGATACGGCTGCTGCTTTGCGCGCCTCGGAAATGGGATGTGAAGTATTGCTGAAAGGTACAAAAGTTGATGGCGTCTATTCTGCTGATCCTGTAAAAGATCCAACTGCAGAACGCTTTGAAAGTCTTTCTTATAAGCGTGTCTTTACGGATGATTTAGGTGTTATGGATCATTCTGCTATTGCACTGACGCGGGAAAATAATATACCGATTATTGTGTTTTCTATTTATGAAACAGGTTCTTTCGCCAAAGCTGTTGGTGGCGAAGGTTGTTTTACTATTATTAAATAAGAAGGGGATAGGCTGTGTCGCAAGATGCCCTCATTAAAGATTTATCACGTCGTATGGATGGTGCGCTTGAATCACTGAATAAGGAATTTACCGGGTTACGGACAGGACGTGCATCTATTGCGCTACTTGATCCTATCATGGTTGATGCCTATGGCGCTTCTATGCCTCTTACTCAGGTTGGGACTGTGACCGTGCCCGAATCTCGGATGCTTGCTGTTCAGGTGTGGGACAAATCAATGGTTGGTGCTGTTGAAAAGGCGATTAGAGAATCTGGACTTGGTTTGAATCCATCCCCAGATGGCCAATTGGTTCGTGTTCCAATCCCACCACTTTCTGAAGAGCGCCGTAAAGAGCTGACTAAAATTGCCGGGAAGTATTCCGAGCAGGGGAAGGTCGCTGTACGGAATGTTCGCCGTGATGGTATGGAAGCCCTGAAGAAGATGGAAAAAGACGGTGAAATCTCTCAGGATGAAATGCATAGCTGGGGTGATGAAATCCAGAAAATAACAGATGCTCATATCAAGAAGATTGATGACGCAACTGCGCAAAAAGAAGAGGAAATCATGCAGGTTTAAGACTGCATGATTGTTCTGATTTAGCGATGACCACAGGAATACCAAAGCATATTGCCGTCATAATGGATGGGAATGGTCGGTGGGCAAATGCGAGACATTTGCCCCGGGCATTTGGGCATCGTAAAGGTGCCGAAGCTTTGCGCGAGTTGCTTAAGTCTGCAATAAAAATTGGTATTCCTTACATGACCTTTTACAGCTTCTCGTCAGAGAACTGGAATCGTCCTGAAAGTGAAATCAATGATATTATGGGGTTGTTGCGCAGATACCTGCAAAGTGAGCTGGCAACATTCCATAAAGCTGGTATTCGCCTAAAAGTCATTGGAGACCGTTCTAAACTTGCAGCAGATATTGTTCGTCTGATTGAAGATGCAGAACAACAAACGCGTGATAATGCAAAGATGACGGTTGTTATGGCTTTGAGCTATGGCGGTCGACAAGAGATTGTTGAAGCAACTAAAAATATTGCTCTAAAAGTTAAACGTGGTGATCTGAAAAGTGACGAAATAACAGAGTCTTGTTTTGAGCAAGAGCTTTATACTTCGGATATTCCGGATCCAGATCTTCTTATACGTACCAGTGGGGAAATGCGTATAAGTAACTTCCTGCTTTGGCAACTTGCCTATAGCGAGATGGTTTTTATTGAAAAATATTGGCCCGACTTTTCTGAACAAGATTTGATTTCGGCTATTGAGGAGTACCAAAAACGTGAGCGACGTTATGGATCCGCAGCCGAAACAGCCTAAAAAGAGCGACCTTTTAATTCGGTCGCTTTCTTCAATTGTTCTTGGCCCGCCAGTTCTTGCCGCTGTTTATTTCGGCTCTCCTTATAGCGATGGATTGATTGTTCTCTGCGCACTCATTCTTTCTTGGGAATGGGCAATGTTGACTGGACGTCGTCACATCAGAGTTCCTGGGTGGCTGCTTGTCGCCAGTGTAACAACGTTGCTGGTGTTGGGTGCATTGGGATTTGAAGAGCTTTTCATTCCAGTGTTGTTACTATGCACTGTTTTAATTTTTGCCTATACAAAGTTTATTGAACGGGATGTTCCTCAGGCTTTTTGGTTAACTTTAGGGTTGGGATACGTTTCTGTTACAACCTATTCCTTATTGTGGCTTCGCAATGGCTCTGATAATGGATTTGAAATTGTTCTTTGGATATTGCTAGTTGTTTGGTCAACAGATATCGGGGCTTATTTTTCAGGAAAATCGATCGGCGGCCCAAAGATAGCGCCAAGTATTAGTCCGAAAAAAACATGGGCGGGTTTAATTGGTGGGATGATTGCTGCCGCCGCTATCAGTTTTGGTTTTGCTATATCGACAGAGCTTTTTAGCCCGATCCTTCTGGGTTTTTTTGGGGCTTGTTTGGCTGTTGTTTCTCAAATGGGTGATTTTTTTGAGTCGCACATTAAGCGTAAATTCGATGCAAAAGATTCCAGTAATCTTATTCCCGGTCATGGCGGTCTGTTTGATCGAGTGGACGGACTTTTGGCTTGTTCTTTATTGGTTTTTCTTATTCATCTTGTGTATTAATACAGCCGTATTTATGGGCGTACATCAAACTCAAATCGTTGTAAGGTAAAGGTGCTGTAGTGAAAAAATCTATAACTGTCATGGGCTCTACGGGGTCAGTTGGCACAAGCACCGTTGATTTGTTAAAGCGATCCCCGGAATTGTTTGATGTTGAGGCTTTAACCGCAAATAAGAATGTTGATCTGCTGGCACAGCAGGCTATTGAACTTAATGCCAAAATGGCTGTTGTCGCAGATAAGAAGGCATACAATGATCTGAAAAATGCCTTATCAGGAAAAGACATAGAAGTTGCTGCGGGTGAAGAAGCTTTATTGGAAGCAGCTGCTCGTCCTGCGGATCAGGTGATGGCCGCGATTGTTGGCTTTGCCGGACTGGCGCCGACTTTAACTGCTATTAAGCGCGGTGCAACCATTCTTCTGGCAAACAAAGAAGCGCTTGTTTGTGCTGGGGATCTAATGGTTGAGGAGGTCCGTAAAAATAACGCAACCCTCCTCCCTGTGGATTCAGAGCATAACGCGATCTTTCAAGTATTCGACTTTGATAATAAATTTGGTATCGATCATATTACTTTGACCGCATCCGGCGGGCCATTTCGATGTTTTACAAAACAGGAAATGGAGACGGTTACGCCTCAACAAGCACTTGCTCATCCC
Organism: uncultured Kiloniella sp.; assembly: GCF_937128705.1. Lineage (GTDB taxonomy): Bacteria > Pseudomonadota > Alphaproteobacteria > Kiloniellales > Kiloniellaceae > Kiloniella. The sequence continues at coordinate 53,892 of NZ_CAKZMP010000156.1, read as the reverse complement.
AATTGGGATATGGGGGCGAAGATTTCGATTGATTCAGCGACAATGATGAACAAAGGACTAGAGCTAATCGAGGCGGCCTATTTGTTTGGCCTACCTGAGGATCGGATAAAGGTTTTGATCCATCCGCAATCAATTATTCATTCAACCGTGAGCTATATTGATGGGTCCGTACTTGCTCAGTTGGGGGACCCTGATATGAGAACCCCCATAGCTTGTGCACTTGCTTGGCCTGAAAGAATGAAAACCCCTGTTAAGCAACTTGATTTAGCGGAAATTTCCAAACTGACTTTTGAAACACCGGATCACGATAAATTTCCTGCCCTCGAAATTGCCAGAGAAGCCCTTCGGAATCATAAAACGATTGTGTTTAATGCTGCGAACGAGATTGCGGTCGAAGCTTTTTTGCAGAAAAGGATGTCCTTTTTGGGAATATCTGAACTTGTCGAAAAAGCAGTTTGTACTTTTGACGAGATAGACATTAATTCGCTTGAAACGGTAAAAATGGTGGACGCGGAAGTTCGGAATTGGAGTAGGGCGCAGATAAATTGATATTTTAACTTATTTGTTCTGCAAAAAAGCTTTTGAATAGGAGAGCAAAGGGCTAATATGCCGTCCTTCTTGAGTAATATGATTATAATAACAATGGTTATAAGATTTATCTAATGGGATTTATTACACCACTTCTCGCATTTTTAGTGCTTCTAACCATTCTGGTTTTCTTTCATGAACTCGGACATTACTGGGTTGCGCGAAAGAATGGTGTAAAGGTTGATGTTTTTTCCGTTGGCTTTGGTCCTGAGTTATTTGGGTTTTACGATAAGAATCAAACGCGATGGAAATTCAGCATTATTCCGCTGGGCGGTTATGTGAAGATGTTTGGAGATGCTGATGTTAGCAGCTCAACATCTGCTGGAAATTCAGATTTATCCCCGGAAGAACTTGCAACAACTTTCAAAGCGAAGTCATTAGGCCAGCGCGCTGCTATTGTCGCTGCTGGACCGATTGCTAATTTTATTCTGGCTATTGTTCTTTTAACTGGACTGTACAGTTTTGTCGGACAGCCTTATTCAGCAGCTGTTGTCGCTCAGGTTATGGAGAACAGTGCGGCAGAGGCTGCCGGTTTTCAAACGAATGACAAGATTATAGAAGCTGCTGGTACAGAAATAGATCGTTTTGAGCAACTTCAACGTCTTGTGCAATTAGGGTCCGGAGATCCGATTGATGTTGTTGTCGAGAGAGATAGTGAACTTGTTTATCTGACTGTTCAGCCAAAGGTTGATCTCTATACAGATCATAATGGCCGTGAAGCCAAACGATGGTTAATTGGTATCCAGAGCGATCAATCATCGGTAAAAACGCATGGCTTTATATCTGCAGTTAGCGCAGCTGTCGTTGAGACTTATGACGTCTCTATCGGCACCTTCAAAGCTATTGGGCAAATGTTTAGTGGGCACCGTTCTGTGGAAGAACTTGGTGGTCCTATTCAAATAGCCAAGATGTCTGGTATGGCTGCCGAAGCTGGGTTAGAGTATTATATTGGTTTGATGGCAATGCTGTCTATCAATCTGGGGCTTTTAAATCTATTGCCTGTCCCTATGCTTGATGGTGGGCATTTGCTTTTTTATATGATTGAGGCAGTTTCTGGTAAGCCGTTAAATGAACGAGCTCAAGAATATTGTTTCAGAATTGGACTGGCTCTGGTATTGAGCTTAATGTTATTTGTGACCTGGAACGATTTATGGATTATATAAATCGTTCTGAATCTGCTTGTGAAATCAAGTTCATGCGGGTTACCCGGGGGTAAATGTGTTTCGTAAGACGCTTTTTTCGCTATTAATTGGGGGGCTATTTCTAGTTTTAGAAGCTGGAAATAGTCAGAAAGTTTTTGCTCAGGCTCTTATGTCTGGCGGTACCATTGACAATATTGTTGTCGAGGGAACACAACGAATTGAGCCTGAATCTGTTCGCTCCTATATGGAAGTGAACCCAGGTGATACCTTTGACCCCGTTCTTTTAAACCGATCCTTGAAAAGTATCTTTGCAACAGGTCTTTTTGCAGATGTTTCCTTGAAACGTCAGGGCGGTGATCTGATTGTTGTTGTTGTCGAAAATCCGATTATTAACAGAATTGCCTTTGAGGGTAATCAACGTCTTGATGATGAGATCCTTTCTGCAGAAACAACCTTGAGAGAAAGAGTTGTTTTTACCCGTACAAAAGCACAAGCCGATGCGCAAAAAATATTAGAACTCTATCGCCGCTCAGGACGCTTTGCTGCTACGGTTGAGCCAAAAGTCATACAATTACCGCAGAACAGAGTTGATTTGGTATTTGAGGTTGCCGAAGGTGACCGAAGTTATGTTACGACGGTTAATTTTATCGGAAACAGAGAGTTTTCTGATGGCAAATTGCAAGGCATTGTCTCTACATCTGAAACTGTTTTTTGGAACTTCCTGACGGATAGCGATACTTACGACCCCGATCGTTTGACCTTTGACAGAGAGTTGTTGAGACGGTTTTACCTTAAAGAAGGCTATGCCGACTTTGAGGTTCAGTCAGTCATTGCTGAGCTAACATCGAACAGAGAGTCTTTTGTCGTCACCTTCACGATTAACGAAGGTGACCGTTATAAGTTCGGAGTTATTGATGTTGAGAGTGCCTTAAAGGATTTTGATCCGGCAACTGTTGAAGATCAAATTCTTCCGGAAGAAAATGAATGGTATAATGCGGATCTGATCGATAAGACCGTTGATAACCTCACCGATGCAGTCGGGGATTTGGGGTATGCTTTTGTCGATGTGAGACCTTTGCCAGAAAAAGATACTGAAAATAAAGTCATTGATCTTGTCTTTAGTATTTCTGAAGGCTCCAAAGTATATGTCGAACGTATCGATATCGAAGGAAACAGCCGTACGCTGGATAAGGTAATTCGTAGAGAGTTCCGCCTTGTAGAAGGGGACGCTTTTAATAGCTCGAAACTTAGAAGGTCCAGATCTCGGATACAACGGCTTGGCTTCTTCCAATCTGTGGAAGTAAATAATGAGCCTGGAAGTACGCCAGATCGAACAGTTATTAAAGTTGATGTCGAGGAACAATCGACCGGTGAATTGACTTTTGGTGCTGGTTTCTCATCTTCCTCTGGCCCGCTTGGATCGATTGGTATTCGGGAACGAAACCTCTTAGGAAAAGGACAGGATTTAAGGTTTAATATTGCTTTGGCTGGCTCGGGCTCAGAGGCCGACATCAGTTTCACAGAACCTTATTTCTTGGATAAAGAAATTGCAGCAGGCTTTGATATCTTCAGAATTACACGAGAAGAAGATAGTCTTGCATTTGATGAGAAGAAGACTGGTGCCGCACTTAGAATAGGTTATGATTTATCTGAAGAATTGCGCCAAGTCTTGCGGTACCGTTTTGAGCATATTGAGATTGAGAATATTGATTCTGATGCTGCTCAACTTGTTAAAGAACAAGAAGGTACTTCGATTAAATCAGCGATATCTTCAACTTTGACCTATGACAAACTAGACTCTCGGATTTCGCCGACAGATGGTTATCTTCTTACCTTTGAAAATGAGCTTGCTGGCCTTGGTGGTGATGTACAGCACTTGAAGGTCACATTAGGTGGAACCAACTATTATTCATTCTCGGAAGATTTGATTTTAAAATCTCGTGCAGAGGTTGGTAATATTATCGGCTTAGACGAAGATACGCGTATCGTTGATAGGTTCTTCCTTGGTGGTGATAAACTTCGTGGCTTTAAATCTGGTGGCGTTGGGCCTCGAGATAAAGGCAGTGATGATGCCCTTGGTGGGAAACATTTCTATAACGGAAGTGTTGAGTTAACTTTCCCGCTTGGCTTACCTGAAGAGTTTGGTGTCAAGGGGCGTGTTTTCTCTGACTTTGGCGCAACATGGAACATTGATGGGAATGATTCAGGTGTTGATGACTCTTCAAACCCGAGGGTTAGCTTTGGTACTGGCCTGACGTGGTCTTCACCTTTTGGACCTTTGGCAATGGATCTTGGTTTTGCCGCATTAAAAGAAGATTATGATGAGACTGAAATATTTAGCTTTAGCTTTGGGACTAGTTTTTAAGTAATGATTTATATGAAAAAAATTGCCACTCTTTTTGTTGTTGTCGCTGTCTTTGGTGGAATATTTGCGGTGAAATCTGGTGCGAATGCCCAAGATTTAGCTCTTAAAATTGCGGTTGTTGATACTAAAAAAGTATTTCAATCTTCAAAGGCTATGCAGCAAGTTAATCAAACTGTTGTGGGACGCAAGAATCAGTTCCAACAAGAGTTTCGTCAAAAAGAACAAGGTTTATTGAGCAAACATCAGGAGTTGGTTAGGCAAAAATCTATTCTTGCGCCTGAAGTATTTGCACAACAGAAAGCCGATTTGGATAAGCAAGCTGCAATGATTCGTAGTGAAGCTAAAGAACGGAACAAGAGCCTTACTCAATTAAGAAACTCTGGATTGAATGAAATCAAAAAACACCTTGATGTCGTTATTAATCAGATCGTCGATGCGAGAAAATTAGATTTGATTTTGGCAAAGACGTCTTTGGTTTATTCCCAGAGTAGCCTTGATGTAACAGATGAAGTTATACAAAAGCTGAATGCTTCGTTACCTGCGTTGACATTAAAATAGTATTTGAGCACCTGATATCATGGCTGATTCTCGTTTTTTTCATAATGCGGGTCCTTTTTCTCTACAAGAACTCTGTGACTATGTCGGGGGAGAGCTTTCTGAAGGTTCAGACCCGAGTTTTCTTGTTACAGACGTCGGTGCTTTAGAAGACGCGGGTAAAACAGAAATTAGTTTTTTGGATAACAAGAAATACGTTTCTGCCTTGGCTGATACGTCGGCAGGTGTTTGCATTCTGGAAAAAAAGTTTGCGGGAAAAGCTCCGACGGGAACATCGCTGATACTGACTGATAAGCCGTATAAATCGTATGCTCTGATTGCCCAGAAATTTTATTCCGATAATAAAAATGTATCTGGTGCTATTCATTCGACAGCCGTCATCGCAAAGACAGCTTCTGTAGGCGATAACTGTGTTATTTCTGCTGGTGTGGCTATTGGAGAAAATGTCGAGATTAAAAGTGGGTGTTATCTCGCACCTAACGTCGTTATCCACGACGGTTGCAAAATTGGCGAAAATACGAGTGTTGGCGCAAATGCGACTGTTGAATATGCTTTTATCGGGAACAATTGTCAGATTCATTCTGGGGTCCGTATAGGCAACCGTGGATTTGGGTTTGCAATGGAACCTGATGGGTATGTTGATGTTCCTCAATTAGGACGGGTTATTGTCGGTAATAATGTAGAGATTGGTGCGAACTCTACGATTGATAGAGGCGCCGGTCCTGATACTATTATTGGGGACGGTACCAAGATCGATAACCTTGTACAAATTGGTCACAACGTTCAAATGGGTAAGCAGTGTGTCGTTGTTGCTCAGTCGGGCATTGCTGGTAGTAGTGTTCTTGGTGATTATGTGGTGATGGGGGCGCAATCGGGTGTTAGCGGCCATATTACGATGGGAACAGGTGTTCAAATTGCTGGACGTGCTGCTGTTATCAAAGATGTAGAAGCTGGACAGGCCGTTGCCGGTACTCCTGCTATGCCGATTAAAGATTTTTTCCGTTTGGTTGCAATGTGGAAAAAACAGTTGAATACGAAGAAAGGTAGTTAAATGAGTGAAGAAGCTGTAACAACGGGAGAGGGACGCTCTGTAGGCATCCTTGAAATCAAGGAAATGATTCCCCATCGTTACCCTTTCCTACTCATTGATCGTGTTGATAATATTATCAAAGACGAAGGTGCTGTAGGCCTAAAGAATGTAACTATTAATGAGCCTTTCTTCGAGGGACATTTCCCTAGACAACCGATTATGCCTGGGGTCTTGATAGTTGAAGCCATGGCGCAAACGGCGGCAGTACTTGTTGTTGAAACCCTAGATGGCGAAGCGGCGGGTAAATTGGTCTATTTCATGACGGTTGACGAAGCCCGTTTCCGTAAGCCAGTTACACCTGGGGACCAACTTAAAATTCATGTTACGAAAACACGTAGCCGTGGCGCGGTTTGGAAATTTGAGGGTAAAGCTATGGTTGATGGAAAGCTTGTCGCAGAAGCCAAATTTGCCGCAATGATTATGGACGACTGATTGTGACTATTCATTCCACCGCTATCGTTGAAGATGGTGCGACAGTTCATGAAACAGCTGAAATCGGACCCTATTGTATTGTTGGTTCAAACGTAAAACTGGATGCAAATGTTGTTTTACATAGCCATGTTGTTATTGCGGGAAATACGTCTATTGGCGAGGGAACCGTTATTTTCCCCTTTGCTTCGATTGGGCATCAACCACAAGATTTAAAGTTTGATGGTGAAAAGTCAGAGCTTGTTATAGGCAAGAATAATCGTATTCGTGAACACGTAACAATTAACCCCGGAACAACGGGTGGCGGACTAGTTACGAGAGTAGGTGATAACTGCCTTCTGATGATGTCTGCTCACATAGCTCATGATTGTATTCTTGGTAATAATGTTATTCTTGTGAATAACGCGACATTGGGCGGTCATGTTGAAGTTGATGATTATGCCATAATCGGCGGACTTTCAGCTGTACATCAGTTCGTTCGGATTGGACGTAATGCTATGATTGGCGGGATGTCTGGTGTTGAAAATGATGTCATTCCCTTTGGTATGGTTATGGGGGAACGCGCAAGATTGAGCGGGCTTAATCTTGTTGGCATGAAACGCCATGGTGTGCCACGTGATGATATTTCCAGCTTACAATCCGTTTTCAAAATGCTTTTCTCTGATGAAGGAACGCTTTCTGAACGCCTTGAAAACGCAAAGAAAACCTATTCTGATAATCCTACTGCGAAAGAAGTTCTGGACTTTATTGGCACAGACTCTTCGCGTGCTATTTGCCAACCGAAATAAATGTCCGGCAAGCTTGGAATTTTAGCCGGGGGAGGAGAACTTCCCCGGCGTTTGATTAAATTATGCCAAGAGACCGGACGAGATTTCTTTGTCGTTGCCTTTAAAGGGCAAACAGATAACGAAACAATCACGGGCATAAATCACTTTTGGTCGAGATTGGGCGCTGCGGGTGAAATCCTCTCTACATTAAGAAAAGAACAAGTAACAGATCTAGTCATGATTGGGCCTGTCAAAAGACCCTCAATGGCAGAGCTTCGTCCTGACTGGCGTGCCTTGCAATTCTTTGCAAAGATAGGCGCAAAGAGCCTTGGGGATGATGGGTTGCTAAAATCGGTTGTTTCTGCCCTCGAAGCTGAAGGTTTTAACCTTATTGGGGTCGATGATATTTTGCATGATCTTTTAGCAACTAAAGAGACTTATGGGAAACATACCCCTGATGATCAAGCTTATGCAGATATCAAGCGCGGGGTTGAAGTTGGTCGCTTGATGGGCTTAGCTGATGTTGGGCAGTCGGTTGTCGTACAACAAGGACTTGTCCTTGGGGTGGAAGCGATTGAGGGAACTGATGCACTTATTGATCGTTGTGCCGACCTGAAACGTGATGCTGCGGGTGGTGTTTTGGTTAAGCTAAAAAAACCACAGCAGGAACGACGAGCTGATTTACCAACGATTGGCGTGGAAACGGTAAAAAGAGCCGTTAAAGCTGGACTAAGGGGGATAGCGATTGAAGCAGGTGGTGCTTTGGTTGTTGACCGGGATGCTGTCGTTCAACTTGCCAATGAGGCAGGGCTCTTTCTTATAGGAATTGAACCTGCTGATTATGACTGAACCCAAAAACAACGTTCCTTTACTTTATATCATCGCCGGTGAACCTTCGGGTGATCAACTGGGCGCACGCCTTATGGCTGCATTAAAGGAAGAAACGCAAGGTAATATACAATTTATTGGTATTGGCGGCGAGCGGATGTCCGCTGAAGGCTTGGAAAGTCTTTTTCCGATTTCAGAGATATCTGTTATGGGGTTGGCCGAAGTGTTGCCCCATATACCGAATATCTTAAGACGTATAAAGCAAACCAAAGAACATGTTCTCGAAACAAAGCCGTCAGCCCTTATCACAATTGATGCGCCGGGCTTTAGCTTAAAAGTAAGCAAGGGCCTCAAAGAGACATCGATACCTCTTATCCATTATGTCGCGCCGTCGGTATGGGCATGGAAGCCTAAACGAGCTGAGAAGATTTCGAAATATCTAGATCATTTGCTGACTCTCCTTCCTTTTGAGCCTCCGTATTTTGAGAAGCATGGCTTGGCGACAACGTTTGTCGGTCATCCTGTTCTTGAAGGTGAGCTGATGACTGTGTTGGATAGAGTTGGAATCTGTAAAGAGCTTTCACTTGATGCTACGGCCCCAATCCTAACTGTATTACCCGGTAGCCGCCGGGGTGAAGTTGCAAGGCTTGGGCCTGTCTTTAAAGAGGCTGTTGCGGAATTGGTGAAAACCCTACCGAATTTACAGTGTGTTATTCCCACAGTGAAAAATGTTCGTTCTGCTATTGATGATTTAGCCGATAATTGGCCAACACCTGTTCGTGTTATCGAAGGCGTAACGGGCAAACATAAAGCATTTAAATGTTCAGATGTTGCTTTGGCTGCTTCGGGGACGGTTGCTTTGGAGCTGGCAGTCGACCATGTTCCAACAGTCGTTGCTTACAAAGTGTCTCCGGTTACGGCTTTTCTGGCAAAATTTCTTGTGAAGATAAAATACGCAAGTCTTGCCAATATTCTGTTGGACCGGGAAGTTCAACCAGAATTAATACAGGAAAAGTGCAATGCTCCTGATCTGGTAAAGCAGATATCTTCTCTCTTTCACAATAAAGAAAAAAGAGAAGAACAGATCAATGGCTATCGAGAGGCGATTGTGAAGTTAAAAGCCGGGGACGATATGCCGAGTACAAAAGCTGCAAAGACAATTTTATCCGTTATTGCGGAAGCTAAGCATTAATTTTTTACCAAAATACTTGTATCTCTAAGGAAAAAATATGTCAGAAAATACCTCCTTTCGGTTTTTACATACGATGATCAGAGTTTTGGATCTTGAAAAATCTATTGATTTTTACTCTCGTCATCTTGGTATGAAGCTTCTGCGAAAAAACGATTACCCTTCTGGAAAGTTTACCTTAGCCTTTCTGGGGTATGGTGATGAAGACAATAATACTGTTATTGAACTCACCCATAATTGGGATCAAACTGATGCCTACGATCTTGGGAACGGATTTGGTCATTTAGCGCTCGGTGTGCCTGACATATACAAAACCTGTGAGTTACTTGAAAAAGAAGGTGTCAATATTCCTCGAAAGCCTGGCCCGATGGCACACGGCTCTACTGTAATTGCTTTTATTGAAGACCCAGACGGCTATAAAATCGAACTTATCGAGAAAAAATAAGTTTGTGATATATTGGGTGTTATTTATTGAACTATTTATGAGTTGCTGAACGCTGATTTCATGAAACAAAATATTACCCAATATATCTGGTATCCTTTACTTGTCGCTATTGGGTACATTGGCCTTTTTAGTTATTCAAATGCAGGTGAAGTTCGCGACAGGGTTGAGGACCGGGGATATCTTCGGTGTGGCGTTGTCAAAACGACTTTTCTTTCCAAATCACCAATAGATGATATGGGGAGAGAGCTGTGTCGCGGTCTTGCATTAGCTCTGTTTCCAGATCCAAGTGCTGTAAAATTAATTACGTTGAACGAGAGCAATGCTGGCCGAAACCTGGCTGAAGGAAAAGTTGATGTTATTGCATTGGCAGATAATCGGCTCTTATCGCATCAGGAGCATCATCAAAATATAGCAACGCTTTTCCTCAATAATCTTGATGTTGCTATTCTATTCAAAGGTTATCGTGTTGATGATCTTAACGGCAAGAAAATTTGCTCACTTGAATGGGTTGATAAAACGAGCCTAGCGATATTTAGCCAAAAACATCAGGTCAGCTTTGGGGTTGTGAGTTACAAGTCGGAAGGCGAACTATTTAAAGCTGTGAAAAGTCATGGATGCAGAGCCGTGGCACTGCCCAGGGTCGAGCAATCTATTTTTTTACAAAAGATATCCGGGATCTTTCCTGATCCGTTAGTTTTGAGTTCTTCATCTTCAAATAATAGCTTAGGGATGATTGTTTCATCTCGGGATGTGGACTGGAAGGAAATCGTGCAATTTTATGCACATACATTGTTGGACAGCGAGCGTTGGGATATTAATTCTCAAAACGTTGATTATATAGCTTCAACGACACTCAATCCCGAAGTTCAAAAATTGCTTGGTGTCAAAGGCTCTTTTGGGACAGAACTTGGGCTTGATTCAAATTGGTCTTATCGGGTTCTACAAAGATACGGTAACTACCAGGAAATCTATGAACGTCATTTTGTCAATGGTACTATAACACTCGAAAGAGGGCCAAATAAATTGGTGGCCAATGGCGGAGTTTTGGCAGTTAACTGAACACCTTTATTGTGTTGTGTCGTTAAATTTGGGGTCATCAATTATTTTGATGTTTCTATCGTAAATATTAAATCCATGCTTTTGATATACGCTGAGTGCTCTGGGGTGATCAAGGCTACAGGTATTTACAGTTAAGCGCTTGGGTTCGTATGACCATGCAATATCAATCACTGACGATAATAGATAGGGACCAAGTTTTTGGCCAATAAAGTCGGGTATTAATCCCATGTAGGCGAGGTCAATCTCTTTGGGGGTGCGTCTATCAAGTTCCGCATATCCTGCGGGAACACCGTCATAATAAAGAACGTAGATCTCTACATTTTCATCCTGAATTATTTGCAATAATTCATCGTTAGACAGCGTACGCCTTTCCCACCATAACCAAGGTTCCCCTATCGTGTTGTACAGATAGCGATAAAAGGACACAGTTGGTTTATAAGCACGGATAAGGGATGTTTTTTTCCCTTGTGGTGAATGCAAATTTAGATTGTGAGGTCTTTCTAACATTTCGAGAAAAGAGATTGTTACTTCAATTTGAGGAGCGGTGGTCATGCTCTTAATCTTTCTCTTTATCAATTCTCTTGGTTGTTTTGGCGAAATTGCTAAAAGTTAGTCACCGTTATTTTTATCACGCTGGTCCGCATTCCATCTTTCTTCCATGAATCTCTGCCAACCGAACTGAGGTAATATAGCAGGTAACCATGCCCCGAAATAGCGTGTTCTGTCATCTTGTTTGTTTGGGTTTTTAATTGGAGAACTCACTATTTTATAGGCCACGATAATCGTGATAAAGCCGAAAATTACAGATCCGATAGCCTGTCCCGCGATAATACCTTTTGCTCCGGCCCATTCTCCGCCAAGCCAAATAAAAGGAACTGTACCTACTGTTGCTTTCGCCCAGTTGGCAAATGTTGACCACGTTGCCCTGTTCATGTTGTTAAAGGCTGCATTTGCTATGAACTGGGCGCCGCTAAAGATAAAACTCCACGAGGTAAAAACACAGAAGAAGACAACAAGTTCTGCGCTGAGGCCAGAGGCATTAAAGATTGTTGCGATTGTATCTGCAAAAAGTGTCATTATGAGTGATGTTACACAAACGACGACAAATATAACCAGAAGCGAGCTGTTAAGTGCTGATTTAACACGTTGGGTTTGAACAGCACCAATATTTTGACCCACAATTGGACCAATAGCGGCTGACAAGGCAAAAACGGCGCCAAAAGCAAAGGGCGTTATACGTCCGATGATCGCCAAACCGGCAACCGCATCGGCACCAAATTCTGCAACAGATGTTGTGACATAAGAATTGGCAAAAGGGGTCGCCAAGCTAGTTAGAGCTGCTGGAACTGCTATCTTCGAAATTGAAGAGATATCGCGATTTAATCCGCCCTGAAACTTGAACACAGATAAACCCAGCTGGCGTGCAAGTACCCATGCGGCTACGATTGCCATGGTCAAGCGGGCAACCAAGGTTGCATAGGCCGCACCTTCGATATGAAAATCCAGCGTAAAAATGAAGAGTGGATCAAGTATAATATTAACTAGACCAGCCAGCACCGTTGAGATCATGGATGCCTTAGCTGCCCCCACAGCACGTAGCACTGCTCCCATAGACATACCAATGGAAATGATTGGCAAAGATATCACTGTGATCTTCATATACTTTACTGCGAATTCCAGTGTTTTCCCTTCGGCTCCAACGAGGGATAAAAGCTGTTCGGTATAGAGATAAACCGGAACTGCAATTAAGGACATCATAACGAAAGAGGTGAGCAGGCCGTTAAAGATAACTCTTTTTGCCTGGTCACCCTGACCAGCCCCGATAACTCTGGCGACGACAGCAGCTAATCCAATCGACAGTCCAATACTTATTGAGAAAATGAAGAATGTAATCGCACCGGAAAACCCAATTGCAGCCGCCAGAGATTCTTCCCCCAGCAGACTGATAAAATACATATCAACCAGTTCAACAAAAAAGATCGACATCAAACCGACAGAGGTGGTTGCTGTCATATTGATCACATGCCGAAGAATGCTTCCTGTTACAAAGCGGGCATTAATCGTTTCTTGCTTTTCAGAACCGGATCGTTTTTTTTCGGTGATTGGTTTCATCTTATAGTTTTATTTTAATACTGATTTTATGGTCCAGCTCTTGGCGTACTGAAATTTAATGGTTCGGAAGCTTTAAAAACAACAATAAGCGATAGGTCTTTCAATAATTAGATGAGTTATCCGGTTACAATAGGTGTATTACCTTCCTGTCCCCATTCGGACCAAGATCCATCGTATAACGATGCTTTTTTATGTCCCGTCAACTCCAAGCCAAGGCTCAATACCGCCGCAGTAACGCCGGAGCCACAAGATGTAACGACAGGCTTGTTGTAATCAATTCCCGCTTCCTCAAATGCGCTTTTAATTTCTTGAGTTTCTTTTAAGGTGCCGTCTTCTTTAAAGAGATTTGTGAAAGGAAGATTGTACGAATCAGGAATATGGCCCGAGCGAATACCCGCGCGCGGTTCAGGCACTTCCCCTTTAAACCGTCCACTTGCTCTTGCATCTAGAACCTGTTCTTTTCCGGTTTCAATATTGCGAAGAAGTTGTTCTTTGTCGCGAATAAGAAAGCTGTTGAAACGGGGGGTAAAGTGTCGTTCACCGGGGTGAACGGTGTCATCATCTACAGGGCGATGTTCTAATCGCCATTTCGGAAGACCTCCGTCCAATACTGCGACATCCTTGTGCCCAAATAGTCGAAACATCCACCAGACACGCGCAGCTGAAAATAGACCACGCTGATCGTACACAACAATTCTATTACCGTCCCCAAGACCTAATTTTCTCACTTTGGATGCGAACTTGATATCGCTTGGGATCATATGGGGGAGGGGATTTTCGTTGTCGGAAATTTCGTCGATATCAAAGAAAACCGCGTTATGAATATGCGCTTCTTCGTATAGAGCGCGTGCATCTTTGTTTTCATTAGGCAGATAATAAGTGCCATCAACAACCCTGACGTCTGGGGCATCTAGATGGTCTGCGAGCCACTGTGTTGATACGACAGAATTAAATTTTTCAGACAAGGTAGTGTCCCCCAAGGCAGTATTTTTTCTGTATTATGATGCAAATGTCAGGCTGATACGGCGGTTCTGTTTGCCTTTGTTTTCAACCTTGCCAATTTTGATTGGGCCAATTTCACCCGTTGATTTTACATGTGTTCCGCCACAGGGTTGCAGGTCAACATCTTCACCAATTTTCACCAAGCGTATTTTGCCTGATCCACGCGGTGGTTTGACGGACATCGTCCGAACCATAGACGGATTGTTATCCAGTTCTTCATCTGAAATCCAGTCCTGCGTTATCGGGTGGTTCTCTGAAATAAGTTGATTGATTTTCTCTTCAAGTGCGGCTTTGTCAATTGCCGTGTCGGGCAAGTTAAAATCCAAGCGACCTTTAACGTCACTGATCTGGCCGCCAGTCACGTCACCGATGACAGAGGCACACAGCAGGTGCAGACAGGAATGGATTTTCATGTGAGCATAACGGCGCTCCCAATCCAAACAGGCAGTTACCTTATCACCAGCTTGTGGAGCATTGGCACCTTCTTCAAGGTGCAATATAACATCTTCGTGATTTGTACCTTTTTTGGCTTCGATAATTTTACTTTTTGTGCCGTCAGAAAGCTCTAACCAACCGCTGTCTCCGGGTTGTCCACCGCCTGTTGGATAAAATAACGTTTGATCCAGGCGGACTTGACCCTTTTCAGAATAGGTTACAGTTGCGTCGCAGGATTTTTGATAAGCATCTTTATAAAACAGTAAGTCCATTGGGTACCTCGAAGGAATTCGGCAGGTTGTCTTTTTTATTTCGCACAAAGTTATCATGCGCTTAAGCCAAGGTGTAGTTTTTAGCGAGTAAATTATTAAAAATATTGTCCTGATACATTAAAGGCCGCTCAATGAGCGGCCTTTAATGGTGGAAATTTGTTGATCTTGAGAGTTTTAGGCAACCCATTTGGGGACGGGGAGGCCGCGTTCTTTCAGGAATTCTGGGTTATATAGCTTGCTGGTGTAACGCGTTCCAGCATCACAAAGCATGGTGACGATGGTGTGGCCCGGGCCCATTTTCTTGGCGAGTTCGATTGCGCCAGCAATGTTTACACCGCTGGAGCCACCAAGGCAGAGTGCTTCTTCCTCAAAGAGGTTGAATACCAAAGGAATCGCTGTTTCATCACTAATACGGAATGCCTCGTCAATCACAGCACCTTTCAGGTTGGCAGTGATACGTCCTTGACCGATGCCTTCGGTAATGGAAGATCCTTCTGATTTCAGCTCGCCATGTTTGTAATAGCTATAGAGCGCCGCACCATGAGGGTCAGCCAAGGCGATTTGAATGTTTTTGTTGTGCTCTTTCAGTCCCATTGAAACCCCGGCTAGTGTTCCACCGGTACCAACTGCACTGACATAGCCATCGACTTTGCCGTCGGTTTGTTTCCAGATTTCTTGGGCAGTGGTTTCAATATGCCCCTGACGGTTGGCAACATTATCAAACTGATTCGCCCAGATAACACCGTTTGGTTCCTGTCCAGCAAGTTCCTGTGCCAGTCTTTGCGAGTAATGAACGTAGTTGTTCGGGTCTTTGTAGGGCGCCGCAGGTACTTCGTAGAGTTCCGCACCGCAGAGGCGCAACATATCTTTTTTCTCTTGTGACTGCGTTTCCGGAATAACAATGGCGCAACGGTACCCACGCGCACGTGCGACAAGAGCTAGGCCAATACCGGTATTCCCGGCTGTGCCTTCGACAATAACGCCGCCGGGCTTTAGGATGCCTTTTTCTTCGGCATCTTTAACAATTGCCCATGCTGCTCTGTCCTTGATTGATCCGCCAGGGTTCAGGAACTCGGCTTTTCCAAGGATTTCACAACCTGTTTCCTCTGACGCCCGTTTTAGGCGAATAAGAGGCGTGTTGCCAATGCTGTCAATAAATCCGTCGCGAATATCCATTTTTGTCGTCCGTAGGTATAAGTTGAATTCGTATTTTCTGTTGCTTACTTCAGCGGGTAGGTATTTTTTAGAGGTTAGCCATTATTCGTTTCATTAGACCATACAGATGTAAGCGCTGTCTGATTTAATTCCAACCATTGAAGTGCTATTGCTGTAATCGCATTGGTAATTTTTCCTTCAGACATAAGCCTAAAACCTTGTTCGGCTTTCATTGTATGTGTGCGTATGTCTTCACCTTCATGGTCTAGCCCATAAGAATCTTGTTTCTTGTGATCCAGAATTTCACCACAAAATAAAGTAATCGTTTCCGAGCTTCCCCCGG
The DNA here is from genome assembly GCF_937128705.1 of uncultured Kiloniella sp. Lineage (GTDB taxonomy): Bacteria > Pseudomonadota > Alphaproteobacteria > Kiloniellales > Kiloniellaceae > Kiloniella. Next base: position 38,116 of record NZ_CAKZMP010000156.1, on the reverse strand, counting down.
GTGTCATTAGAAAGGTTCCGATTTTTTTCAAGCGTCCTAATGTGCAACCGGCTTCTTCCATGGCTTCACGGTGACTTAATTCTTCCGGGTTTTCATTCTCTTCGATAATTCCAGCTACAACCTCTAAAAGCCACGGGGCCTGAGAAGCTGCAAAGGCACCGGGACGAAACTGCTCGATCAGAATAATTTCGCCTGATTTATGATCAAAGGGAAGCACCGCAGCTGCGTGACCGCGTTCAAAAATTTCCCGCTGAACTTCCTGAGAGAGGCCCCCTTTGAATAGAGAGTGACGAAAGCGGTAGGTGTCAACTTGGAAATAACCTTTAAATGAGGTCGCTTTCTCAATAACTTCCACTTGGCCAGATTCGTTCAATTCGCCGATTTTATACGCTGTTTTATCCATGATGAGAAATTAGGGGCCTTGATTGTAAATTACAATAGAAAATGTGGTTTAGATTATAGTACAAAAAGCAAGTGTGTTTATTCCAGTATTAAGCCTTTGCACCCACGTAAGTCGGCATTTTCAAGGTTCGCACTTCGCAAATCTGCCCCAGTAAAGTCAACATCGACACATTTAGCATTTGAAAGATCAGCGTTGGCGAGATTGGCAAAGCGAACCCGGGCACCAGTTAAATTTGCATAACGCAGGTTCGCGCTCTCAAGGTCTGTTTGATCAAGACAGCAGTTTTTAAGGTTTGCAGATACAGAGTTGCCTTGCGTACCTAAGATCATCATGGGGGAGAGGCGGCAGTGTCGAAGGCTTGCTCCGGTCAGATTTGCTTTTTCCAATTTCACGCCACGAAGATCTGCATCACTAAAGTCAGAGTTCAAGGCCATAACACCAGACATATTGGCCATATTAAGACGACTGGCGAGGAACGTACAGTTGGACAGGTTGGTTAAGGAAAGCTCTGCGGCCTGAAGATTGATACCTGCCAGATCATTGGCTTGCAGATCATACTCCGTTAAAATTGCTTGTTTTCCTTTTCGACCAAGAGAATTGATCCACACGAGATGATCTTCGAGGATATCCCGTATTGATCGATCAAGATCGTCGATGCTTCTGGGCAGACTGGCCTGATGAGTATTGGCGTAGGTCATGTCGCTGTTACTGAAATGGGCAGCGGTTAGGTCAGCACCTTCCATATTGGTGTTATTCAATAGGGCGCCGCTTAAGTTTGCGCCATGGAATACGCAGCCGCTAAAATCTGCATCGGTTAAATCTGCACCTGTAAAGATGGACCCACTGACGTCAGAATTCGCCATTACCGCCCCGGACAGATCTGCATTCTTGAAATTTACATTGGTCAAGTTTGTCCTGCGGCCTATGACTCGGCCAAGCTTGGCATCACTAAGATCAGCATCTTTCAGGTTAATACCATCAAAATTAGACGCTTCGTCATGTTTTACCGGAACATAGGTACCATCTGGTTTTCTGATAAGTATAAAGCCATTTCGAATATCTGCTCCGGATAGTGTCGCGTTTTCTAGGTCGGCATTCTCAAGGCAAACACCGCGTAGGTCACTTTTTCGTAGTGAGCATTCTCTCATAACCGCGTCGGATAAGTCGGCGCCAAAAAGGTTGACCCGTTCCATTTTGGTTTTGGTGAAATCTGTATTGACCAAATCGGCACCGACCATTTCAGCTGTGTCTAGCTGAAGATTGGAAAAGTTAAGTTTTCTCGCATCTTTAAAAGAAAGGAATAATCGCGCTCCGCCGACGCGTCCGTCCAGATAGTTACGATGAGAAACAGCCGCTTCGTCTACCCAAATCTGGTTTACACGATCAAGTTTGTGATCATTATCTTCTTTCATTCAAGCTTCCATATTGCGGACCTGACGCTAAAGATCAGGAAATCTGGGAGTACCCTTAATCAAGAAGTACCATAGAACCAAGACGAAAACTTATTGTTTTTTTGTGTTCTGCGACTGCTTGGGTATAAACTGTTTCTCGTTTACAATATCTTAGCTTTGGTTCTGATAAAATTAACAACTATGTTATATGTGATGAAGATTCGTACCCATTTTATAAGGTTATTGTCCCTCGCGCTTTTGTTTTTTGCGTATGCCGGGAACGTAAATGCATCCGAAAAGTCAGGTTATAAAAATTGGGATAAATCTTCGCAGTTAGAAAACTGGGATCAATGTGGTGCGGATTATACACCGCCGGATTGGTGTTCAGACCTACCAGAAGAAATCGATATAGATAAATCCTACACTACATATCGTGATACGCTAGAGGATAATAAAAAAGCCGAAGCAGAAAGAATGCTAAAGGCGGCGAAAGTGCTGGAAAATAGAGTAGGTGCCGCAAGAAATGTTCAAGGTGGGAAGCTATACAAGCAGGACCTGATCACGATCAGTAAACAGGCCAATTCAGGCGATAAAGAAGCCATGGAGTTATTGGCTTGGATGTATGTTCAGGGCATGATGCCTAAAACCAAAAAAGAACTAGATCCGAACGAAGCTGCGTATATTTGGTACGGACGGGCATATTTGGCGGGGGCTAAAGAAGCTAAAGAAAATATGGATAAAATCTGGCCATCACTTAGCGTCACCCAACAAAGGCGTATCGCCAAACTTTTCGATCAAAATAATAGCCGCTGATTAATTTTTCTGACGGGTTAATTCAATTTATCGTACAAACTTCTAATCGCGAGCAGACTATTTAACGAGACCAAGTTCTTTGAGTTCTCTCCGGTACTTTTTTTCCTGCCTGTTGATGCTGTAAGCCATTTGAAAGTCAAAAGAGGCGTTATTGTTATCGCCGAGACTTTTGTATAGGCGCCCCCGGTTATAAAAAATTTCAGGATTATTCGGGGCGTAATGTAGGGCAAGATCAAAAGCGCGAATGGCCTTATCGTAGGCGCCTTGTGAAAAGAGAATAATTGCTTTTGCTTGGTAAGCATCAAACGATTTTGGCTCTAACTCTATAACGTATTCGGCATCTGCCAAAGCTTGCTCAAGAAATCCTGTGCTGAGATAGGCCTTCGCGCGTTTAATGTAGGCATCTAACGACGGCGGTTCTTCTGATAAAATCGTAATAAAATGATCTATTGTTGCATAATCTATATAGGTGCCGAGATAGACGTTACTCTCGTTGATTAAAATTTTCCCCAACTCTGGTTTTATTAATACGGCTTGAGAGACATCCTGAAGAGCGGCTTCAATTTCGTTTTGTTCCCGGTAGAGAGTGCCTCTTTTTAACAAAAGCTCAGCGTCCTCGGGGATTTCAATCAGAGCTTTGTTTAACCAAGATAGAGCTTCGTCATTTTTGTTTTGAACGAGGTAGAGAGAGGTTAGGTTAAAGTAAGCATCCCCATAGGTTGGTAAGCGTTCTATAGACTGAATAAAATCTTGTTCTGCTTCGATAGGTAGGTTTAGGTCCTGAAAAAGAGTGCCGCGGTTGTTTAGGACATAAGCTTGATGTTTTTTTGACAGATCACCTTCATTCAAAGCCTGCGTGTAATATTCTATAGCGAGTTCCAGATTGCCATTATCCTGTGCTTCCTGTGCTGTTCTGGCGAAAAGAATACCATCAGCAAAAGATATCGTTGGGGCGATGTAAAACGCCATGGATAAAGCCAATGCTGAGCTTCTGAATAGTTTGAGTGCCATATGTCTGTCGCGGATCATTAGCCTGAAATTATAGTTAATAAATTTTTATCTTTATATAACTCTCGGGATAAATTGCAAAATTGAATTTATCGTAATCAGTGTAAAAATGTTATTTAGCCGTACTCTACATAATGAATTTGTCATCGTAAAAGACGTTTTGCTATAATATTTTTCTCTTTTGGGTTGTTTGGTTTGCTTGTTATCTGTAAAGGAAAGGGTATATTTTGAGGACATTTCAAGCTTCGAATTCAGCTTAAAACTGGGGGAATATTTATGAGACGACTGATCGTATTATGTTTGGTACTGTTTACCATGGGGTGTAAGGGGGCGACGACATCTTCTTTAGTTGGCTCCGGGCCAATTATGTTGAGCTCTAGTGCACAAAAATCGTATGAAAAATATTTAAACTCTAATCCGCGTGCGTTTGCGGTGACAAAAGACGTAAGCACCAGTTGGGGATGGTATTATTGTCGTGAAATTCAATGTCGCGGTTCGAGGTTACAATCTATGCCGAAAGCCATCAAGGTTTGTGAAGAGCATTCAAATGGAAAGCCTTGTAAGATTTATGATATTGGCGGCAAAATTGTTTGGGAAAAAAAGACCAAGCCAGAAGAAGAAATCAAGGTAGATCTTTACGATCCTAAGAAATTTGAAATTACTTCCGGGCAAAAAACTGCATTTGGCAGATATTTAGATTTGGTTAGTATCAAAAATGATGATGTTAATCTTGCCTTTGCGATTAGCAAAGATGGAACAACAGCGCGGGCCAGATCACAGGAAGTGGCTCCTTATAATAAATTGAAGTTAACTGCGCTTGAAATATGTAAAGCCAAATCCTCTAATAACGAATGTGTGTTGTATGCAATAAATGATAAAATTACAGCCGTGAAGTAAAGGCTATTTCTTTTTGTGATAAAAGGCCCTTCAGGGTCTTAATACAACGAGAGGCAGAAAGATCTATTATTGTCTTTCTGCCTCTTTTTTGCCTGGGTAAGATTTTGATTTTATTTAAGATAAAAAAACTAGGGATACTTTTCTCTCACCCCGTTATACCTATGTGCAAGGCCAACGTTTTAGGAGCCAAACCATAATTAGGTCAATTGATGGCTTGTGCCGGGTTTGGGGGTTTTCTTGAAGTTCTTGGACTATAATGTCTTTTACTTCTTTGTTTGTGATGTTGTCGGGCGGACACATTAACTCTCTGTATTCAAGAGTATCGTAAACTGCCCGTATGTGTGTATCACAGCCTTTTTGTTCAGTTTTACAGGCTTGATAAAGTTGATTTCCTGTCTTGATTTCAGTCGAAAAAGCAGTGCCGCTGATAAAAACAAAGATAAGGGCTATACAATATTTCATTTTATAATTCTCTATAGGTTCTAAACTTTTTTGTGGGTATATTTGTGTAGCCAAAATCCAGCAAACTTGGTTGGTCGACAATTATAATATTGCTTGCATGCAAAGACTTATACCAGCAAAGGTTTGTAAACGTGTTTTAGTTTTTCGTTTGATATTTTTTAGATCAAAGTAACAAAAAACCCTAAGTCGTTGATATTCAACAACTTAGGGTTTTTGTAATGGCTCCGCGAGCAGGACTCGAACCTGCGACAGGGTGATTAACAGTCACCTGCTCTACCAACTGAGCTATCGCGGATCAATGTTTGTGCCGCCTCGTTGGCGACGGGTTGGGTTATAACAGTGGTGTTACATGCTGGCAATAACTTTTATGCATTTTTTTTAATTTTTTTTGTTCCTTTTAAATCAAAGGCTTGAGGCGCTTATGACTTCGCTAGATTTATCTGAGGTGAAAAATAGATTCTTATCCTTGGTTTCTGGCTTTTAACAAAAGGATAAAGACCAAGAGTGAGGATAATTCGCACGATATCTGATAGAAAATCGGATATAGTTTTCTGATTTAAAAGCATCTACCTAGTAATAAGACTCTGATCAAATACTGATGCGATTAATCTGACACTGTTGATTCTCTGGTGGTAATTCAGCACTGGCGACCCTAATACAGGAGATACGGCGTAGGGTTTTATTATTCAGCATGCATAAAATCAACAGAACACACTGCTAATCGAGGTTATGTATCGGGATGATTTTTAAATATTAGGGGGTATCATAAAGATGAATATTTTGGAGGCCCGGGCCGGAATCGAACCGACGTACAAGGATTTGCAGTCCTCTGCATCACCACTCTGCCACCGGGCCATCCTGACGAATACTTATTCGTTGGCAGTGCCGCAGTGTATAGTAGTGGTTATCGTGAAGGTCAAGAGATCAATCTCGATTCCAGTTTCATTTATGTGCTGGAGGACTGTTGGCAATGTAATTTAGGCGTGAAAAGTAGGGGTAAGGGATCTTATTGTTGGGTTGAGGCCCTGTAAGAACCTTTGTTAACTAGATAAAAATAATAAAAACGGATACTTTATCTGGAAAGGTTGGGGGCACTTGGTTATTATCCCACAAAATTTTTACAGATAATCGGCGTTTCTAACGATGAATAACTTTGAACAAGCTCGCATGAACATGATTAATTGCCAGTTGCGCACCAATAAGGTGACGCATGACGGTGTGTTGTCTGCGTTTGAAAATGTGGCACGAGAAGAATACGTACCGGAAGCTTCAAAAGCTATTGCCTATGTAGATGAAGACTTGGCGCTGGACCATGGCCGCTATTTGATGGAACCAATGGTTCTTGCACGTATGCTTCAATCTATTGACCCCAAGGAAAATGATACGGCGCTGGTTGTTGGTGCAGGGACTGGCTACACCGCATCTGTGTTATCCAAAGTTGTCAGTGTTGTTGTGGCAATCGAAGATACGGATGAGCTGGTTGATTCGATGAATGAGCGCTTCGCATCGCACGGAACAGAAAATGCCGTTGCTGTTAAGGCTGAATTGACTGAAGGTTATCCGAAACAAGCCCCCTACGACTTAATTGTTTTTGGTGGAGCCGTTTCTGAAGTTCCAGATTCTCTACTAGAACAATTGGCTGAAAATGGGCGTTTGATTGCAGTTGTTCAGGACGTAAATGCCCGAAATAAACAGACGCTGGGGCATGCAACCTTGATTGAAAAGCATGCAGGGAATTGTTCCGGTCGCGTGATTTTTGATGCGAATACACCTTTGTTACCAGGCTTTGAAGCCAAAGAAGCATTTTCATTTTAATAGATTTTGATGCTCTACCAAATATGTATCCAATTTTAAATGTTGGGTCATATATTCTGACGACAGGTCGCACTAAGGTTATACGTTAAAGCTTGTAGGAAGGCTGGCGCAGTTTGCGCCAGTTTTTATATGTACAAAAAGTTGTAAATAGCCTGTGACCTGTTTAATAACTTTTTGTATGCTCTTAAAAGACACAGATATAAACCACATATACGGTTTCATTTCATTATATAGGTATCCGCGCAATGCGGGGCCGTTATCAGATTAAGTTTGGCATTGGATTAATTTTGGACAACGTGATGATTAAATCTATCGGAAACACGAAAAAAGCGCTTTTAAGTCGATGTGCCATTGTTAGTGTCGCAGTTTACACTGGGCTTTCCGGCGGCTTTGGGGGCGGCGGTGTTATGGCTCAAACCCTGAATGAGTCTTTGATTAAGGCCTATGAGACCAATCCATCACTGTCTAGTGCGCAAACTGGCTTGAAATCTGTTAACGAAGGTGTTCCTCAAGCGCTATCTGCTTGGCGGCCTGATGTCAGAATTACGTCTTCTGCTGGGGTCCGCAGAACTGATACTGACACCCCAACCGGAGATTCTACTGATAATACACAGCCATTGAATGCTACATTACAGGTAACGCAATCTCTCTATCAGGGAGGACGTACTCAGGCGGCAACAGAGCAAGCAGAAAATCTAGTACTTGCCGAGCGTGCGTCTGTTACCTCTGTGGAACAGGATGTTCTGTTACGGGCAGTAACCGCCTATGCGGATGTCTGGCGTGATCAAGCTATTCTAGATCTTAACATTAACAATGAAAGAGTTCTGGCAAGACAGTTTGAAGCAACACGTGATCGTTTTGATGTTGGTGAGTTAACAAGGACGGATGTTGCACAAGCAGAATCCAGATATTCGACTTCTACTGCTCAGCGTATTGCTTCGGAAGGAACGTTAAATTCTTCAAAGGCCGTGTTTGAAGAGGTGGTTGGCGAGTATCCTGATGAAGCACTGGCGCGTCCTAATCCTTTCGCTGTTTTACCCGCAAGTGAAGATGAACTTTTAGGTGTAGCGCGAGAAAATAATCCGGCACTTCTTGCTGCTAAATACAATGAAATGGCGTCCAAAAACCAAGTCAGGGAAATAACTGGCGAACTATACCCGGACTTGTCATTGGTCGGACGGGTCAGTCGTTCTGACGAAACATCTGGTGAGGATATTGATAGCACATCTGGTGAAATTTTGGCGCAGTTGGTTGTGCCGATTTATCAACAGGGGTTGGTTAGCAGTCGGGTGCGTCAGGCTAAGCAAACTGCAAATCAGCGTAGAATCCAAATTGTTGAGCAGATGCGTGCGGTTGAGCAACAAGGCGTATCATCTTGGGAAAATCTGATTAGTTCTCAGGCACAGATCAAATCCTTTACGTCTTCTGTTGATGCCGCTGAAATTGCCTTGGACGGTGTGCGCCAGGAAGAAGAAGTTGGTGAAAGAACGGTGTTGGATGTACTTGATGCTGAACAGGAACTTCTGGATGCACAGGTTAACCTTGTCAGAGCACAACGAGATGAAGTTGTTGCTACTTATCAGGTTTTGAGCTCTATGGGGCAAATGACTGCACAGTATATTGGTTTGCCTGTTAATGTCTTTGATCCGGCAGAAGACTATAATAACGTGAGAGATAAGTGGTTTGGGTTGGGTATTGAAAAATAGGCGTGCAAAAGCCCTTCTTTTTCAATAATATCTAACGTATATTACCGAAATTGTATTGGTAACAGGTAGTGTTCGCAGTTAAGGAAGCGGTGGGACAGCATTTCAATGAGTGATCAAGAAGCCCAGGGTGAACCATCAATGGAAGAAATTCTGGCATCAATTCGCCGAATTATTTCCGAAGACGATCCAGAAGGTGATGGAGCCAAAGGTGAGGGGGATGAAGCTCAGGCACAAGAGCCTGCGGCAGCAGAACCTGAAGCAGAAGAGGATGATGTTCTCGAGCTAACCGATGAGGTTTCTGAGGACGATGAGTCTGTCCCTGAAGAATCTGATATGGAAGAGGGCCCTTTAGAAGCGGCTTCTGATGAAGATTCGATTGAAGAAGACTTTAGAGCATCAATGGGTGAGCCCGAAGAGGATGAGCCTGAAGATGACGAGATTGAAGTTGAAGCCGCAGCCGCAGTTGACGAACCTGAAATGGAATCTGATCTAGAGTCTGTTGAAGATGATGATCTCGGAGATATTTCTTTTGATGAAGTTGAAGACGAGATCGAGGTTGCTGCAGTATCTGAAACGCCCGTAGATGAACCTGTAAGTTTTGATGTGGGTAACGATATCGATCTTGATGCGCCTGATGCTGATAGTATCCTTCAGGAAGAAACTCAGGATTCAACGTCCTCGGCGCTATCTGAAATAGCGCGTGCTGCTGTTGTGCAGCGTTCCTTAGCCATTGGTACAGGAAAAACCCTAGAAGATATCGTTCGCGAAGCACTCGTCCCCGAGCTTAAAGCATGGCTTGATGTCCGCTTAGGCCCTATGGTTGAGCGGATTGTCCGCGAGGAAATTAAAAAGATGGTGCGCCGGGCCGAAGATTTATAAGGCTCGGACTTTCTTTTTTCTTCCGAAACTGCTAGCAAATGCTAGCATTATTTCACATAGAATATTTAGTTAAGAGGAACCCAGTAATGCTGGACAAAACCTATTGCCCTGAAAAAGTTGAGGCAAAGCATTACGAGCGTTGGGAAAAATCCGGAGCTTTCTCCGCAGATCCTAATTCCCCGTCTGACCCTTATACCATTATGATGCCCCCACCGAACGTCACGGGGAATCTCCACATGGGCCATGCTTTGACTTTTACCCTGCAAGACGTCCTTGTTCGGTATAAGCGCATGAAAGGTCATGATGTTCTCTGGCAACCAGGAACTGACCACGCAGGTATCGCAACCCAGATGGTTGTTGAACGCCAGTTGGCTGAAAAGGGAATTTCCAGACACGATCTTGGTCGCGAAAAATTCCTGAATTCTGTTTGGGAGTGGAAAGAAGAGTCCGGCGGAGCAATTGTTAAGCAGCTTCGTCATCTCGGTGCTTCTGCTGATTGGCCGCGTGAACGCTTTACAATGGACGAAGGGCTTTCAGAAGCTGTTCGCAAGGTTTTTGTTCAGCTTCATAAAGAAGGTTTGATCTATAAAGACAAACGTCTTGTAAACTGGGATCCAAAGCTTCTGACTGCGATTTCTGATCTTGAAGTTGTTCAAAAAGAAAGTAACGGTAAGCTTTGGCATTTCCGTTATCCGATTGATGGCGAAGACGGTAAATACATTGTTGTTGCCACTACTCGCCCTGAAACAATGCTGGGTGATACCGGTGTTGCTGTGCATCCTGATGATGATCGTTACAAAGACCTGATCGGCAAGAATGTGAAGTTGCCGATTGTTGGTCGCTTGATCCCGATTGTTGCGGATGAATATGCTGACCCTGAAACGGGTTCTGGTGCGGTAAAAATTACCCCTGCGCACGATTTCAACGACTTTGAAGTTGGTCGCCGCTGTAATCTGGAAATGATCAATGTTTTTGATAAATTCGCGCACATCAATGAAAATGCGCCGGATGATTATCAAGGACTGGATCGTTTTGTTGCGCGTAAGAAAATTGTTGCCAAATTTGAAGAGCTTGGACTTCTCGACAAGATTGATGACCACTTGAACTCTGTTCCTTATGGCGACAGATCAAACGTTCCAATTGAACCATGGCTTACTGATCAATGGTATGTTGATGCCGCGACACTTGCCAAACCGGCTTTGGAAGCTGTTGAAACTGGCAAGACTGAAATCGTCCCTAAACAATGGGAAAACACCTACTATGATTGGATGCGTAATATCCAACCATGGTGTGTGTCCCGTCAATTGTGGTGGGGCCACCAAATTCCGGCGTGGTACGGTCCTGACGGTGAAATTTTTGTCGAAGAAACTGAAGAAGAAGCCAAAGCAGCTGCTTTGGCTAAATTTGGCAAAGAAGTTGAACTGACCCGGGATCCAGATGTTCTGGATACTTGGTTCTCATCTGCTCTTTGGCCTTTCTCTACTATTGGATGGCCAGAAACAACGAAAGAGCTTGAGCGCTATTATCCCGGTGATGTGTTGGTGACTGGTTTTGACATTATCTTCTTCTGGGTTGCCAGAATGATGATGATGGGCATGCACTTTATGAAAGAGGTGCCGTTTAAGACCGTTTATATCCACGCACTTGTGCGCGACGAAAACGGACAAAAGATGTCCAAGTCCAAGGGTAATGTTATTGACCCTCTGGAAGTTATTTCTGAATACAGTTGTGATGCATTAAGGTTTACTCTTGCGGCGATGGCGGCACCTGGTCGTGATATCAAACTGGCATCATCCCGTGTTGAAGGCTATCGCAACTTTGGAACCAAGCTCTGGAATGCATCGATCTATAGCCAGATGAATGGTGCTGTTTACGATCCGGGTTTTGATCCGCTGAGCTGTAACGAGCCGATTAATAAGTGGATCGTCGGGCGTGTTGCTGCTGCGACTGGGGCCGTTGACAAAGCACTGGATGATTACCGTTTTAACGATGCCGCCAACGCGCTTTATCGTTTCTTCTGGAATGAATACTGTGACTGGTATGTGGAATTCACAAAGCCTGTATTGGCTGCGGGGAATGAGGCAACGACTAAAGAAACCAAAGCGACTATTGCATGGGTTTTGGCGCAAACACTTCATTTGTTACATCCAATTATGCCGTATATTACCGAGGAACTTTGGGAAAACCTGGGCAATAAAGGGGCGACACCGCTTATTTCTTCGTCTTGGCCAAAGTTTGACGAACGCCATACGGATGCTGATGTTGATAAAGAGATGGATTGGGTTATCAAGCTTATCTCTGATATCCGGGCTACACGTGCGGAACTCAACACCCCGCCAAAACTAAAGGCACCGCTTTTGCTCAAAGACGGTTCTGATGCAGTCAAGGCTAAGATTGGTCAGTATAAAGATGTTGTGAAGTGGCTTGCTGGTCTTTCCTCTGTTGATTTTACAGACGAAGATCTACCGCAAGGAGCTATTCAGATTGTGCTTGATGATGCGACTTTCGCGCTACCACTTGAAGGTATCATTGACGTTGAGCAAGAGACAGCTCGCCTGAATAAAGAAATGGAAAAAACGCTCGAAGAGATTGCGAAAATTGACAAGCAACTCTCGAACGAAAATTTCGTTTCCCGAGCACCTGAACAAGTTGTTGAGGAAAAGAAAGCCCGTCGGGAAGAGTTTATGTCCGTGAAAATAAAACTGGATGAAGCGCTGGCGCGGATTGCCGATCTCTAAAAGAAATATTTGTCATTTTGATGAACTTATAAGAAAGCCGCTCATTTGGGCGGCTTTTTTGTGTTTGAATGGCAGTGCAAAAATGCTGTTTTAGGGCATTATACGTTTATCTACGTATATAAAATTATCTCTGGTCTTAGTATTCTCATAAAAAATGATAACCAAAGATTTACGAGATGACTCCAAGCCTTACATTAGTCCGGCGGCGGTTGCCAGCCCAGCAAAGATCTAAGCAGCGTGTTGAGAGAATATTGCTTGCTGCATCAACATTGTTGACAACGAGCAGTGTGGACAAGTTGACCACGCGCCGTATTTCTGAACTTGCCGACGTTAATATCGCAACGCTCTATCAGTTCTTTCCAAACAAAGAAGCCATTATCTTTGCCCTTTATCAAAGATGGTTGAGTGAAATGGATGACGTCTTTGATCGCATGGAAATGAAACAATCCAGGCAGATGGGATGGCGTAAGCTTTTTAGTAAAATATTTGATGCTCTCAATCAGGTTCAAACAGATTTAATTGTTCGGGATCGATTGCTGAAAGCCATGGGGATGAATGAAGATCTAAGGCAATTGGATCTTGATCATAGTATTCTTCTGTCGAAACGATTAGCCAAGCTGATGGCTAATCAAGGAGCATATCTTTCGGAATATGAGCTTCAGGAGCATGGAACGTTAATTTTCCACTTTGAAAGAGCTCTGGTGACACCTTTGGCAAATGCAAAAGGAAATGATCAAGAGGTTCTTTATAAAAAGGGCAGGGACTTTTTACTGGAAATGATTTCTCTTGCGTTTCGGTAACTAAGAAAACATTCCTTCCAGATAAATAAAAGGCCGCAGAGTTTTGATTAACTCTGCGGCCTTTTTTTACTTAAGGATAGATGTTTATCTATCAGTCGTATTGATCAACATCGCGATAAGCACCTTTGTCGGCCGATGTTGTGAAATGAGCGTAGGCTTTAAGGGCTGAACTTACTTTGCGGTCGCGTGGTTTCACAGGCTTCCAGCCATCTTTGCCTTTGGCATCCATAGCTTTTCGGCGCATGTCGAGTTCTTCATCACTGACGAGTACGTTAATTGTCCGGTTCGGAATATCAATTTCTATCGCATCACCTGCCTCAACAAGACCGATTGCGCCACCTTGTGCTGCCTCAGGAGATGCGTGACCAATTGATAGACCAGATGTGCCGCCAGAGAAACGCCCGTCAGTTAAAAGGGCACAGGCTTTTCCAAGTCCCATGGATTTCAGGTAACTGGTCGGGTAGAGCATTTCCTGCATACCTGGGCCACCTTTGGGGCCTTCGTAGCGGATAACAACAACATCACCGGCGACTACTTCACCGCTGAGTACGCCTGCTACGGCTGCATCCTGGGATTCGAAAATGCGTGCGCTTCCTGTGAATTTCAGGATAGAATCATCGACGCCAGCTGTTTTAACGACGCAACCGTCCAGGGCAATGTTTCCAAACAAAACAGCAAGACCACCTTCTTGGCTAAATGCATACTCACCACTGTGGATACAGCCATTGGCACGGTCATCATCTAGAGATGAGTAATAGCGATCTTGACTGAAGGCTTCCGTGGTTCGTACGCCACCGGGTGCCGCAGAATAGAACTTTTTCACCTCGGGATCATCAGTGGTCATGATGTCCCATTTATCAATCGCATCACCGAGTGTTTTTTCGTGAACTGTCGGGCGATCGCGATGAATTAGTCCGCAGCGATCAAGTTCAGCCAAAAGCCCCATAATACCACCAGCACGGTGGACGTCTTCCATATGGTACTTGGTTGTGGATGGCGCGACTTTGGCCAACTGAGGTACTTTTCTTGAAAGGGCATCAATGTCTGACATGGAGAAGTCAACACCACCCTCTTTTGCCATCGCAAGGATGTGAAGGATTGTATTTGTTGAACCACCCATGGCAATGTCGAGGACCATAGCGTTCTGATATGTTTCAAAGTTCGCTATACCACGTGGTGTCACGCTCTCATCACCTTCTTGGTAGTAACGTTTTGCGAGCTCGACAATACGACGGCCGGCTTCTCTGAATAGTTCACCACGTTTCTTATGGGTTGCAAGTAAGGAGCCGTTACCAGGAAGAGAAAGACCCATGGCCTCACTCAAGCAGTTCATAGAGTTTGCCGTAAACATTCCAGAACAAGAACCACAGGTTGGACAAGCGGATCTTTCAATCGCAGCAACATCTTCGTCACTGACGTTTGGATCCGCGGCATCAACCATGGCATCAACGAGATCTAGTTTACGTTCTTTTCCATCCAGAACGATTTTTCCGGCTTCCATTGGGCCACCGGAAATAAAGATTGCAGGAATGTTCAGGCGCATTGCAGCCATGAGCATACCCGGGGTGATTTTATCACAGTTGGAAATACAAACGACAGCGTCAGCACAGTGCGCGTTACACATGTATTCAACGGCATCAGCAATGACTTCGCGTGAGGGCAGGCTATAAAGCATGCCGTCGTGTCCCATAGCGATGCCATCATCTACAGCAATGGTATTGAACTCTTTCGCAACACCGCCTGATTTTTCGATTTCATCGGCAACCAGTCCGCCTAGATCTTTCAGGTGAACATGGCCGGGGACAAACTGTGTGAATGAGTTGGCTATGGCAATGATCGGTTTTCCGAAATCATCATCTTTCATACCAGTCGCGCGCCATAGGCCGCGGGCACCTGCCATGTTTCTGCCATGGGTGGAGGTTCTTGAACGATACTCAGGCACAGTAATAATCCTAACGTTACGTCGTGTCTTAAATTAAGTTTCTTGTAAGATAATTAGGTAATCCATGGGCTCACGTCCATGGTTATTTCACAAAAGAATAAAAAAGTTACCAAATCTAAGGAAAATTAGGAGATCCGAGGGCTTGTTTTTAGAGGGATTGTACTGGCCCTTGACTTATCCACGGTGAAATTTGGATTTATTGCGTATTTTTATACCGCGCGGAAGTTCATCTGGACAAAGCAGTGGCAAGGTTTTGTGTCGGAAAAAAGGAAATATGGCCATGCCGCCAAAAAATCCAATTATATGTGCCCACCAGGCTACACCGGATTGGTCAGGTAAAAAGGCTGAGAAAATTTGAAAGCCAATCCAAAAAATAAGTAACAGGTAAGCGCGAACGAAGATCGGGATCATAAAAATCGGAATGAGAACCTTAGCTTTCGGGTATTGCAGCAAGTAAGCCCCGAGAATACCAGATACAGCTCCACTTGCGCCGACAATAGGAGTTTGAGACGTCCCTGTAATAACGGTTTGTCCAATGCCAGCAATGATGCCGCAACAGATAAAAAAGGCAAAAAAGCGCCAGTGTCCCATTGCGTCTTCTATGTTGTCACCAAATACCCAAAGATAAACCATGTTACCCGCAAGATGCATAAAGCTGCCATGCAGAAAATTATAGGTAACCAGAGTGAATATGGGGGAGACCCAATCAATAGACTGTGGGCGTTGGGCGTTTCCAAGTAATACGTCGGGGATAAGGCCCAAGGCATATATCATTCGCGCCATAAAAGGTTCTGGTGATATGGCTTGAATAAGATAGACAAGACAGCAACAAAAAATGGCGGCTATGGTAACCCACGGTTTTTCGATAAGGAGTCTTGGTAGGTTATCAAATAGGGGGAAGAACATATTGCTTGCCTAAGTCATTAGCCCAGGGTCAGGCAGATAGTTCGCACATCACAGGTGTATGGTCCGATGGTGATTCTTTTCCACGGGGATCTTTATCTATGCAGCAGCTCGTTAGAATGTCTGCGGCTTGTGGTGACAGCATCATCAGATCTATACGGATGCCGTTGTTATGATCAAAAGCACTGCGCTGATAATCCCAATAGCTATAAACATGTGCTTCTTTATTGAGTGCGCGCCAGGCTTCGGTGTAGCCAAGGTTTTCCATCACACGAAAACGATCCCTTGAACTTGGATGGGTGTGCGCGCTGCCCTCAAAGCGTTTTGGGGAAAAGACGTCATCGTCTGTTGGGATCAGGTTGTAATCCCCGGCAAGAACAATGGGTTGTTCCGTTTTTAATAGTTTTTGGGCGTGGGCGTTAAGACGGTCCATCCACTTTAATTTATAGGGAAATTTGATTTCATCCGTCAGATTACTGTTGTTATTACCGTTGGGCAGATAGATAGAGGCAACCCTTATGCCAAAGGTGGTTCCTTCGACGTATCTGGCGTGATCATCTTCAAGGTCTCCAGGTAATTCCCTGATGACATCAGTAATAGGTTCTTTGGATATCAGCGCAACGCCGTTATAGCTTTTTTGACCAACAACTTCTACGTGGTACCCAAGTTCTTCAAATTCCAGATAGGGGAACTTCTCTGCGACAGTTTTTAATTCTTGTAGCAGAAGGACATCAGGAGAAGCCGTTTTAATCCAATCGAGAACATTTGGAAGTCGTTTGTTAATGGAATTGACATTCCAAGTCGCGATCTTGACCATTGGATAAGGCTCTCACTAGAGATTTAAAAGTTAGAAGGGTGCACACGACTGCGCGTTATTTTTATATGGCACCACTTTATATGGCAAAAGAAGTCCCGCAACCGCACGAGGCTGTGGCATTCGGGTTTGTTATGCGAAAAGACGCGCCCATCAGGTCTTCGACAAAATCTATCTCGGAACCGTTTAGAAGGTCCAAAGACATGTCGTCGATCACAGCTTTCGTGCCGTCCTTTTGAAAGGTTTTGTCGTCTTCGTTAACAGAACTGTCAAAAGAGAAACCATACTGGAAACCTGAACAACCGCCGCCAGAGACTGTTATTCGCAACATTAAGTCCGGCTTACCTTCTTGTTCTGCCAGAAAAGCCACCCGCTTTGCGGCACTGCTTGATAAGGAGATATAAGGAGTTTGATCATCTGTCGTCATATTCTACTCATAACCTGTAAGCCTACAATTAATGTTTATGATCCAGAAAACTAGAAATTCTGTACCTATAAAAGCACTATACCGAAGGCTAGTTGTTAATCTGACTATATAGATAGGTTATCGTTACACCTAAATCTATTCATTTTTCAAGATTCATATTCCGAAGATAGTTTTCTTTTGTTTAAAAAATCAATGAAATTAGTGCCGATGTAATAAACAACGAAAATCACTAAGCCTCCTAAAATGATAACCCCTATTGATGAGATGGCAGTTGGTAATCCCCAATATCCTGCTATTGCAGCAATTATCAATAGGCCAAGAATACTGCCACATCTTTCAAATAAACGTAGAGCGCCAAGGACAGAATTTGACCCCAAATGCTTTAGCTCTCCTTCTGCCAATTTCATCGTAAGCTCAACTTGTGGGCCTCGAAGCAGGCCGTGGCCAAAACCGGTGCTTGCAGCTGCGATTAACATAGTCCATTGCGAAGGCATAAATGCTGTGAGTATGAGACCTGCAGCCGTGATCAGGGAGCCTGTCACTGCAATAGAGCTTTCGCTTATTTTACTGTTGGTTAGCCATCCTAATAAAGTACCCGAAAGCATTATCATAAAGAAGTAAACCATTAAAAGTCGGGCTATATCTGCGGTTGAGGCATCAAGCGCGTCAAGCTGTAATGAAAAGAGATAGGATATAAAAACCTGGTCCATAAGGCTTTGTGGAACAGCAAGCCCCATACACACTGCAAAAAAACGAGGATTTTTAAGGGATGCTGCTATGGACTTGAACCGCAGAGGAGCTTCTTCTTTTGTTTTCGTATTTAACCCCGGGGGAATCATCCGGGTAAGCAATATGGCGGATATAACAACAAGAAAAGCACTGAACATAAAAGCGATGGATGTTCCAAATCGATCTGCAAGAACGCCCCCCAAAGCTGTACCTGCAAAAATTCCGGCAAAAAGGGCAGCTGAGAACTGACCAAGTGATTTGGTTCGTTCACCACGGGGTTCGTAGTCAATTACATAATCCTGACAAGCAAGTACGGCAAAGGCATATCCTATGCCCCCCAAAGATCGCCAGAAAATGATTTCCAATACATTGGTGGCAAAAAACATCCCAAAGTTTGACAGGAAAATAAAAATTAGAGCCCCGAGGATCATTTTTTTGTGACCCCATTTACCTGTTAGTGACCGGGCAAAAGGGGCCGCAAAAAGATAAGCAATCAGATATCCAGCGATTGGCAAGGAAATGACAATAGCCGGATCAATCCATGTTAAGGGATTTTCTGCGGCTCTCGTGAACAAGGGGAAGAAAGATAAAGCGAGTTCATCTGCGGCAGCGAATAAAAAGAGAGCAAGCCGAATATCGTTTTTATAGGGATAAGTTAGTGTCAAAGGTCCTTTGGTTGGTAGTTTAAATTTATCAGCCATAGAGGTCATTTCTTCTTGAAAGAAACCCTTAGCTTTTGTGGTTTTTAGATATGCTGCCAAAGCTCGATATCTTTTATGAATACTATGCGTCCTGTTTGATAGTCGGGTAATTAAATATTCTGTAAAGTTTCCGCGTCGGGGAATAATAACACTGGAATAGTCGCCGTTGGCTTGCATTTCTGATAGCTGTTTAAGTCTGTTTAGGGGCGAGCTCAGTGACATCGTCATTACGAGTACAATGACCTCGTAAGCAAAAAGTAAGACAACAAGAACGATGACAGTTAGGTCCAATGCAACTTCACGAAATTGCTTGGCGATATAATTTACATCTGGTCGAATGATAATGTATCCAACGTTCTCTTCATCTGAGACGATAGGGTAGATGGGGAGCTTACGTGCGTCTTGTGTCGTTGAATAAAATGGATTTTGCCAATCACCAGCAGTGAAAATAAACTTTCCTGTCGCAACACCCAAAAAGGATATCTCGGGGAAGTGGGTGAGGGTGTTGTTTAAATCTTCTTCAAGGTTACTTATGCTTTCTATGGGAATTCCAGCGGTGACATTTTGTTGAATGTTGTTTGTTGCTATTTGCGAAATAAGGTCGGTTCGCTTTACCATTTCTGGTTTGAGAGAGGCATTGACAGAAGTGTATGTGACAAAGCCTAAAGACAGTGTGGCAGCAATAATCAAGCCGATAATCCAAGTATATACCTTTCGTTGGTAAGCAATACCCAAACGTATATCCAAAAGAGGGCTCATCACAATCTTCTGAGGTAATACTCCGGGCGCAGGAGCGTTTTTGTTTTGGCACTCTGATTCCCATTTTTTTAATTGAGAATCTATTTGGTCATAATTTTTATCCGCGGCGTTCAGATGCTCTAGAAGCTCCATAAATTGCGGATTAACTTGTTCTTTCTTTGCGCCTTCTGGGATCTGATAGACTGTCGGGGCAACAGATCGGGCTTTGTACCATTGTTTAAGCAAATTACCCGATTTTACAGCTTCTGAAAGTCGGAGCCTGAGGACAATAAATCCAATCACTGAAAATAGTAGAAGTAAAATTAGAGCTGTAATTATCACGATGAAGGTAAAATTTGCGACGGTGATATTATAGCTAGTTTTAGGGTAAATTGCTGCGACAGTTCCAATTAACTGGCCACTCGTATTGGTTATTTTTTTGTAACTAAAAAATTGTTTATCGGTTTCTTTATTCCATGTCTCATTTTTACTCGTTCTCTTCAGGTTTATTTCGTCCTGTGAGAGATTTAATGGTTGTGTTCTGTCCGTTGAGTGAACGATTTTACCACTTGTGTTCAAAATGTGGATTGCGTTGATGTCAGGGTCAAGCGCTTTTGCTTGCGTCAATATCTGTCGCGCATTTGGGAGATTTGAAACAGAAGGGGCATTTTCAATATTTTTAGACAGAGCATCGTCTACTGATTCGACAACAACGGCTATTCGTTGTTGGACAAGGTTGGATAATACAGAGTTATGCTGCAGAATGGATAGTACTGTAAGAACAGATAATATTGTAATTAAGAGTGCTACAAAAGCACCCCAGCACCGCCATAAAAGATACAAAGCACTGCCCCCCCCAGGATTTTTTTTATGTTATCGCGGAACTGTATCAGGACGGATCATCCAGTAATAGAAATATTATAAAAGAGATGTTTTTTATAGTTGTAAATCGAGTGTTTAAAGCTTTGGGTATCTGTTTGAAATGAGCAAGCTTGGTCAATGAATATTCATGAACTCATTTTACTTTACTAAGTCTCTCTTAGGGTTAGTCTTTGGCTATGACGCAAAACGATTCGAAAAAATTATATGCATCGTCTCCGGAAAGCAGTCGAGGGCGCTTGCTGAAAGAACCTGAGAGCAAGACGAGAACCTGTTTTCAGAGAGACCGGGATCGTATTATCCACTCTGTTGCGTTTCGTCGGCTGCAATATAAAACGCAAGTTTTTGTCTATCACGAGGGTGATCATTTTCGAACGCGTCTGACCCATTCCCTTGAAGTTGCTCAGATCGCTCGGTCATTAAGTCGAACGCTTGGTGTAAATGAAGATCTTGCCGAGGGAATTGCTCTTGCTCACGATCTTGGGCACACGCCTTTTGGACATGCTGGTGAAGATGCCATGCATGATGTGATGGAACCCTTTGGCGGTTTCGACCACAACGAACAGACTTTCCGGATTGTGACTCAGCTGGAACGGCGTTATGCAGATTTCAACGGGCTGAACCTGACTTGGGAAACCCTTGAGGGGTTGGCAAAGCACAACGGCCCTATTGAGGGGCCGAACAGCCGGGAAGAGTATGTACCAGAATCCATGTCAAAGTATTGCAAGAACGCGCGGGATCTGGAGCTGTCTTCCTTTGCAAGCCTTGAGGCGCAGGTTGCGGCTATTGCCGATGACATTGCCTATAATAATCACGATATAGATGATGGTATCAGGGCGGGGCTTTTTACTGTTGATGACCTTTTGCCCATTCCTGTGGTTGGTGATATATTCCGCCAGGTATTGAAGAAATATCCTAACCTTGAAACTGAAAGCCTTGTCCACGAAGCTGTACGCCGTCTGGTTGACTATATGATCAATGATGTTTTGTCTGAGACGCAAACAAGGATAAGGAAAGCAAACCCGAAGACCGCTTTTGATATTCGCTGTCAAAATAGGGCAATGGTTGCTTTTTCGGATCAGTTTCGTGAGGTGGAAAAACAACTAAGAGCATTTTTATTTGAACACATGTATCGCCATGAAAAAGTCAAAGAAATGCGTAAACGTGTAAAGCAGGTTGTGAGAAACCTCTTTTCGCATTATTCAGAGCACCCAGAAGAGCTTCCTGACTATTGGCGTCTTGAAGCTGGTACTAAACTAACAAAGCGTAGCGCAAGATTGATCGCAGACTATATCGCTGGTATGACCGACCGATACGCTTTTGAACAACATAGACAGATTTTTAATCTGGATTTTGAGATAAAATGAACGTTTTTAAAGACTTAAGAAGTAAAGTTGTCGCGCAATTAGAAGATATGGCTGCTGCAGGAGAAATTCCAACTGGTCTGGATTTCAGCCGCGTTGCTGCGGAACCTCCTCGTGACTCTTCCCATGGTGATGCTGCGACCAATGCTGCCATGGTGCTTTCCAAAGTTGCGGGGATGAAGCCACGTGACCTTGCGAGCCTTTTAGCGACACGTCTTGAAAATCTGGATGTTATCAAGTCGGTAGAGATTGCGGGGCCGGGCTTTATTAATTTACGTCTGGATGAAAAGTTCTGGTTCGAACAGGTTGGGACGATCCTCAAAGCAGGAACATCATATGGTGATTCTGATATGGGGCAGGGTGAAAAGGTTAATGTTGAATACGTTTCAGCAAACCCGACAGGTCCTCTAACCGTTGGCCATGCGCGTGGTGCAGTTGTCGGTGATGCGCTTGCTGCACTTCTTGCCAAGGTTGGTTATGACGTTTGCAAAGAATACTACATCAATGATGCGGGTAATCAGGTCAATGTTCTGGCAAACTCTGCCTATTTGAGATACCGCGAAGCTCTGGGCGAAGATATCGGTGAAATACCTGAAGGTTTTTATCCCGGTGAATATTTGAAAGATGTCGGTAAGGCACTGGCAGATAGAGACGGCGATAAGTGGCTGGGCAAAGAAGAAGCAGACTGGATTTCTGATGTTCGGAAGTTTGCCATTGATCAGCTTCTTAATCTTATTCGTGACGATCTTGCAGCGCTGGGTGTCGTGATGGATGTGTATTCATCCGAACGCGCTTTGGTTGAAGCTGGTGGCGTCGATGAAGTCATGAAGTTTCTGGAAGCCAACGACTTGGTTTATACGGGCGTGCTGGAACCGCCAAAGGGTAAAAAGCCTGATGATTGGGAAGCACGTCCACAGACACTTTTCAAATCAACTGACTTCGGTGATGATGTTGATCGGCCAATCAAAAAATCCGACGGTAGTTGGACTTATTTTGCCGGGGATATGGCTTATCACCTAGATAAATATCGCCGTGGCTTTAACACCATGATTAACGTCTGGGGGGCGGATCACGGTGGTTATATTAAACGGATGCAAGCTGCGGTTACGGCGATGACCGAGAAAAAGGGCAGCCTTGATGTCAAGGTGTGTCAGTTGGTCAACCTTATGCGTGGCGGTGAAATGGTCCGCATGTCAAAGCGTTCAGGGAACTTTATCACTCTAAGATCTGTTATTGACGAAGTTGGCAAAGATGTTGTGCGCTTTATCATGCTGACGCGGAAAAATGATGCCTCGCTTGATTTCGACCTAGAGAAGGTTGTGGAACAAAGCCGCGATAACCCTGTATTTTATGTTCAGTACGCTCATGCTCGGTCCTGCTCGGTCCTAAAGCACTCGAAGAACGAGTTTCCTGATATGGATCTTTCTATAGAAGCTCTGGAGCAAGTTGATCTGTCACAGCTAAACAGCGAGGGTGAGTTAAGCCTGATCCGTCGGCTTTGTGAATGGCCGCGTCTTTTGGAAAGTGCGGGCGAAGCACATGAACCCCATAGGATTGCTTTTTATCTCTATGATTTGGCGGGGGAACTTCATGGCCTTTGGACCAAAGGGAAAGACAATGCGCGGTTACGTTTCATCGTGACGGATGATCAGGATTTGACACAGGCGCGGATGGCGCTGGTCAAGGCAACATCCCTTGTTATTGCTTCGGGGCTGGACGTCTTTGGTATTGAACCTGCTAAGGAGATGCGCTGATGTCATCAAACTCTTCCGATGATGATCTAAAGGATTTTGAGAAAGTGCGTCAAAACGAGAGCATGCGCGTATCAACAGATCAAGATGCTCAGGATATACATGACGATTTTTCAAATGAAGAGTATTGGGAAGACGATCTAGATTTTGATGATGATCCCGGTGCTGGTTTGTTTAAAAAGCTTGTACCAATTGGCCTTGGCCTGATTGCTGTTGCTGTTGTTGGCGGTGGCATTTTGATTATGCTTGGTGATAACAAGCCAAGTAACAATATACCGGACGCTATTCCTCTTATAGAGGCAGAAACGACACCGGAAAAAACCAAACCGGAATCGCCGGGGGGGATGGTTATCCCGCATCAGGATAAACTGGTTCTTAATAATGATTCCGATGCAAGCGGAAATGCACAAGTTGAAAAGCTTTTACCTCCGCCAGAAATACCGCAGCCGCCCAAGGCGTCAGAGCCAGAGGTTGGTAACTCTACGGCGACCCAGTCCTCGATCAGTCAGGCTGAAGCACAGGCAGTAGATGCAACTGAAAAAGCAGCGCAATCCGTTGCCCAAAAAACAGAAACACCCAAAGTTGAAGAGCAACCTCTTGCCAATACAGGTGAGGGAAGTGTGATTCCAAAAGTGCCTGAACCAAAAGCGCCTGAAGTTGAGTCCGTTTTAGCTCCTAAATTCGAGGAAGACGTGGCCAAAAACGTGGAAGCTCCGAAAGCACCAGACCCTGTGGTACCAGAGCCATCTTCAGTCACGACTGTCAAAAAGACTGAGCCAAAAGTAACAACTCCGGCGACTGTTTCACAAAAACCGGTATCTGGTCAGTACGTTCTGCAATTGGCTTCTTTGAAATCCAAAGATGGCGCAATGACTGAATGGAAGAACATGCAGCGCAAGTTGAGTGATCTTTTGGGTAGTAAGCAGCCGATTATTGAAAAAGCGTCTATTTCCGGCGTTGGCGTTCGCTATCGCCTGCAAACAGGACCTTTTGAAAATAAGAAAGCCGCGAGTGATTTTTGCTCAAAACTGAAAGCAGCCAAACGTGATTGTTTGGTCAAGAAAGTTAAATAAGGTTCGGGAGTGAGGTTGTGGGGTTGAATTCAGTTATCTTTGGGTGTAAAGGCCATAGCTTAACCGATTGGGAAAAAGGATTTTTTTCAGAAGTTAATCCCTATGGTTATATTCTCTTCGCCCGAAACTGTGACACCCCTGATCAGATAAAGAACCTTACTTCTGAGCTGAAATCGCTTTCTGGAAATGATGATCTGCCTGTTCTGATTGATCAGGAAGGTGGACGTGTTGCTCGATTGCGTCCACCCCATTGGCGCAAGACACCGCCAGCGGCAATCTTTGGACAGATTTTTGATCAAGATCAGGACAAGGCACTTAGAGCGACATATCTCAATGCTTGCTTGATTGCTTACGAGCTCAGAGAACTTGGTGTAACGGCTGACTGTGCGCCTGTATTGGATCTGACAATACCGGGGGCGCATGAAATCGTCGGGGATCGGTCCTATGGGGCGACGCCAGAAAAAGTCGCAACCATCGGGGCAAAGGTTGTCGAAGGCTTCCTGCACAGTGGTATTATGCCTGTGGTTAAGCACTTGCCAGGACACGGCCGTGCGACAGTTGATAGCCACAAAGAGCTACCAAGGGTGAATACATCACGGGATGAGCTTTCAGATCAAGATATAAAAGCTTTCAAACTGTTAAACTCTGCCCCGTGGGGCATGACGGCACACGTAATCTACGAAACGATTGATCCCGAACATATTGCGACTGTCTCGCCAACTGTAATTAAGCAGGTTATTCGCGATGAGATCGGGTTTGATGGCATTTTGCTTTCTGACGATCTATCCATGAAAGCCATGGCGGGAACTTATGAAGAGCGAGCAAAGGCTGCACTGTCAGCTGGTTGTGATTTGGCTTTGCATTGTAATGGGGATCAGCAGGAAATGCTGTCCGTCGCCAAGGGCTTGATGGAAATTGACACTACGAAGACCGCCCGTTTGGATAAAGCTTGGAAACTGCGCCAAGATAACCATATTGAGTGGAATTCAGTTCTCGATGAGCTTACAGAAATAATCTCTCCTTACTGGTCATAATCACTTTATTGGCTATAAGTCATTGGTTCTGAATTTCAGAGCTTTTCATTTCTAAAACACAGGTTTTTCATTTCATGGATATTAACGAGTTTCTTTTAGGTGCATCAGTTTGGGTTTTACCTGTGCTGTTAGCAGTTACTCTCCATGAAGCGGCTCATGCCTATGCCGCCCGCCTGCTCGGAGATGATACTGCATCAAAACTCGGGCGCGTCAGCTTGAACCCTGCGAAACATATCGATCCGTTTGGCACGATATTGCTTCCAAGTATGCTGATCTTTATTGGTTCTCCGTTCGTTTTGGGGTGGGCTAAGCCTGTACCAGTTGTTTTTGGTCGGTTAAACAACCCCAAAAGAGATATGATCTTTGTTGCTTTGGCTGGGCCTGCATCAAATATTCTTATTGCACTGATTGCTGCATTCGGTTTTGCCGTATTTGGGCTGGTGCCTGATATCGCTTCTGATTGGGTCGGGCAAAATCTGGAAAATGCGATCAAGATTAATTTGATGCTGGCAGTGTTTAATATGCTGCCTATACCGCCGTTAGATGGCGGTCGCGTGTTGACAGGCCTTCTGCCAACCTCATTAGCCATTCCTTTTTCACGTTTGGAAAAGTACGGCATGATTATTCTTATCGGCTTGATTTTTGTTCTTCCGATGATTGGCCGTCAAATTGGCATGGATCTGAATTTAATCAGTTATGTGATAATTAAATCCATTCATGCTATGCTTCCTTTCTTTCAAGCGATTGCAAATCTAAACATCATTTAGCTGTTTAAGGAAATCAGTGTCCGAAACACTTCCCTTTGAAGAAGACGACAGATCAGAACAATCGGAGGGGTTAAAAGCCCTGCATCCGCTTGTTCTTGAGCTGGATGGCTTTGAGGGACCGATTGATATTTTGCTGCAGTTGGCACGGGATCAGAAGGTTGATCTGACCCAGATATCAATTCTTGAGCTGGCGAATCAATACATAGATTTTATTCAACAGGCGCATGAATTAAGGCTGGAGCTTGCGGCGGACTATTTGGTCATGGCGGCGTGGCTTGCTTATTTGAAGTCAAGGTTACTCTTGCCAGAGCCAGAGGGCGAAGAAGAACCCAGCGGGGCAGAGCTTGCCGCGGCACTCAAATTCCAATTACAGCGTTTGCAAGCGATGCAGGATGCAGGCAAGACGTTGATGTCTCGTCCACAGCTGGGAATTGATTTTTTTGCCAGGGGATTGCCGGAAAATACCGGAGTTATTCATAAAACAAGCTATGATGTCTCGCTCTTTGATTTGTTAAAGTCCTATGCAAACAGCCAGATACGAACCGAAGAAAAGAGCCTGCTTATAGAACATATGGAGCTTCATTCTGTGGATGACGCGATCAAGCGGCTATCAGCTTTTCTTGGAACTATTCCTGACTGGCAGGATCTCAGCCGATTTCTCCCGGTTAAGGTAGAGCGCGGTATTTTGGCGAGATCGGCAGTGGTTTCTTTGTTTGCAGCCAGTTTGGAAATGTGTCGGGAAGGGCAAATTGATCTCAGGCAAGATGAAATTTATGGCCCGATATTTATCAAAGACGGCACGACGCGGATAGCTGAAAAGTGACGGGGATGAGGATTGTTTGTATGAGGTGTAGGGGAGGAACAGATGGAAACACGCTTTGATGATCTTCGACTTTTGGAAGCGTTGCTCTTTGCATCTACGGAGCCGCTATCCATTGAACAGCTTTCTAGACATTTCCAGAAAGACAGAGATTTGAAACCTCTTCTGGAGGAGTTGAAATCCTATTATGAGAATCGCGGTGTTAATCTTATAAAAGTTGAAGACAGATGGGCTTTTCGCACGGCACCTGATATGGCGCCTTTGTTGAGAGTTGAACAAAGCCAGTCAAAACAGTTGACGCGGGCGGGTGTCGAAACGTTGGCAATCATTGCATATCACCAACCAGTTACTAGGGCAGAAATAGAAGAAATCCGCGGCGTTAGTTTATCCAAGGGCACGCTGGATACGCTTTTGGAAATTGGATGGGTCAAACCAAAGGGGCGGCGGCGAACCCCGGGACGTCCGGTAACTTGGGCGACCAGTCAAACTTTTTTGGATAACTTTGCCTTGGAAAGCCTGGATGATCTTCCGGGCTTTGATGAATTGAAAGTCGCTGGATTACTTGATGCAAGACCTGCGATTACGGCCCTTGGTGATCATGGCGATCTATTATCGGTATCCGGAGATGGTGTTGACTTGGAAACCATAGATGCAGAAGGGGGCGGGGCAGAAGAAGAAGATGACCGCTTGAGCAGTGAGTTTGGCGAAGATTTGACCGATGAAGAAAGCGAACAATCTTCACTTCCTGTTTAAAAATTACCTTTAAAAGAAAGAAATCAATCAACTTACTGCGACATTTTGGATTATGATGTCAGTTGATATTGATTTTTAACTGCAGTTCTGCGAGGTTGCTGCAAAGATTGTATTAAATTTAGACGGTTACTAAATGTCGGCCCTCTGTTTAGAGAATGTTAGCCATAATTTTGGCATCCTTCCAGCTGTGAACAATGTTAATCTGTCGATTAATGCTGGGGAGTTCGTATGCCTGTTGGGACCGTCTGGGTGTGGCAAGACGACAATTTTGCGATTGGCAGCCGGATTGGAAACCTTACAGTCCGGTAAAATCACAATGGATAAAACCATTGTTGCGGATGATAAAGTCGATTTGCCGCCAGAAAAAAGAAGCGTCGGTCTTGTTTTTCAGGATTATGCTCTTTTCCCGCATTTGGATGTATCCAAGAACATTGAATTTGGTTTAAAGCATCTTTCTGGTCGAGAACGTAAAGAACGTGTTCTTGAGACGTTGGCGCAAGTTGGTATGGCTGATTACCTTCATGCATACCCACACACCTTGTCTGGTGGGCAGCAACAGCGTGTCGCCTTGGCCAGAGCAATTGCCCCGCGCCCCAAGCTTGTTTTATTGGATGAACCTTTTTCTGGTCTTGATGTCAGGCTTAGAAATCAGGTACGCGAAGAAACACTGAGGGTACTCAAAGAAAATAACATTGCCACCTTGATGGTGACCCACGATCCAGAAGAAGCCATGTATATGGGGGATCGGGTTGCCATTATGAACAAGGGGCAGATTATTCAGTTTGCACCGCCGAATGAACTTTACAGTAATCCGGCGAATGCCTTTGTTGCGCACTTCTTTGGGGAAGTGAACGAATTTAAAGGGATTTGTCATGACGGACACGTTGCCACACCTTTTGGTGCGATCGAAGTTCCTGATCTTCGTCATGGAACTGCTGTGGATGTGCTGGTGCGTCACGAAGGGATTGTTTTGGGCAAAAAAGTGAATGGTACAGGTGTTGAAGCCAGTGTCCTAAAATCGCGAATGCTTGGAAAATCAAACTTAGTAGATTTTAAAATTTCCAATGGGTTAGCTGATGACCTTTATGTAAAAGCTCGTCTGGATAATCACACGATTCCGGTAACAGGTAATGACTGTGTTCTCGAATTGGATAAGCGCCTGACCTTTGTCTTTTCAGCAAAGACGCCTGACTGAAAAACTCAACACATGTAAAACACTCGGTGCTCTGACGTATGAATCGTTGCTTGCGCCTTTTCTTTTTGCCATAGTCCCTTACAGATTAAAGGTAATTGTCTCTAAGGAGAGAGTAATGGGTGCGTTCAGCATTTGGCATTGGCTGATTGTTTTAGTTGTTGTTTTGGTTCTCTTTGGTGGGGGCGGAAAGCTCAGCAAACTTATGGGCGATGCAGGTTCAGGCATTAAAGCCTTTAAAAAGGGCCTAAAAGAAGAGAATAAAGATACGGCTGCTTCTGATCAGGAAGAAAGCAAAACAATCTCTGAAGACAAAGATAAAGCATAAGTCAGCCTTATTCAGGATTGATTTGTATTTGTGTTTGGGTGTGTTCAGGGATCCGTAATTCCTAAGGAGCAGTAGCCAATGTTCGACATCGGTTGGTCGGAAATGATGGTCGTTGCAGTTCTTACCCTTTTGATAATGGGGCCTAAAGAGCTGCCGAATACCCTTCGTACCGTCTCTAAATGGGTGCGTAAGGCCAAGGGACTTGCCCGGGAATTCCAATCCGGTGTTGATGACGTCATTCGTGAGTCTGATCTTCAGGATGCACGAAAAGCGCTGGAGGGGGCCAATAGCGAATCAATCCGTAAAACGGTTGAAGATGTTATTGATCCCACACAGGCGCTGACCAAGACGTCACAAGAAGTCAAAGATGGTGTCGAAGCGATAACAAAAGAAGACAAAGAAGATCATAATCCCTTTGCTTCTGTTCAAAAGCCGCTTGCGGATACATCTTCGACAAAAACAGAACCTGAGAAAGCTCCAGAGACAGTTCAATCTGAAGCAGTTCAGGTAGATAATACAACTTCTTCAAAAAGCAGCTAAGTAGTGAGTGATACAACCGAAGAACAGAAGATGCCATTACTGGAGCATCTGATTGAACTCAGAAAGCGATTATTATGGAGTGTCGTCACTCTGTTGGTCGCTTTTTTGGCCTGTTTTGCTTTTGCTGAACAGCTTTTTGAATATCTTGCTGCCCCTTTGGCAGAAGTGATGCGCGAAAATTCGGTCAGTGATCGTCAGCAACGATTGATCTTTACTGATTTGACAGAGGTCTTTTTTACCTATGTGAAAGTCGCGTTCTTTTTTGGGGCTTTCATCAGCTGTCCAATCTTTCTGTCTCAGATCTGGTTGTTTGTTGCGCCGGGTTTATACAAAAACGAGAAATCTGCCTTTGCACCGTTTTTGATCGCGTCGCCGATTTTGTTTTTTGTCGGTGGGGCTTTGGTTTATTTTGTGATCTTCCCGCTTGCCGCAGAGTTCTTTCTTGCGTTTCAGGTTGAAGGTACTGACAGCTCAATTGCTATTGAGCTGGAAGCCAAAGTTAATGAATACTTCTCGCTGATGATGAAGTTGATATTTGCTTTTGGTCTCTGTTTTCAGCTACCCGTCTTGATGACATTGTTGGCAAAAGTCGGCATTGCATCGTCGAAAGGGATGGCGGAAAAGCGTAAATATGCGATTGTTGGTGTCTTTATTGTTGCTGCAATATTTACCCCGCCAGATCCATTGAGCCAGTTGGCCTTGGCTATTCCGATTGTACTTCTTTACGAAGTGTCGATCCTGATGGCCAAAATGGTAGAACGCAAACGTGCCGAGGAAGAAGAAGCTGAGTCGACTGACGTAACCCCTGACTAAGGTCGTCCATTCGCTACACAGTTGATACCGAACCCTTTAAGGCCTTTGCATCGAGATTTTGCTTATCTCAGCGTTGAGTATACTCTGTTGATAAGTATATCGTTTTAATTGAATTTTGTCTCTCTCAGTACAAGGACAGAGATACCTATGTATGACCTAAAGTTGATCCGTGAAACCCCTGAAGTTTTTGACGAAGGGCTTAAGCGCCGTAATATGGAACCAATGTCTGCCCAGATTCTGGATCTGGACAAACAGCATCGTGCGCTTCAGGCTGAGCTACAAGAAATGCAAGCGCGCCGTAACGAAGCATCAAAACAGATTGGTATTGCCAAGCGCAATGGCGAAGATGCATCGGATCTAATGGCAGAGGTCGCGGGTATCAAAGAAGGTATGTCTGAAAAAGAGACTGCCGAATCTGATCTTGGTAACCAGATTAAGACAATCCTTGCCGGTATTCCCAACCGACCAAACGATGATGTTCCTGTTGGTGAAGACGAGGACGATAATGTTCTTGTGCGCACTGTTGGTGACAAACCTGAGCTGGGCTTTGACGCAAAGCAGCATTTTGAGCTGGGCGAAGAGCTGGGCGAAATGGACTTTGAGCTGGCGGCGAAGCTTTCTGGATCCCGATTTGTTGTTCTTAAAGGAAGTGTGGCTCGTCTTTACCGTGCTTTGTCACAGTTCATGATTGATATGCATATCGATGAACACGGCTATACCGAAGTGATACCACCAGTTCTTGTGCGTGATCACGTGATGTATGGTACGGGTCAGCTCCCAAAATTTGCAGAAGATTCTTTCAAGACTGAAGAAGGTTTCTGGCTTATTCCAACAGCTGAAGTGCCATTGACGAATACGGTTGCTGGCGAGATCCTCAAGGAAGATGAGTTGCCAAAGCGAATGACTGCTTTGACCCCTTGTTTCCGTTCCGAGGCTGGCTCTGCCGGGCGTGATACTCGTGGTATGCTGCGCCAACATCAGTTTGATAAGGTGGAAATGGTTTCTGTTGTTCACCCGGATAAATCCGATGATGAGCTCGAGCGTATGACAAGTTGCGCGGAAGATGTGTTGAAGAAACTGGGGCTGCATTATCGCGTTGTGGTTCTTTGCACAGGTGACATGGGCTTTGGTGCGCGTAAGACTTATGATATCGAAGTTTGGTTGCCCGGTCAGGATGCATACCGTGAAATTTCTAGCTGTTCTACCTGTGGTGATTTCCAGGCGCGTCGTATGAACGGGCGTTTCAGATCTACTGAAACGAAGAAACCTGCTTTTGTACACACTTTGAATGGCTCTGGTGTTGCAGTTGGGCGCTGTCTCATTGCCGTTATGGAAAACTATCAGCAAGCTGATGGCTCCGTTACTGTACCCGAGGTGCTTAGACCATACATGGGGGGCAAAGAAAGTATCCTCCTGAATGACTAAGACGATACAGAGCCTTACAAATGCGCGGATACTGTTATCAAACGATGACGGTATCCACGCCAAAGGATTATCTGTTTTAGAAGAAATATCCCGCCAATTATCCGATGACGTCTGGGTTGTCGCGCCAGAATCTGAACAGTCGGCCAGCAGTCATTCTCTTACTTTGAGACGCCCTTTGCGGGAACGCAAGCTTGATGACAAGCGTTACTCTATTGATGGCACGCCAACAGATTGTGTTCTGATGGCCATGAAGTATCTAATGGCTGATAAGGTACCCGATATCGTGTTGTCTGGGGTGAACGTCGGGGCAAATCTGGGTGAAGATGTTATCTATTCCGGCACGGTGGCTGCGGCAATGGAGGGGGCCATTCTTGGCGCGCGGTCCATTGCCCTTAGTCTAAGGCCGGATGATAAGGACGAAAGTCTTTTTCATTGGGATACCGTTA
Source organism: uncultured Kiloniella sp. (assembly GCF_937128705.1). Taxonomy (GTDB): domain Bacteria; phylum Pseudomonadota; class Alphaproteobacteria; order Kiloniellales; family Kiloniellaceae; genus Kiloniella. The sequence continues at coordinate 5,765 of NZ_CAKZMP010000156.1, read as the reverse complement.
CAAGGTTTGCGCCTGAAGTTATTACCAAGCTCGCAACGTGGGATGAACCTGGAAATCTGCTATTCAATGTGAACTTCCCGGGAATTCCCGCTGATAAAGTCAAAGGCATCAAGGTCTGTGCCCAAGGGCATCGGGATGAGGGAACAACCGTTGTCGAAGGAAATGACCCCAGTGGCCGGCCTTATTTGTGGGTTGGTCAGTTTGTCAGTCACCACACGTCTATTCCGAATGCGGATCTGACAGCGATTGCTGAGGGGTATATTACAGTTACGCCTTTGAAATACGATCTGACAGATAAAGGTCTGTTGTCAAAGATGGAAACTCTGTTCCCATGAGTCTTGAAGCACGCAAAATCAGACTTATTATGGAATTGAGACGCGGCGGTATTTCTGATACCGGCGTCCTTTCCGCGATTGAGCGTATTCCAAGAGAAGCTTTTGTCCCCGGGCCTTTTCAGGATCAGTCCTATGAAAATATGGCACTTCCAATTGGCAGAGGGCAAACGCTGAGCCAACCACAAGTCGTCGCCATGATGACACAGGCTCTTTCCGTAACGAAAAGAATGAAGATTCTCGAGGTTGGTACAGGATCTGGATATCAAGCTTCCATTTTGTCACGTTTATGTCGGCGTGTTTATACGATCGAACGCTATCGTGAGCTATTGGGGGAGGCAGAAGAACGTTTTACAAACCTGCGTCTTCATAATGTGACCACAAAGTTGGGTGATGGTTACAAGGGTTGGAAAGAACAAGCCCCGTTTGAACGCATAATTATCACAGCCGCGCCAAAGGAAATTCCCGAAGCTCTGCTTGAGCAACTGGCAATAGGTGGTATTCTGGTTTTACCGTTGGGGTCACAAGGTAATAATCAGGAATTGATCAGGATTACGCGGACAGAAAACGGGTTTGATCATGAGAACCTTGGTGAGGTACGGTTTGTGCCTCTTGTTCACGGGATGCCAAAAGGCAATTAATTGGCTTTGGTGGTTTTAGTACAGGAATACGCTCGTAACTAATTTGATGTTTAATCGGACCAGCTTACCAACTTTGAAACTAGGATTTTTACTGTTAAGCGCAGGGCTGTACGGGTGCACGATCAATCCGTCGTCCTTTCCGACAACGACACAAAAATCAACACCAACTCAGACGGTTTATAGTTATCCACCGTCAATTTTGCCCAAGAGAAAACCAACACCGCCGTCGCGTCCTTCAACAGCGGGGCAGACGACTGGTCGTGTTGCAGGTGTTTCAATTCCGGCGTTGCTACCTGAAAATATTCCTCTGCCCAAAAGAAACCCGAGAAGGCAGGTAAGGCAAAGCAGTTCAACGACTGTGATCCAAAAACAAGCGAGAGCGACTTCGCAACCTGTAAATAATCAGACAGAAATTTCTAGCACTCAATACACTGTAAATCGTGGTGATACGGTCTATTCTATATCTCGTAAACGCCGGGTTTCTATTCGTGAACTTATTATTCTGAACCGTTTGTCCCCGCCTTATAAGCTATTGGTTGGACAGGCTATCAAGCTACCGGTTTCGAAAGAGCATGTTGTGATTGCCGGGGATACGCTTTACAGCATATCACGTCGGTATGGTGTTGAAACCACAGCATTGGTGAAGATTAACAAAATCAATCCACCTTATGCTCTGTATGTTGGGCAGCGTTTGAACCTTCCTGCATTACGGCAAGATAATGTGGTACGTTCAGCAAGTGTTTCACCTTCGACCAATACACCAAATATTACGTCGGCAGTTCCGAAGACCTCGACTAAAACACCTGTTCGAAGCGCTATTCCTGCCAGTCCTAAAAACTTCACCGGCCCGGTTCCCAAGCCGTTACCCCGATCATTCAGCAATTTCTTACGACCAGTTAAGGGAAAGGTGATTTCTTCCTTTGGTGCTAAAGAAGGCGGAATACATAATGATGGTATTAATATTGCTGCACGTAGAGGAACGTCTGTAAAAGCAGCTGAAAATGGCGTCGTTGTTTATGCGGGGAGTGAGTTGAAAGGCTTTGGCCAAATGCTACTGATCAAGCATTCTGATGGATGGGTAACAGCCTATGCCCATACTGATCAATTACTCGTTGGACGCGGCCAACGCGTGAAGAGAGGGCAGGATATTGCCAGAGTTGGCAGTACAGGAAATGTTTCCAAACCTCAGCTTCACTTTGAAATTCGCAAAGGCTCTGAAGCTGTTAATCCCAACAAGTTGCTAACGAACTAAACCTGTTTCTGTGCCTTATTTCATGCTTGGGTTAGAGGCGTGTTGTATCATGTATATGGGGATTATTCCTATGGGTATATCATGCCTATGGAATTTTGATGGACATACGTCCGGCAAGGTCCTGTATAAACTGCCAGGCAACACGACCAGAACGGGATCCCCGGGTAACAGACCATTCACGCGCTTCGGCATGTAAAGCATCACGATCTATTTTTATGCCGTACTTTTCCACGTAGCCTTCGATCATGGCAAAGAAGGTGTCCTGATCACAATTATGGAAACCAAGCCACAAGCCAAAACGATCGGACAGGCTGACGTTTTCTTCTGTTGCCTCTGAGGTGTGGATGGCTGATGACCGTTCGTTTTCAATCATATCTCGGGCCATGAGATGTCGACGATTTGATGTTGCATAGAAAAGCACATTTTTCGGACGCCCTTCAATACCGCCTTCCAGAACAGCCTTAAGTGATTTGTATGTATCGTCCTGAGTGTCAAAGCTCAGATCATCACAGAAAAGAATACAAGGGCGTTCTGATGTTTTTAAAATCTTTAAAAGCCGAGGGAGGGACGGGATATCTTCACGGTGTATTTCGACAAGGGTTACTTTGTTGAAATTATTTTCTTCCGCGAGTGAATTCACCTTGTCATGAACGGCTTTGACAATCGAACTTTTCCCGGTACCTCTTGCACCCCATAACAACGCATTATTTGCTGGATACCCCTCTACAAAACGCAGGGTATTGTTCAAAAGAGATTCTCTTTGCCGATCAATTCCTTTGAGAAGATCAAAATCAACCCGATTCACATCTTCAACAGCTTCCAGAACATCAGGTTCGGTCTGCCATACATAGGCATCTGCCTGGGAAAGATCAGGCGCACTTTCTTGTTGTGGAGATAGTTTTTCCAGTGCCGAAGCAATACGTTCAAGTAAAGGGTATAAGTCTTTAGAATCAGTCATTTATACTACTCCGGCGCTAAGCCTGTCGGTCGATCATTTTTCGAACCCTAGCGGGCGGGCCTAAGTCAGTCAAATGCTCTGTCATTCCGGGATGTTTTCTTTGTTTTTCTGTTCGTTTGCATTTCCGGGCCAGACAGTTATAGTCCGCGGGTAATTTTTTTTGGGGGTTGCTTAGCAACCGATTCCAAGTTCTTTAGTTTTGGAGGGATTAATGTTGATTTCCACAGCCTATGCCCAGGCAGCTGGTGGTGCTGGTTCGTCGAGTGAATTGTTTGCGACACTATTCCCACTCGTTTTGATTTTTGCGGTTTTTTATTTTCTGATTATTCGCCCGCAAAGCAAGAAGATGAAACAGCAAAAAGCGATGATTGATGCTATTCGTCGTGGCGATAAAGTCGTCACAGCTGGTGGTGTTATTGGAACCGTTGCAAAAGTAAAAGACGGTGGCGAAGTTCAGGTGGATATTGCTGAAAACGTTCGTATCACTGTTATCCAGAGCACGATCGCAAGTGTTGTCAGCAAGACAGAGCCTGCTGATAAGTCTGCTAACGACGATAAAGACAAAGACAAAAAAGACAAGAAATCTAAAGATTAAACCTTTTCTGGATTTTCCGTTTTAAGGAAAGTTTATAGAAAAGCATCTTTAGAGGTGGTTTTTACCTGCTCTGGCCCTATATCCAGAGCAGGTTTATTTCATATATCAACAGATAATACGGCCCGTTATGGTTCAGTTTTCCAAGTGGCAAATTTTTGCAGTTATTGGCGTTCTTGTTCTCGGTATCTTTTATGCCATGCCGAACTTGTTCAAAGAACAAACTCTTGAAACCTTCCCTGATTGGGTCGCGAGTGATCAGATTAATCTGGGGCTCGATTTACAAGGTGGTTCCTATCTTTTACTCGAAGTTGATCTGGATGCTGTGGAAGAAGAACAGCTTACCAATCTGGTCGAGGGGATCAGGTTAAACCTTCGTACTGAACGCATTGGATACCAAAACCTCGGTGTCGAAGGCAAAGCCGCCACCTTCACGCTTCGCGATGCGAGTGAGGAAATGGTTGGGCGTGTCCGAAAGATGATCTTCGAAAACAACCCGGGGCTTTTGATTTCGACCGATGGTGCCAAGGTTATTTCTGAATACAGCGATCAGGTTTTGCGCGAACGCAGGATCGCAGTGATCAACCAATCGATCGAAGTCCTTCGCAAGCGTTTGGATGAAACAGGTACAAAAGAGATTAGTCTGCAAAGACAAGGTGAAAGCCGTATTCTTATTCAGGTTCCAGGCGTTAAAGACCCTGATGAAATTAAACGTCTGATTGGTAAAACAGCAAAGCTGACATTCCATCTGGTTGACCAAAATGCAGATCCTTATTCTGGTAAAGCACCTGTTGGTTCACAGATTATGCTGTCGCAAGAAACACAGGCAAGTGGACAACCGCAACGTTACGTTATTAAAAAACGAGTTATGGTAAGTGGTGAAAACCTGATCGATGCACAGTCAACATTCCAAGATGCCCAGCCTGTCATCTCGTTTACTTTTGATACAACTGGTGCGCAAAGGTTTGCCCGGGTAACACAAGAAAATGTTAATCGTCCTTTCGCGATCGTTTTGGATGGTAAGGTTATTTCAGCCCCTGTTATCAGATCGCCAATTCTAACGGGGAATGGCATTATTTCTGGTAACTTCACCCCGCAATCTGCTGAAGAGCTTGCTGTACTTCTCAGGGCTGGTGCATTGCCTGCGCCGCTTGATATTCTCGAAGAGCGCACCGTTGGTGCCGGACTTGGTGAAGATTCCGTCAATGCAGGTAAAATCGCGAGTATCATTGGTTTGGTGCTTGTACAGTTCCGACCTCTGTTCGTTTTGGCTCTTGGAGCATTCATTTGGCTTGCACCACTTGTGTTTGCCGACCCGGCATTCGATACCCGCTGGCTTGCATGGATTGGCTTTTCTCAGTCACCACCTGTTAGCAATGACCTCGTGCCTGTCTTCCCGTGGCTTGGCATCACGTTTGTGGGTATTGCACTGACGCGGATGGGGCTGGCCTACAATTTGGATGTCCGCTTCGCTGCCAAGAACTCGCAAGGTGCAACCGGCAAGTTTCTGAGTTTCTGCGGTCAACACAGCCTCGTCATTTATCTGCTACACCAACCATTGCTGCTCGGTATGATTATCCCCTTGTCCAATTGGCTGACGGGTTAGATTACAGTTTTTCCCAAACATTAGGATTGTCTGCTGATTGCCGCTTCACATACGTCAATTCGGCATCCTGCCATCGAAGAACTTTCGCTACTTGGTTGTCGAGAATATAATCACCCCGGTCGGTAACAACTGTGAGCACTGCATGCCCACCACCTTTTGCGTCGTAGACCACGGTCACCAGTAGAGAACTGAGCGGAACGCCCTTGGCATGGAGCGTTTTGCGCTTCAGTAAAGCATAATCTTCGCAATCACCCTTGGATACCGGATACGTCCAGAACTCTTTCATCCCGAAGTTATCCATGTCGGTTACCGGCTCAATCTTGCTGTTTATCTCCCAGTTGACACTGGTCAGTTGCTGCCAGGCCCGACGGGTCAATTTGAGCT
>NZ_CAKZMP010000155.1 GCF_937128705.1 uncultured Kiloniella sp. | reverse complement strand
CTTGAAATGAGGAATGGCATGGAAGGCAACATTGTACTGGTAGATGACGACAGAAATATTTTAACGTCGGTATCTATCGCTCTTGAATCCGAAGGCTTTAAAGTTCGTACCTATACAGATGGTGCGGAAGCTTTACGCGGGATGACTTCCAGCCCCGCTGACCTAGCCGTTCTTGATATCAAAATGCCACGAATGGATGGTATGGAGCTTTTGCGTCGTATTCGTGAAGGCAACTCGATCCCTGTAATTTTTCTAACGTCGAAAGATGATGAAATTGACGAGGTCCTGGGACTTCGGATGGGAGCAGATGACTATATCACTAAACCCTTCTCACAGAGATTACTGGTTGAGCGAATCAGGGCTTTATTGCGCCGGGAAAAAGCTAAGCAGGATGTGAGCGAAGGCAAAGAAGGCGAAAAACCCATCCAACGAGGAGAAATGATGCTGGATGCGTCGCGTCATCTCTGTACTTGGAAAGGGAAGCACGTCAACCTGACTGTGACGGAATTTTTAATTCTAAAAGCATTGGCGCAACGCCCAGGGCATGTGAAAAACCGTGACCAGTTAATGGATGCAGCTTACGGCGATGCGGTTTATGTTGACGATAGAACAATCGATAGTCATATCAAGAGATTACGGAAAAAATTCAAAGAGTGTGATGACGATTTCGGCCAAATTGAAACGTTGTATGGTGTTGGCTATCGCTATCGTGAATAAGCGGGATGTTCCGCACAACGTCCTACTCAACATCCTACTGGGGGTTAGCTGTAAAAAAGAGCTTGGGGCTCTTGTGATACGGAGAACCTTTTAATGGATAAAATGGAACGCGTAGGTTTGTTTGTCGGAATGGGACTGATTGTTCTTGGGTTGGTGACGCTGTTTGGTGGAACCAATGAACATTCGGAACTGAAGTCAAAGACGGGTAATTCCGAGCTTTTGAGTGAAAATAACGGATCGGCAATCTCTGGCCCGGTTTTGCCTGATTACGATATTATCCTTGTGAACTCTGCGGGTGTTGCTGATGACTCACCTGCGCAGTCTTTGAGCCGACAGCAAGAAAAGGTAATTCGATTGGCCCTGAAAACCGGTGGAACAGGTGCCCCTTGTGATCTGCAAGGGAAGCGCCCGGACCGTGTCTTATGGGGGCAACGGGGAAACCAGAAGCATCTGGATAGCCTGTCAGTTTTTTCTGATGAGAAACTGATTTATCTCGGCAGTTATCTGGAAGCTTGGAAAATACAAGCCACCGGAGGTACGGTGACTTGCTATAGCTTGAATGATCAAGCCGCCAGAATCCTGACTGAGCTGTAATAGTTTGAGTGTGTACTTGATGTTATTTGGGGGAAACTGTGGCTGACGAAAGCCATAAGCAAAAAGCTGAAATAGCGCAAACCGTTAAAAAGCACCGCAAGGGGCGCAAGCGGGGATGGCGTTCGTCTTTAACCCACAAGATTCTTCTGATTAACAGCTTTGTTTTGATGATTCCGGTTGTCGGATTGATGCATCTGGAACAATACAGGTTGAGCCTTATTGCATCTGAACTAGACGCTTTATCGATACAGGGGCGAGCCTTTTCCCTCAGCCTAGGATCGACCGCCGTTGTTGCCAGTCAGGTTGGGAGTGAAAAACTTGTTCCTGAACTGACACGCAGTCTAATGCGGGCAATGCTGAACGACATTGGTGTTCGCGCCCGAATCTTTGCAACCAGTGGTGAAATGCTGGCTGATAGTCTTTATCTTGCCGGGGTTGGTGGCCCTGTTGAGGTCGGCGAACTACCGCCGCCCGGAGGCATGGGGATGATGGATCGTATCATCCTGTTTTACGAAGAAATTATTAACTGGCTCCCGGGGCATGATGACTGGCCGCTCTATCGGGAAGCGCAACATCAAAGTGCAGAAGACTATACCGAAGTGCTTATTGCCTTGAACGGCGAACCCGCAGGAATGGTACGGACGGATACAACGGGCCGTCTTGTTCTATCTATGGCTGTTCCTGTGCAAAGATATCGTCAGGTCCTCGGTGCCCTGATGCTTTCAAAGGATGCGCAGGTCGTGACACAAGCGGTTCAGGATCGTCGTCGGGATATACTCGCGGTTTGTGGTCTGGCATTGGGTGTAACGGTACTTTTATCACTATATCTCGCGGGAATTATCGGGCGTCCGCTACGTCGGTTGGCAAATGCTGCTGATTTTGTGCGTTATGGGAAGGGACGTGAATATGAAATTCCTGACTTTACCCATAGGGGTGATGAGATTGGTGATTTGTCTGGCGCTCTACGGGCGATGACCGAAGCTCTGTGGGCCAGAATGGACGCGATCGAAGGCTTTGCGGCAGATGTTTCTCATGAGATCAAAAACCCGCTGACGTCTCTTCGCTCTGCTGTTGAAACGGTTTCTCGTATAAGTGATCCTGAACAGCAAAAAAAATTATTGGCTATTATTATGGACGATGTCCAACGGTTGGACCGTCTTATCAGTGATATATCTGATGCTTCCCGTTTGGATGCAGAGCTTTCCCGCGCCAAGATGGAAGAAGTTGACGTAGGTAAGCTTTTGGAAGCTTTGGTTGAGATCCAGCGTGTTGATGAAAATTGTCCTGTTTTTGTAACTGACATCAAAAACGATCAAAAACTTTGTGTTCAAGGGTTGGAAGGCCGATTGGGGCAGGTTTTACGTAATCTGATGACAAACGCAAAAACCTTCAGCCCGCAAGATGGTAAAATACGGTTGGCGGCTAGGTCAGAACAGGGAAGAGTTTTGATTACTATTGATGATGATGGCCCCGGTATTATTCCAGGTAAATTTGAAGCTATTTTTGATCGCTTTTATACCGAGCGTCCTGAGGGCGAGAAATTTGGTACACATTCTGGCCTAGGCTTAAGTATTTCCAAGCAAATTATAGAAGCTCACCACGGAACGATCACTGCAGAAAATCGACTGGATGAAAGCGGGAACATCCTTGGCGCACGCTTTACGATCTCTTTACCCGAAGAGCAAAAATAGATGTCTGATAGTCAACTTGTTCACGGTACGACTATTGCCTTTCAGAATGGCGGATGGTTGACAGCTGTTGTGCTTCGGGGAGAACCGGGCGCTGGAAAATCTGATTTAGCCTTAAGGATGATTGATGCCGGGCGTGCCGAGCTTGTATCAGATGATCAGACTCTTCTTTCGAAATTGGGTGATAATATTCTTGCTTCTCCTCCTCCTTCCATCGCAGGAAAACTGGAGGTCAGGGGCTTGGGAATTGTGTCTTTCTCTTACTGTTCTGATGTGCCGTTAGGGTTAGTTGTCGATCTGGTTTCTCGTGGGGAAGTCGAACGATTACCCGACGTGAGAAAAGAAAAAATCTTGGGTGTTGAAATCCCTTGTATCCAGCTACACAGCTTTGATCATTCAACTGTCGCAAAGCTGTTACTTGCCATATCCCGCCCAGAAAGCGATATAGTAAGGTAAAATATTGTTCTTTCTGTCATTTATCGGGTACTAGGGCGAGCATCTATGTCAGTTTCTCAAGAGAGTAAAATCGAAAAGCCTCTCAGAGTCGTTTTGGTGACGGGGCTTTCTGGTGCGGGTCGTTCCACCGCAATGAAGGTTCTTGAAGATCACGGATTTGAGGCAATTGACAACCTACCGCTGAATTTACTGGACCTCGTCATTGGTGATCAGCCGCGCCGCCGACCTCTGGCTGTTGGCATAGATATCCGATCTCGAAATTTTTCCGCGCCCCCTCTGCTAGAGCACATTCGTGAACTGAAAAAACGGCCCGAGTTGGATGTTTCGCTGGTTTTCCTGAACTGCTCAGTTGATGTTCTTGAACGACGCTTTAAAGAAACGCGCCGTCGTCATCCCCTTTCCGAAGATCGTCCCCTAAAAGACGGTATTCTTGCTGAGCGATTATTGGTTGCTCCGCTGCAGGCACGCGCTGATTTTGCGATTGATAGCTCGGATACCACATCAGCAGATTTCAGGCAGAGCTTAACAAGTTTGCTGGGGTTGGAAGAAAGCGGGGTGATGACCGTACAGGTTATGTCTTTCTCTTATCGTTTCGGAGTGCCCAGAGAAGCGGATCTTATGTTTGATGTGCGCTTCTTGCGAAACCCTCATTATGATCCGCATTTGCGCCCTCTATCGGGAAAAGACAAAGCTGTTTCGGACTATGTCCGTGAAGATTCTGACTTTTCAAGTTTTGCATCTCGCTTGAAGGATTTAGTAATCCCACTCCTCGCTCGCTATCAGCAAGAGGGTAAAAACTATCTGACAATAGCAATAGGCTGTACTGGGGGGCGTCACAGATCTGTTGCTTTAACTGAATGGTTAGGTAAAGAACTAGATGATGTATGGCCGCAAATCATTATTGCGCATCGAGATATGGACAAAGAGCCTGACCGGTATAAATAATCCCTATTAATAATCTTGTGTATCAAAGTAACCAGTGGGTCGAAAAAGCGGACAGAAAGCTGATGAACGATCAGTCTCTAAGACATTCTTACCGTTGTTAAACCGCTAAATACCCGCTTTCTTGAGAATATTTATCTTTAGTATGTGGCTTCGCCTTGTGTGTGGTCATGCTTTACTGTTAATTTTCCCGTCTATAAAGGGAAAGCGCCTGCGGAAAGGGAAGGCATGATAGGGATGGTTCTGGTCACACATGGTGACTTGGCTCTCGAATTCGTGGCAGCATTGGAACATGTTGTTGGACCACAGACACAGATAGAAACTGTGTGTATAGGTCCTGAAGACGACATGGAACAAAGGCGTCAGGAAATTATCTCTTCTGTTGAAAAGGTAGAGGATAGTAGTGGTGTTGTGATTCTAACGGACATGTTTGGTGGTACCCCCTCTAACCTTGCCATATCTATTATGGATAAGGCCAATGTTGAGGTCGTTGCTGGTGTTAACTTGCCTCTTTTGATCAAGCTGGCTGGTCTGCGTGAAACAAAACCTATGAAGGAAGCAGTTTTAGAAGCCCAGGAAGCAGGTCGTAAATACATACACGTCGCTTCAGAGCTTCTTTAAGCGCGCTTAAAACCGATCGTTTTGGGTTTTAAGGGGGGATCAGAATTTGCTTACCAAAACATTGATGATTTTGAACAAGCGGGGTCTACATGCCAGAGCTTCGGCAAAGTTTGTGAAAGTTGCCGAGATTTTTGATGCAGAAGTGACCGTTTGTAAGGATGGGACAAGCGTATCTGGCTGTTCCATTATGGGGTTGATGATGTTGGCGGCCGCCCCGGGATGTGAAATCGAATTATCTGCCAAGGGACCATCTGCCGAAGAAGCTATGAAAGCACTGGAAGAATTGGTCGCGAATAAGTTTGACGAAGACTGATTTACTCAAATTTTGAGGGTTAATTCTCTTGATAAAATTTTTGGGTAAATATGCACCAGGGAGCGAAAGTCTTCATCGCTTTGCTTAAATTATAAGATGGGAATGCGCTGTGACCAACACGTCCGGTGAACGTATATTCGAAGGTCTTGCTGTCTCTCCGGGGGTGGTAATTGGTTCTGCCTACGTCAGTGAATCCAGCGACATTCAAATTTTGGAGTATCGGGTTCCGACGGCAAAGATTGCAGGCGAACGTAAACGTTTGTCCGACGCTGTTGAAAAGGCGCAAAACCAGGTTCTCAAGCTACACGGACAATCAAAAGATTTTCATGGCGCTGCAAGTGAAGAGCTTGGTTACCTCCTAGATGCCCATATGCAGATGCTCAAAAGCTCTAGTTTGATTGGGGGAATTGAGGCGCGCATTCAAACGGGGCAAAAAAATGCCGAAGCGGCCGTAATGGCCGAGGTTGGGCAGATTGCGCGTAAGTTTTCTGCCATGGAAGATCCATACTTGCGAACAAAGTCACAGGAAGTTCGCGAGGTTGGGCATCGCATTGTTCGTAATCTGACCAAGACGAAAACGGACTCCTATACTGGGTTGGCCCCAAATTCTGTTATTCTATCTGAAGAGATTACCCCTGCAGACACAGCAATGATGGATCCCAGCCACATTGGTGGTTTTGCGACGGTTCTTGGTGGACCAGAGGGACACACCGCGATCATGGCGCGCTCGCTTGGTTTGCCTGCGGTTCTTGGTGTTCCCGGCCTTTTAAAAGGTGTGGAAAACGGTGAGCCTATAATCATTGATGGTACAAACGGACGGGTCATTATCAACCCAAGCCCTGCACGTATCAAAGATTATAAGCTTCGTCTCAAAGATATTGAACGTGAAGTCAAGGTTTTGGCCGGCTTACGTGATGTTGCTGCTGTAACAGTTGATGAACAACGAGTTGGCTTGCAAGCCAATGTTGAACTGCCGCGTGAAACAGGGCAAGCCGTGGCGAATGGGGCCGAAGGTGTTGGCCTTTTGAGAACTGAGTTTCTGTTTATGAACAGAGAAGAGTTACCCAGTGAGGAAGAGCAGTACGAAGCACTGGCAGAGATTATAGACGGCATGGCTGGGCGCCCTGTGACGATCCGAACGCTTGATGCCGGGGGGGAGAAGCTGGTTTCTGCTTTGGGAACACATCCTACAGAATCCCAAAACCCGGCACTTGGGTTACGTGCAATTCGTCTGTCGTTGAAACACCGTGATCTATTAAAGACGCAACTGAGGGCGATTTTAAGAGCCAGTGCTCATGGGCCTTTGCGGATATTGCTGCCGATGGTGACAACACCCAGCGAGGTTCGTGAAGTTCGTAAAGTCTTGAAAGAAGTCGCAAAGGGTTTAAAGAAGCAAGATATTCGTATTGCTGATCCATTGCCGCCGCTTGGAATTATGATCGAGGTCCCGGGGGCAGCATTGGCAGCGGACGGGCTAGCCAAGGTTGCTGATTTTTTTGCTATCGGTACCAACGACTTGACCATGTATACCTTGGCAATTGACCGTGCAGAAGAGCAGGTCGCTTATCTTTATAACCCCTTGCATCCTGCGGTGTTACGTTTGATTTCTTTTGCAGTTGATGCCGCGCGACGGGCCCACATTCCGGTTTCTGTCTGTGGCGAGGTTGCGGGTGATGTTGATTATTTACCTCTTTTGCTTGGGTTGGGAGTTCGAGATCTTTCTATGAGCTCTAACGCTTTGCCACGGGTTAAAAACAGAATCCTGAAACTGAATATGGAAGATGTCACCCGGCGTGCGGAAGCGATCATGACCCAGCACGATCCCGGGCGTATTTCAATTATGCTCCAAGACTATAATGAGCGTTACAACTCTTAACCGTTTTGCATCCGTCTCGTCATGACTATTCAGATGGTGGTGTTAAAGGAATGCGAAGAAAAACGCCAAACTCTTCAGTGAAGTTGCAACTTACTCTGGCGTGGACAGCGCCTTGTTTATCATAGAACCGGGACTTTTGTGAAAGCGGTGTGATGGCTTCGTGCCAGATGCCCGGACGAATACACAGACCAAATGATCCGTCACAATAGAAGGCAACCCAATCTTCGGGTTTCATATCATCCCCAGTTTTTGCCAGAGCAGCAATAAAAGGTTTGTTATCCAAAGGATAAAAAAGCTGTGCACCATCTGGATGATAGTTTGCATGCCAGATCAAGAGCTGAGAGCGGTCTGGTGTGCTGTTTGTACGTGATGCTTGTCCCGGTTGCTCTGACCAGCCCAGAATATAGCGATCATTTACCGCCATGTTTTGCCCCAAGAGAACATCACCTTCCCACCAAAATTCAAAGATACCTTCAAGGTGTCCGGCTTCGTCACCGGTACCGGCGTCAATTTTGCGCCAACCTTGTGCTGGCCATTGCACAATTTCAACGGGATGAGACATATAATCCGTGACGACAGTTCCAAAACCCTGGAGCGATTCAGGGGACGCTTTGATCAATGGAACGTCAAATAGAGGAAGTTCGGGCGGTACAGAAGGGTTCATGTAGTCAAAGGATTTCTTTTCAGTATGGCCCTTTGAATTGGCGTTTTGAGAGGACTGCTTAGACATTAAAGTTTCCCAACAGATGTTTAGGTTTCGTCCTCAGTCTGCTAATTGAGGCTTACCAAAACAAATTAAATTCAGTATTTAATAAATTAAATAAAATTTAATTCAGAGGATGGATCGGTACCATCATGAGACATAGCCAACTTAGAGCTTTTGATGCTGTTGCAAGAGAAGGCAGTTTTTCAAGGGCGGCCAATCTTTTGAACTTGAGCCCACCAGCAGTTACGATACAGGTGAAGAGCCTAGAGGAATCTTACGGTCTGACACTTTTTATTCGCAGTGGTGGAAAGGCAATCTTAACCTCGGATGGTCAGGTGCTGTACGATAAAACACGTCGGTTTTTTATCGAAGAAGAAGAAATTCAAAACTATCTGTCATCGTCTTCTGCGTTGGAGAAAGGCCATCTGAAAATAGCTGCCGATGGCCCTCATGCGGCGTTGAATATCATTGCTGCATTTCGTGAAAAGTATCCGGGTATCAAATTGACAGTCACACTTGGTAATGCAGAAACTGTAAGACAGGATATTTTAGCGCAAAGAGCAGATGTGGGGATAACGGCGAATTGCTCTGAAAGTGATCGACTGGTAATTGATGAACTTTCTGTGCAGTCAATGATTGCTTTGATCCATAAGGATCATCCTTTTGCTGTTCGAAAGATGCTTTCTTTGTCTGACTTGACGGGGGCGCCATTGATTTTACGTGAACGTGGATCAAATACACGCCGGGTCTTTGAAAAGGCCGTGAAGGAATTATCTCTGCGCTATGAGAATGAATTGGAACTTGGTAGTCGTGAAGCGGTTCGAGAAGCGGTTGCTGTTGGTTTGGGCATCGGATTTTTATTCGAACATGAAGTGCTTGGGGATGATCGAACGGTTGCTGTGCCCCTCAAAGAACTCGCAAATAGTAATCGTGATATGGTGATTTGCCTTAAAAGTCAGCTTAAGCGGCGTGTTGTGGAGGCTTTTGTTTCACTCGCGAGAACTTTTGCTGGGTAAAAAAGTCATTCGCGCAACATTTCCGGATAAAATATTGATATCAAATGAAGTTGAGCACAGTCATATTTTGCAAACTCTAAAGGGTGCTGAGTTTTTCGAAAATGGGTTGCAATATTTATTCAAGGCTGTTAATTTCCTGCCAAAATAAACACATAAAGATTTCTTTATGTTACTGCAATAAACGAAAGCCAAGTACATGACAGATTTTACTGATTATAAAGTTGCGGATATGTCCCTAGCTGATTGGGGCCGTAAAGAAATCACAATTGCTGAAACTGAAATGCCAGGTCTAATGGCGCTCCGTGAAGAATTTGGCAAAAGCAAACCACTAGCGGGTTCTCGAATCGCTGGTTGTTTGCATATGACAATTCAGACAGCGGTTTTGATTGAAACTCTTACAGCCCTTGGTGCAGAGGTTCGTTGGTCTTCTTGTAACATTTTCTCTACTCAGGATCAGGCTGCTGCGGCGATTGCTGCAACGGGTGTTCCTGTTTTTGCCTGGAAAGGTGAGACTGAAGAAGAGTTCAATTGGTGTATCGAACAGACAATTGAAGGTCCTGATGGCTGGAAGCCAAACCTCATCCTTGATGATGGCGGCGACCTGACTGTTATGGTGCACGATCATTTCCCAGAACTTCTGGACGATATTCGTGGTCTTTCTGAAGAAACGACAACAGGTGTTCATCGTCTGTATGAAATGGCCAAAAAAGGCACATTGAAAGTACCTGCAATCAACGTGAATGATTCAGTTACAAAATCCAAGTTCGATAACCTTTATGGCTGTCGCGAATCCCTCGTTGACGGCATCAAACGTGCAACAGACGTAATGGTTGCTGGTAAAGTTGCTGTTGTTGGTGGTTTCGGTGATGTTGGTAAAGGATCCGCAGCTTCTCTTCGTACACAGGGTGCACGTGTTCTTGTAACCGAGGTTGATCCAATTTGTGCGCTTCAGGCCGCAATGGAAGGTTACGAAGTGACAACAATGGAAGATGCAGCTCCTATCGGTGATATCTTTGTCACGACAACGGGTAACAAAGACATCATTACAATCGATCACATGCGTGAAATGAAAGATCGTGCAATCGTTTGTAATATTGGTCACTTTGATTCTGAAATCCAGATCGCTGCTCTTCGTAACTATCCTTGGCACAATGTGAAGGATCAGGTTGACGAAGTTGAATTCCCTGATGGTAAACGTCTGATTATTCTTGCCGAAGGTCGTCTTGTTAACCTTGGTTGTGCAACAGGCCACCCAAGCTTTGTGATGTCAGCATCTTTCACAAACCAGGTTCTTGCGCAGATCGAGCTATGGGAAAATTCAGCGAACTACGAGAACAAAGTTTATGTTCTTCCTAAAGCGCTGGATGAAAAAGTTGCAATACTTCACCTTGCGAAACTAGGTGTTAAGCTGACCAAACTGACACAAGAACAAGCTGATTATATTGACGTACCAGTAGAAGGTCCTTTCAAACAGGATCACTACCGTTACTAATTGCGTTATTAAGGTTAGATTGGCGAGCTTTTTCGCCATGACAGCTAGGAAACGTTGTCTTCAGGGGATGCAGATTAATTTCTGTGTCCCCTGATTGCGTTCAACACCTTGTTTTGACAGGGTAAACTTATTACACTTGATAAGGGTTTTCTGGCCGCTTCAAAAAATCCAACACAAAATATGGATTTTCTGCACTTATTGAGGGGAACGCAGTGTCGTCATTTTCGGCTTACCTGCCGGGTTTCTTTCTTACTCTCATTATCCTGCTTGGGTCGGGGTTAATTGTTTTTGCATATCGTCATCGCTGGCAGTTGCTTAAACAAAAACTTCACGATCTACAGATAAAATCGTCACTGGATCGTGCTGCTGTTCTGGCGGCCCCACTTGGGTGCGTCACCTATTCCCACCATGACAAAAAGACACGGGCCAGTGTTGGCGTTGTGCGTGAATTTGGCCTTGATAAAGGAGAGATTGATTTCAATGCAATCTCAATTGCTTTTCAGCGGGGAACAGGCGAAGCCAACACACTGACAGAGGCCTTTGATAGCCTAAAAGATCAAGGGAAAGCCTTTACGCTGACTCTGCGGTCGAAGGGTCGAACCTATCGTATAAATGGGCAGCGTATTGAGTCAGTGATAAGCAACCCGCCGATTACAGACGTCGTCTGGTTTTCAGATATTAGTGATCTTGAAAGGCAGGCAAAAACAGCGGCGGAAGAATCACGCCATGTTTCTTCTTTGTTGGAAAATTTACCGATCCCCGTCTGGATGCGCGATGATAAGCTTGCGATTACCTATTGTAACACAGCCTACGCAAATGCTGTTGAAGCAGAACAAAAAGATATTGTTCAGAAAAATATAGAACTGGTTGATCGGTCAAAGGTTTCCCAAACTCACAGCCTTGCCCGACAGGCGTTCGATAATGGTGAAATCGCTTGTGATAAGCATCATGCAATTATAGCGGGCGAAAGGCGACTTTTAGAATTTAGTGAAAGAAAGCTGGATGATAAAACGCTGTTGGGGTTTGCCGTCGATCAAACGGGCCTGGAGGAAGCTGAAAACAAGCTGGGGCGGCATATCAGTGCTCATGCTCAGGTTCTTGAAAATCTGGGCATAGCCATTTCAATATTTGGCCCTGATGAACGTCTGACCTTCTTTAATTCAGCCTATGCAACCTTGTTTAAATTGAATGAAGATTTCTTGAAATCGGAACCTCATTTAAGTGAGATTTTAGACACGATGCGTGAAAATCGCAGGTTGCCAGAATACGCGAATTTTCCTGAATTTAAACAACAGAGGCTCCGTGATTATCGCACGATGATCGAACCCGTTGAAGAGTTGTTGCACCTTACCGATGGAACAACACTACGGTCTGTTGCAACTGCGCACCCCTTTGGTGGCGTACTTGAAACGGTCGAAGACGTTACAGACCGTCTTGCTTTGGAACGGTCGTATAATACGCTTACTGCGGTACAACGTGAGACGTTGAACAAGTTATACGAAGCTGTTGTGGTGTATGGTGCCGACGGTCGTCTGAAGTTGTACAATCCAAACTTTGCCCAACTCTGGAAGCTTCCCGAAGATTTCCTCAATAGCGAACCACATGTCAGGGATGTTGTTCAACAGAGCAGAGATCTATTTGAGGTTAAGGGTGAAGACTGGGACAGCCAATTGGAAATGATGGTCGCACGTGTTTGTGAGCCTGAGGTCAGATCTGGTCGTAAATTCCGGGCTGATGGTGTTGTTCTTGACTGGGCGCAAGTTATGCTGCCAGACGGGGCGACTTTGTTGACATTTCTTGATGTAACAGACTCCTTTACTGTAGAGCGCGCCCTTCTCGAGAAAAATGAAGCTTTGGAGACGGCGGATAAACTGAAAACAGAGTTTATCGCGAATGTTTCTTATGAACTGAGAACGCCGCTAAATGCGATTGTCGGCTTTGCTGAAATTCTGGAAAATCAATTCTTTGGTGAACTTAACAGCCGACAGAGAGAATATAGTCAGGCTATTGTTGAATCATCGCAACGGTTGATGGCGTTAATCAATGACATATTGGATCTGGCGACTATTGAAGCAGGTTATCTGCATCTCGACCTTGCTGAGGTTAAGGTCGAGCATATGCTGCAACACCTTCATACCATCGGGCACGAAAGAGCGCGTTATCGGAATATAGATGTGAATATAGTCTGTGATGACAATATTGGCTTTGTATTGGTAGATGAACGCCGCTTGACGCAAGCGCTATATAATCTGTTGTTGAATGCACTTAAATTTTCACCTGAAGGGGAAAGAGTTGATATCACCGCAAGCCGTGATCATGAACTGCGTATTTCAGTAAAAGACAATGGTGTTGGCATCAGCCAGGAAGATCAAGAAAGGGTCTTCCATAAATTTGAACGCGGTGAAGGACACGCAAAACAGGCGGGTGCAGGCCTTGGTCTGTCTCTTGTTAAAAGCCTTGTGGAGCTTCACGGTGGTTGGGTTGAAATTGAATCCGAAATAAATGAGGGAACCAGAGTAACCTGTCATATCCCATTGCTTGAAGATCCGGAAAAGCCGGGTGGAATTCGCAAAGTTGTTTCCGATACAATTAACGCAAATACCGAAAAACGGGAAAATGTTGAAGATCAGGAAGCCGCTGAGACAGGGGTGGGTGTTGAGGCGAGTGGGGACGGTCAATCCCGGGCAGAGGAACAGACATCGTGACAGCAGAGAACCTGATTGGCGAGGTTGCCTTTGCTGATGAAAGCGAAACCCGGAACTTTGCACACCGTCTGGCACCATTTCTAAAAGAGAGTGATGTTTTAGCTCTGGATGGGGATCTTGGTGCTGGTAAAACAGCATTTTCCCGCGCCTTGATTAATGCTTTTCCTGCAATGGATGGGATGGAGCAAATAGAGGAAGTCCCCAGCCCAACTTTTACCTTGGTTCAAATATATGAGCGGGCTGAGCGACAGATTTGGCATTTTGACCTTTATCGGCTTGAAGATCCGGAAGAAGCCTACGAACTTGGTATAGAAGAAGCTTTTACCGAAGGCATTTCACTTATCGAATGGCCAGATAGACTAGGTTTTTTAATGCCGCGTGGACATTTGCTGGTAAAGCTGTCTTACGGACAGGGGGAAACCGCAAGATCATTGAAGCTTTTGGGTGATCTCAAATGGCGAGAACGATTAGATCCTTTATTTTCCTAGGCTTGGCATTCTTTTGAATCTGGTATTTTCTTTAAGTGTGACTTGATCGAGGATTGATCTGGTTGATAGGCAGGACATAGTAACCCCGATGACAATAAAAAATGCGATGGTATTGGCTGCTGGTTTTGGCAAGCGGATGAGACCAATAACAGAGACTATCCCGAAACCCTTGGTCCCTGTTCTCGGGGTGCCAATGTTGGAAAGTATTATCGCGAAGTTGAGAACGGCAGGCATACATAAAATAGTCGTGAATGGCTTTTATCTGAAAGAGCAAATTCAGGGCTTTGTCGATGCTTATGATGATCCGATGATTACTTTTTCTGAAGAGCATGAAATCCTTGAGACGGGGGGAGGTGTTACGCAGGCGCTTCCACTTTTGGGGAATGATCCCTTTGTTGTCGTGAACGGCGATGTTTGTTGGCTTGATGGTACTGACGCAGCGATCAAGCGTCTTATGAATTTTTGGAATCCTGATGTGATGGATGCGTTGCTTCTGGTTCATCCAAAATCCAAGGCCTATGGATACGAAGGCGCGGGTGATTTCTTTTTGAAGAATGAAAAAAGATTATGTCGTCGAGGTGAAGCAATAACTGCGCCTTATGTATATGCAGGCATTCAAATTTTGCATCCAAAGCTTTTCGTTGATGCGCCTCAAGGGTCTTTTTCTCTCAACGAAATTTTTGACAGAGCTTTGGTATCTAATCGGTTATGCGGCTTAGAACATGACGGGGAATGGTTTCATGTTGGCACCCCCGAAGGCCTTCGTGAAGTAGAGGGGCTTTTACAAAACATGTTGCCAGCGGCATCTCGATAATGACTTTTGAACTTCCCTTTGAGGTAGAGCTCCCTGAGACGAGAGAAGCTGTGAAAGATGTATATTCTATCGCTTCGAATGCATCGTTTGTTGACGCATTAGCCAAGGGAATTTTAAAACGCTGGGGTGGTAACCCTTTGGAATTTTCCAAGGTAATGATTCTTTTACCGACAAGACGCGCTTGTCGAAGTTTGCAACAGGCTTTTTTACGGGCGTCTGATGGCAAAGCCATGATGCTACCAAGAATGTTGCCGTTGGGCGATCTAGACCCCGATGAGCTGTTGATGTCAGCCGCTGACGTGGCTATTGGTCAGGATCTTGATCTTCCACCTGTCCTGTCATCCTTAAGGCGTCAGTTGTTATTGAGTCAGCTGGTACTGAAATGGTCGGCGTCACAGGTCAAGGCAAATGGCGGGGATATTATCCCGGAAGATCAGGCGGTTCGTCTTGCCGGAGAACTCGGCCGCTTTCTGGATCAGGTACAAACCGAAGGTCTGAGCTTTACCGAGTTATCTGATCTTGTGCCCGAAGACTATGCTGTGCATTGGCAGATCACGTTGGAATTTCTTGAAATTTTAACGAAAATTTGGCCGACAGTCGAAGAGGCTACTGGTGGTATTGGCCCGGCAGAAAGACGGCGGCGTCTTTTGGAAGGTCAGGCAGAATTTTGGCGACAATGCCCCCCGGATCACCCCCTCATTGTTGCTGGCTCAACAGGGTCCATTCCGGCGGCCGCTGATTTAATTGGCGTTATTTCCAAATGCCCGCAAGGTGTGGTGATTTTGCCGGGTGTTGATTTAACGGCAGACGATGATACCTGGCGTGAGTTTTTGAAAGATAGCTCGCACCCCCAAAATGGATTGGCGCGCCTCCTAAAACGTTTGGACATCCCAAGGTCTGATTTGCAGTCCTGGCCTTATGGTGCCGTTGTCGCTGATTCAGGTGAAATTGATTTGGGAAGGTCTGAGCTTAAAAGCAGAGCACCTGAAACGCGGGTTGATTTTGTGCATATGGCAATGCGTCCGGCACAGGCAACAACGCAATGGCAAAGATATATAGAACAGTCGGATATTTCGATATTCCAGAAATCGCTTGAAAAGGTATCTCGACTGGATTGTCCGGGACCGGGTGAAGAGGCTTTGGCCATTTCCCTTATTTTAAGATCAGTTCTGGAAACACCCGAGAAAACAGCTGCTTTGATTACACCGGATCGAGACCTCGCTCGCCGGGTTACGGCAGAGATGGAACGCTGGTCGATTACAATTGATGATTCTGCGGGCTCTCCTTTGCCCGAAGCTGCCCCGGCAGTTTTTTTGCGGCTAACAGCCGAAATGATGGTGTCTGGGCTGTCGCCAATTTCTTTCCTATCGGCAATGAAACATCCGCTTTGTGCCGCTGGAATGCAGATTGGTGTTTTCAAACGTATTATTCGCCAGTTAGAGATCACGGTGCTGCGTGGGGTTCGACCTGCATCGGGACTTGAAGGGCTAATGGCAGCCCTTGGAGACGATGTTGAAGACAGTCATGAAATTCAGGGTCTGCTACAGCGTCTTATCACGGCGGGGCAGGTTTTTGATGATCATATTCGGGGGGGCACACAATCTTTTCGCGCCTTACTTGATTCTCATATTGAGTTTGCCGAATTTCTGGCTTCTACAGATGAGCAAAGCGGGGCAGAAAGGCTTTGGGCCGGGGATGACGGTAGCGCAACAGCAGAGTTTGTTGCTGATTTACGAGAAGCCGCAGGTGATGCTCCTGATGTATCTCCACGCCGATATCCTGAATTAATTGCAGCTCTTATGGTGGGGCGCGCTGTGCGTGCGCCTTTTGGGGCGCATCCAAGGTTGAGTATTCTTGGGGCAATTGAAGCTCGTTTGCAGCATGCTGATGTGGTTATTCTTGGCGGTTTGAACGAGGGTAGTTGGCCGGCAGAGGCAAAACCCGGTCCATGGATGAGCCGCCCGATGAGACGGGATTTTGGGCTGCCGCAACCTGAGCAGCAGGTCGGATTATCTGCGCAGGATTTTGTTCAGGCTTTTTGTGCGCCAGAAGTATTCTTAACCCGATCAGAAAAGGTAGAGGGAGCACCAACGGTTCCCTCGCGTTGGTTGCTTCGTATTGAAGCTTTGTTGGAAGGTAAAGGCCTTCGGGGCTTTTTACAGAAGGATGCCAGGAAGTGGTTAGGTTGGGCAGAGGCAATGGATCTGCCGGAAACGCGCATCCAGATAAAAGCACCGGCACCGACACCGCCAGTTTCCGCGCGCCCCCGAAACCTTTCGGTCACCCGTATTGAAACGTGGATGCGGGATCCTTACGCACTTTATGCTCAAAAGATATTAAAGCTTCGAAAGCTTGATCCTCTGGATGCAGATCCATCTGGGGCAGATAAGGGAAGCTTGATTCATGAAGCACTTGAAAAATTTCTCAAGCAATATCCGGATGCTTTACCTGAAAACGCAGAGCAGCAGCTTCTCATCATTGGGGAAGGTGTATTTGCTGCGGTTAAAGACCGTCCTGGTATCTGGTCTTTCTGGTGGCCACGGTTTCAGCGTATTGCCAAGTGGTTTGTGGAACAAGAAATCCTGCGTCGGAAACTGGTTTCCAAATCCCATGTTGAGGTCACTGGTAAGCTTGTTCTGAACGGACCAGCGGGAGACTTTACCTTGACGGCCAAGGCAGATCGCATCGATGAATTGGCAACAGGTGGCTTGGCGATACTCGATTATAAAACGGGAACAGTTCCAAGTGCCAAGAATGTGTTGCAGGGGATTTCCCCACAACTGCCTTTGGAAGCCGCCATTGCGATAGAAGGCGGATTTGGCATCCTGCCTGATGACGTTAAAGAATTACTTTATTGGCGGTTAACGGGTGGTGATCCGGCGGGTGAGAATAAAAATGCGCTGGGTCAGCGCGGTGCAAAAGAAGGTGTTGGACAGATCGCAAAAATTGCCATCGAAGGTTTGCAAGATCTGATTGCTGAATTTGATTATCAGGAAACGCCGTACGCAGCGCGGCCCAGACCGAACCAAGCTCTTGTCTATAATGATTTTGAGCATCTGGCGCGTATTAAGGAGTTGTCTACAGGTGGGGAGGGTGATCTATGACGCTAAGCATTGATGATATCCTCCGGCAAGCAACCAATGAGCAAAGACAGGCGGCAGATCCAACCACATCTGTTTGGGTGGGCGCCTCTGCGGGGGCAGGTAAGACAAAAGTTCTGACCGATCGTATTTTGAATTTGCTGTTGAGTGGATCAGAACCGGGGAAAATTCTGGCGCTGACCTTTACCAAGGCGGCTGCCGCTGAGATGGCTAACCGTCTGTCTGACAAACTGGCTGGCTGGTCCACTATTCCTGAAGATGATCTTGTCAAAGAGCTTGAAAAGCTGTTTGGTCGAAGTGCGACGCAGGATGAATTACAGACAGCACGGCGACTGTTTGCGCGTGTTCTGGATACGCCCGGCGGTATGAAGATTCAGACAATTCATGCTTTTTGCCAATCATTGCTGGGACGATTCCCTCTGGAAGCAGGAGTGGCCCCGAATTTTCAAATCCTTGATGATCGTTCTGCAGAAGAACTTCTGTTCAGGTCCCGTGAAGATGTTCTCTCTGGCCGTGGAGGATTGAGTGAACAGGCTGTTACTGACGCATTGGAATGCATCACGGCCTATACTCAGGAACAATCGTTTGGATCGCTTGTACAGGAAATTATCCGAGAACGTGGGCGAATTTCAGATCTTCTGGATCAGTACGGCAATCAGCAAGGTCTTAAGAAGACGATCTACGAAACTCTTGGTGTTGATCCAAACAGTAGTGCGACAGATCTATTAAACTCGGCGTGTGACGATGGGGCTTTCAACACGATACAGCTTTCACATGCGGCGGATGCTCTTTTGCAAGGCGCAAAATCTGATCAAGAACGTGGGCATCTTCTTAAAAAATGGATTGAGAGTCCATCAGACGCAAGGCAAGCAAAATACAGTGATTACCGGACGATCTTTTTCACACAAGCTGGAAGCATCAAAAGTCGATTAGCAACAAAAGGGGCCTTATCCGTCCTGCCACAACTGCCGGATATCTTGATGGATGAAGCCGAACGTCTGATTCGGTTGAACGAGAAGCTCAATGCAATTGGTGTTGCGAAAGCAACATCGTCGCTGCTTGACTTGGGCATTGCTATTTTATCACGGTACGAGCGATATAAGGAAACCCGCGCCTTTCTGGATTACGACGATCTTATTCTAAAAACACGGGACCTTTTAAAAGGGGAACGGGCTGTTGCCTGGGTGCTCTTTAAACTCGATGGGGGCATTGATCATGTCTTAATTGACGAGGCACAGGATACCAACCCGGAACAGTGGGAAGTTATCGAGGCACTTTGTAATGAGTTCTTTGACGGCGAGGGTGCAAGAGAAGACATCAGAACTATCTTTGCTGTGGGGGATGTTAAACAATCTATTTATTCGTTCCAACGTGCAGATCCAGCCAAGTTCGAGCAAATGCGCGAACATTTCGAGAAACGCGTCAAGATCGCCCAAAAAAAATGGCAACGTATTAGTCTGGACGTGTCTTTTCGTTCGACACCGTCAGTACTTTCAACTGTTGATCAGGTTTTTTCCTATCCCTCGGCAGCAGATGGCGTTTCTTTTCATGAAGATCTTCTAAAACATCAACCAGTTCGATTGGGGCAAGCTGGGCGCGTTGAACTTTGGCCGTTGATGGTAAGTGAGGGCGCGACTGAAGACACACCGTGGACTCTACCGTTAGCACAAGAAGCGGAAATGGAATCCCGGGCACGATTGGCAAGTGTGTTGGCGCGACGTATCCATTACTGGACCCTTGCCGAAGCTGGAATTGATGATCCCGTCTGTCAGTTACCATCACAGGGCAGGCGTATTGACCCCGGTGATATTCTTATCTTGGTTCGCCGTCGTAATGCCTTTGTTGAAGAACTGGTGCGCGAACTCAAAACTTTGGCTGTGCCTGTTTCCGGGGTGGACCGGATGGTGCTGACCGATCAAATGGCGGTGATGGATCTTGTCGCGTTGGGACGCTTTTTGTTGTTACCCGAAGATGATTTGACGCTGGCCACAGTTTTGAAGGGACCGTTGCTTGGGTTGGATGACGATCAGCTTTTTGATTTGGCGTATAATCGCAAAGGAAGCTTGTGGTCCCGATTGAGAGACAAAGCGAAATCCAACGATACCTTCGCCCGCGCAGCAGGTTTTTTGAACGGTTTGCTTGCGCGTGCAGACTATACGCCACCTTTTGAATTATTCTCTCATATTCTTGGTTCTTTGGGCGGACGGAAAATGCTCTTGTCCAGACTGGGGCCTGATGCGCGTGATCCTATCGAAGAATTCCTTTCTCTTGCACTTGCCTATGAGCGGGAAGAAACGCCGTCGCTAGAGGGCTTCTTGCATTGGCTTGAAGTCGGCGATCAGGAAATCAAACGTGACCTTGAACAGGGGGGTGGTGCGGTACGTATCATGACCGTGCACGGGTCAAAAGGTCTTCAGGCGCCTGTGGTTATTTTACCGGATACAACACAGATACCACAGGCTGATCGGGGTGTTGTGTGGTTGAAAGAGCAGGGTAATCTTCCTGTATGGTCACCACGAACGGCGATGAATACAGAAATCATTTCTTCTGCGCGAGATCAGCTTCGCAAGGATGGCTTGCGGGAATACCGGCGACTTTTATACGTGGCTTTAACCCGTGCCGAGGATCGTTTGATTATTTGTGGCTGGACGGGCGCGCGTGAACCGTCTGAGGATAGCTGGTATGCCTTGGCGCAAGCGGCTCTGAATGAACATGGCGAAGAGGTCGAGTTTTCTTTTCCCGAAGATCCAGCTGGCATGTGGGACGCAATGGGCCGTGTTCAGGAGAATACGCAGGAAGTTCAGATTCAAGCGGGTAAAGAAGAAGCGGTTGTTGATCATTTTGATGGAAGCTTACCGTTATGGGCGTCTGTCGATCCGGATCAGGAACCAGTTCCGCCAAGACCTCTCGCCCCATCCAGAGCAAAAGATGATGAACCGCCTGTACGTTCGCCTCTGGGGCAAGACGATGGCTCACGGTTCAAGCGAGGGCGGATCATCCATCGTCTTTTACAAACACTGCCGGATTTACCTAAAGAAAAATGGGAATTGTCGGGGCGGCGATATCTGGAATCACCACTACATGAATTAGATTCTGATCAGGTCACTACGTTATTGACGGAAACATTGTCTGTCCTCAATCATCCGGATTATCAGGACATTTTTGGCGAAGGAAGCCGGGCAGAAGTCCCTGTTGTGGGGTTGGTTCATCGCGATGGGGATGTTGAAGTTATTTCCGGGCAGGTGGACCGATTAATCATAACGGACAATAAAGTAAAAATTATCGACTATAAAACCAATCGCCCACCGCCTAAAAAAATCGAAAATGTTCACCGCTCTTATCTGCGTCAAATGGCGGCGTATCGTACAGTTCTGAGGCAAATTTATCCGAATTATCAAGTAGAAGCACATCTGCTTTGGACCGACGAAGCCCGGTTGATGCACTTGCCGGATAACATTCTTGTTGAATATGAACCTTGACGCAGGGGGACCTGCATCCCTACATTCATGCTGACGATGTGATGGGAAAGACGTATTACGTTCTTTTCATCGCACACAAACAAATGGCAAGAGGTATACTATGTCAACGATCGCAATCAGCGATGATTCTTTTGAAGCCGACGTTCTTAAAGCGGATGTCCCTGTTCTCGTGGATTTCTGGGCTGAATGGTGTGGTCCTTGTAAAATGATTGCGCCTGCGCTGGATGAAATCGCGGCAGAAATGGGCGGCTCTCTTACTATTGCCAAGCTAAATATTGACGAAAATTCAATGACTCCACAGCAATATGGTGTTCGCGGTATTCCAACATTACTTCTTTTCAAAGATGGTGAAATCGTTGCGCAAAAAGTAGGCGCAATTGCCAAAGGTCAATTAAAAGAGTGGATTACATCTTCTCTTGCATAAGACGAAACCGCGTATTTGACGTTTTGTCTCAAGATAAAAGCCCTGCATTTTGCGGGGCTTTTTTTGTGGGGAATTACTGAAATACAAACAGGCACACAAGTGGTGCGTTATCTTGATTATTTCGTTCCAGTAGGCACAAGCCGGATAAAATTAGTGGTGCACTTTATCGGTGTGGAGAATACCTCCGGCACCCCAATTTTCTTTGTGAACATCGTCGATAACGACATACACCGCTTCGGTATTGCAGCCTGTGATTCTGGCCGTTTCTTCGGTCAGCGTTTTGACCAGAGCACGTTTTTGCTCAAGCGAACGACCTTGGAACATTTCCACACGTATGATTGGCATGGTTTCGTCCTCTTTCTAGGTAGAATCAGAATAGAGGGTTTTAACCAAAAAAGCTAGGCTTAGTCTTGGGCTAAGGGTCGCGTTAACTTGGCTTCTGACTAATGGCTTTCCGCGAGGATATGTCCCGCTAGATAGAGAGAACCACAGATCAGAATGCGTCCGGGTTCTTCTTGGGCAAGAATCTCTTCAACGGCCTGTTGTGCAGAGGCGCAGGGCTTGGCATCAAAACCAGCTTCAACAGCATGAGCGGCAGCATCTTCAGCACTCAGAGAAGCGGCTTCAAAAGGGATTTCAATTGCACGTAGGCTGGACCCAAGCGGAGCTAGGGGGCGCAGATAATCTGTGGCAGCTTTTGTGTTGAGCATGCCGTAGATTATATGAACTGGTTTGTCTTGCCATGTCTTGAGAATTTTTGCCAAAGCAAGTCCGGCAGATTCGTTGTGACCGCCATCGAGCCAAAGTTCAGAGTCATTAGGAAGAAGATCGGGCAATAGACCCTTGGTCAACTTCTGCATACGACCGGGCCAATATGCTTGGGTCAGGCCTTGTTGGATTTTATCTTTTTTGAGATCAAATGAGCTTGTCAGAATATCGGTGGCCGCAACGGCCAAAGCGGCATTCTCAACTTGATGTTCTCCCAAAAGGTTGGGGTTTGGATAATGTGCCTCCCCATGACGTCCTTTAAAGACGAAACCTTTTGCATCCGGGATCACAACCCAATCTTCACCTTCGATATAAAGTTCGGCACTTATTTCTTTGGAGCGGGCTTTTATGACGTCGAGGGCGGCTTTTGGTTGTTTGCCAACCACACAGGGAATCCCGGATTTGAGAATGCCAGCTTTTTCAGCGGCGATCTCTTCGATGGTTTCCCCCAGGAACTGGGTGTGATCTACGGAAATAGGAGTGATGGCTGTGAGAGCGGGTTGCGCGATCATGTTAGTGGCATCGAGACGACCACCCAGCCCTGTTTCAAGCAAGAGAGCATCCGCTTTGTGACGACTGTAAGCAAGGAATGCCGCAACGGTTGTGACTTCAAAAAAAGTTATGGAATCCGGGCCGTTTACCTTTTCACATTCTTCAAGTAGCGAGACCAACTCATCTTCGGAAATCAATTCCCCTGCCAGCCTGATCCGTTCGTGGAATTTTACCAGATGGGGAGAAGTGTAGAGATGAACGCCCTTGTCGTGTGCTTCCAGAATTGCCCTGAGATAGGCAAGGAAAGATCCTTTGCCATTGGTGCCGGCGACGTGAATAACAGGTGGTAACTTTTCCTCTGGGTGATCAAGTAAACCCAATAAACGCTCTACACGACTGAGGGACAGGTCAATAATTTTGGGATGCAAGAGGCTAAGGCGCTCTAAGACGATATCACTCCGGCGCATGGTCATATCTCTACCTGATAGAAGTTTGTGGCTTGGTGTTTCTTACCAAAGGGACGGACCCGGCTTATTCAGCCGGGTCGTTCTGTTCTTTGATTTCTTCTTTTGGCTCTTCAGTGCCTTTGAGCGGCAAAATTTCTGCCGAAGGACCTTTTTGAGTCAAAAGATTGAAGACCCGAATAAGTGTCTCGCGTAGATCGTGGCGATGAACCACCATATCGACCATGCCATGTTCTAAAAGATACTCGGCAGTCTGAAAGCCTTCCGGTAATTTTTCGCGGATGGTTTCTTCGATCACACGTTTTCCGGCAAAACCGATATTGGCCTGAGGCTCGGCAATGGCGATATCCCCAAGCATGGCAAACGAGGCAGAAACACCACCCGTGGTCGGGTCTGTTAACAGAACCACATAAGGAAGTCCGGCATCCTTGACCATATCAACCGCGATGATTGAACGTGGCATCTGCATCAGCGAGAGAATGCCTTCTTGCATTCGAGCGCCACCAGATGCGGGGATCACTAGCAAAGGTGCTTCTTGAAGAACAGCAAGTTTCGCGGCTGTCAGAAGTCCTTCGCCAACAGCTGTTCCCATAGAACCGCCCATGTAGGAAAAGTTAAAGACGGCGACAACTGTTTGCATACCGCCCATTGTTCCGCGGGCAACAAGAATGGCCTCTTTGTCTTCATTCTTGGCATTGGCATCTTTGATACGGTCCGTGTATCTTTTCAAATCTTTGAATTTTAGCGGGTCAGTAAGAGTCTTTGGTAACTCTACGAGAGTGTAGTCGCCATCATCAAAAAGAGTCTCAAGGCGTTTTCTCGCAGAGATCCGCATGTGATGCCCGCTATAGGGACAGACCCAGAGGTTCTTTTCCAATTCCTTTTTGAAAATCATCTGGCCTGTGGCAGGTGATTTTACCCATAGATCATCTGGCGTGTCTTTCTGTACCAGCGCACGGATCTTTGGGCGGACGTAGTTGGAAATCCAGTTCATGCTTTCTGCCTTACTTGTTTCAATTTAAGTACGGGATCCACGTACACCATCTGCCAGCGTACGTACGTATTCCAATACTGCTTGGCTGAGGCCAGGTTTCGCCTGGTTATCATCATCCAAGTTTTCTCTTAATTTATCGATAATTGCAGATCCGACCACCGCGGCATCCGCAACTGTTGCCACCTTAGCGGCTTGTTCGGGGGTCCGAATACCAAAGCCAACGGCAACAGGTAAATCTGTTTCGGCTTTTAGGCGCGCTACTGCTTCGTGGGTCGCACTGTCAGACGCGGCAGCAGTACCTGTAATGCCAAGGATGGATACGTAATATACAAAACCGCTCGTGTTGTTAAGCACTTTCGGTAATCTGTCACCAACTGTTGTTGGGGTTGTCAGTCGGATGAAGTGTAAACCCTGTTCCATCGTAGGAATACAGAATTCATCATCATGTTCCGGTGGCAGGTCGACGATGATAAAACCATCGACGCCTGCTGATTTGGCGTCGGTTAGAAACTTATCTACGCCGTAGATGTAGATCGGGTTGTAATATCCCATCAGGATAATTGGCGTATCCTGGTTGTCTTGTCTAAAGGCACGCACGAGGTCGAGTGTTTTGCTCAGTGTCATGCCATTGCGCAATGCACGTAAGCTAGAGGCCTGAATTGCAGGGCCATCAGCCATTGGGTCGGAAAATGGCATGCCGAGTTCGATGACATCTGCACCAGCTTTGGGTAATCCTTTGACAAGCTCTAGGCTGGTTTCAAAATCGGGATCACCTGCGGTTACAAAAGTAACAAGGCCACCTCTACCTTCTTCTTTCAGGTCAGCGAAACGCTTTTCAAGTCTTGTTTGGCTCATGATATCTTCCCCCTAAATCTCTACGCCGAGTGCTTCGGCAACAGTAAAGATATCTTTATCGCCGCGACCACAAAGGTTCATGAGGATGATTTTATCTTTGCCCATGTCCGGTGCAATCTTGGTCACATGCGCCAATGCGTGTGCTGGTTCAAGTGCGGGGATGATCCCCTCGACCTTTGACAGCATCTGAAAGGCTTCCAATGCTTCGGTATCTGAGGCGGATGCGTAATTTACACGACCAATGTCATGTAGCCATGAATGCTCTGGCCCAATGCCCGGATAGTCTAGGCCAGCAGAGATAGAGTGCGCATCTTGGATCTGCCCATCATCATCCTGCAACAGGAACGTCCGGTTTCCATGAAGAACACCGGGTTTGCCGCCTGTTAGTGATGCGGCGTGTTTATCGGTTTTTACACCGAAACCAGCGGCTTCTACACCTGTAATCGCGACATCTTTGTCATCCAGGAAAGGATGGAACAGGCCAATTGCGTTCGAGCCACCACCAATACAGGCGACGAGTTGGTCGGGTAAACGACCTTCGGCTTCTAGCATCTGTTCTTTTGCTTCGCGGCCAATAATGGATTGGAAATCACGAACCATGACCGGATAGGGATGTGGGCCAGCGGCGGTGCCGATGATATAAAATGTTTCTTCGACATTGGTTACCCAATCGCGCAGCGCATCGTTCATGGCATCTTTCAGAGTACCCGTACCGCTTTCAACGCCGATAACCTCGGCCCCTAACAATTTCATGCGAAAGACGTTTGGTGCCTGTCGTGCGATATCAGTCGCGCCCATGTAAACAACGCAGGGCAGATTAAAAAGGGCACAGAACGTTGCTGTGGCAACACCATGCTGTCCGGCGCCAGTTTCTGCGATAATACGTTTTTTACCCATACGTCTGGCCAGAAGAATCTGTCCGAGTACGTTGTTTGCTTTGTGTGAACCTGTGTGGTTCAGCTCATCACGCTTAAAGTAAATTTTTGCGCCGCCGAGTTCGCGGGTCAGGCGTTCTGCAAAATAAAGCGGGCTTGGGCGGCCAACGTAATGTTTGGCGTAATAGTCATAATCTTTTTGAAACGAAGGATCAGCCTTGGCTGCATCGTAGGCTTTTTCGACTTCGAGAATAAGAGGCATCAATGTTTCAGCGACATAGCGACCGCCAAAAATACCAAAATGTCCACGCTCGTCAGGGCCGTTCATATAAGAATTAGGTGTTGTCATATCTACTCTGCAACCTTATCGGATCTCTATGATCTATCTTGGGCGGACTTTGCCTGAAAAGCCACCATCCTGCAAGGGATCCGATACTTAGATCTTTAATATCTTGAAAAGAAAAGGTGCTCCATAACTGGACCATAATCCGGCAAGGGTACCAACGACGAAGGTGACAATCAAAATAAGCTCTATTTCTTTGCCGGGTGCAACGTCGAGCAATAGCGCCAAGGGAGGTAGCCCAAGCAAAGGTCGCAAGGCAAGCTTGAGCTTGTTTTCAGGTTTTGGTGGGTATTTCCCATCCAAAAATGCAAGACCCAGAAGCCAGCCGAACAAAAGGCCAGGCACAATAATTATGTTGTCGGCTTTGACAGGGCGCAGAGGATGTCCTGCGTTTTCGACCCAAATTGCAGGAACAATTTGCTGTCCGGCATTGGACGCTGACCATAGACCGACGCCCATTAAAACGGCGCAAAAAGCGAAAGAACCCGATACACGGATGATAAAGGTGCTTTTTTGCCACCATCGGGAGACAGGTTTTTCCAGCAAAAATATGGAAATGAGAAGCAAAACGCCAATGGTCCAGCCTGTAAGCACCTGTTCCGTGCTGTGAACATTACCGGTGATCCTTGTCCAACCTGTGAGTATCACGATAACAGCCGCCAGGAAATAAGCCCAACGTCGCCTCGAAGATTTAGCGAGGATACCGTAAAAGAGTGGTGGCGTTTGTGCGTGCCCAGAGGGCATGCCGTATGAGGTACTTTTTTCGATCGCCAAAAGGTCCGGATTCAACCAATAGGGACGTGGTTGCGCAATGGTCATTTTAAGGGTCTGTTGGACGGAACTTGATAGGCAGAGGGCAAACCACAAACGTGTCCCTAATCTAGGGCAGATAATCCAATAGATGCAGACTGTCGCAGCAATAAGAAACTGTATCTCACCAAAGTGTGTCAGAAATACAAGAACAGAATCAGGCATCATGTCTTCGGGTATCACGTATTGTGGGCTTTGGATGTAAAGGCGTGAATCTTATCAATTGATTTCAGACCGGGCTTGTCTTCAACACCGGAAGAGACATCAACAGCGGGTGCGCCGGAAATACGAATAGCATCCTGCACATTGTCACAATTCAAACCGCCCGCCAGCATCCATGGGCGCTTCCAGCTTTTCCCAGCAAGTAAGCGCCAGTCAAAGGAAATTGCATTACCGCCGGGGAGTGCATTTTTTAGATCTTTTGGTGGTTTGGCATCAAATAGGAGGCGATCAGAGACTTCTTCAAAAACAGGTACTGTTTCAAAATCCTTTTGTTCTGAAACCTTGATGACCTTCATCACTTCAAGGCCAAAGTTCCTTTTGATTTCGGCCACGCGCTCTGGCGTTTCTCCGCCATGGAGTTGCAAGATATCCAAAGACGCTTGTTCAGTTATCTGGCGAATATCATCGTCACTGGGGTTAACCAGTAGGCCAACCTTTTGTGTGCCGGGCTTTACCTGTTTTGTGAGGGCAGCAGCCTGTTCTGCAGAAACATGACGCGGGCTTTTGGAAAAAAAAACAAAACCAAGATATTCCGCACCAGCTTCCTGTGCTGCGTTAAGGGCTTCGTTGCTGTTTATTCCACAAATTTTAACTTCTGTTCCCACTGTACGGCCTGTCTCATTCAGTTTTGTTCCTGCCCAAATATTTATAACATCCGGGCAGGAAAGCAAAAGCTTTAGGGCAAAGGATCAAGTATTTCTTGCCCGATTTATTAAATCAGGGTTTGTTTTGTAATAATAATAGTAGTGCATATTGATAAAGAGGAGGCAGGAAACTGCTGATGCGATTAATGTCACAAAATAAATTATGAAAATGACGGACCCTAGTATTAAGTCGGAGAAAATATTTGATGTTGATGTCAATTTGAGAAAAGGATGAGATAAATAAAAATTTATTATATCAAAAAACGCCGAAAAGGTTTTGCAGATAAATATCAAAGATACTTGAGCCAAAATGAAAAGCGCAATTAAGCAGATAAATGAAATCAGCATTTGCGGCCATTGTTTTTTGGTGTCTGACCAACTTTTAGAGTTGCTGTATGGATGGTCCAATGCAGCAGCAATAAAGGTAAAGGAAAATCGCATTGCGATAATAAGTAAAATAATTAAGGAAAATACAACTAACAGAAATGGTACGGTGAATTCATAATGATGAAATATAATTCTTGGGCCAAGAGCTACTGGGACAAGGAAAATAATTATGATAACATTTAAGGCTATTATCCTTATAAATATGAGCAGATGCCTTTTATGCATATTAAAAATCAATGTATCCCATAATGAATAGCTGCCAGTACTCAAAAAACGAACCCAGGCTGTATAGTATTGGGCAAAGATAAGAATTAATAATAAGGAAATTAAAAGATTACTTGTGACAGAAGCCACATGAACAGGCACTGTAAATGTAATACCTGTGTCGATGCCTATTACCCCAATTAACCCAGTGATTGTTGGTAAAATAGCTAGCGTAAAGGCAGGTTTCAGATTTGAAAAAAGTAGTAAAAATGATACCTTAATTGCTTTGCTTATCGATCTACCCCTTGTCATTGAACCTGCTTCCTTAAATGTGTTGGTAGCATTCAGAAAAGATATTTAATTTATAAATTATATGAATGGTGTGTGTAATTGCCCCACAGATAACTGCATTAAATTAGTAGTGTACGGTATATAAAATTTCAGGATTATTGGTTGTTGTTGTACGCATTTTTGCGCTGTTCCCACTGTATTTTTCCGTCTGATACCGTTTTGTTCCTGCCCAAATATTTATAACATCCGGGCAGGAAAGCAAAAGCTTTAGGAGAAACGATCAAGCATTTCTTGGTCGTTTGTTACGCTGACATCTGTTTTGAAGCAGTAATAATGCATATTGATAAAGGGTATATAGGACACCAATGTTATACCCATCGTAATGAAATAGGCTGGAATTGCCATAAGCAGGAAGCCTGGTGAAAGAAGTGTTGCAGAAATATCCGATGCAGAAGCGAACTGATTCGCATTGATGGCGATCGATGAAAAAACAGCACCAAAAATGGAGAAGATTATTCCAAGCACGAGTTGGATAGCAATTGAAGCTGCAATCATAATGATTGCAAGAATGACAAAAGCGATAAAGATGCGTAGCCAGTGTTTTTGTGTTGCATTCCAGCTGTCAAAAAATCCAAAGCGTTGATCTATGGCAGCAGCTGGGAAAACATAGGATAAGCGAAGAGAAACAATTGATAGAACAAGTAGTAGTATAATTGGTACAATGGTTGCCAAAATTGCAGAGACGTTAAAGCTTATAAAGCCGAGTGGTATGTTTACGATGATCGAAATTAAGAAAAGAAGGATATTTAATAAAATTGCTTTGCCGAGAATGACAAAATGGCACTTTTTTATATTGAAAATAAAAGTATTTTTCAGAGATGTATCTCCGTATCGTAAGAACTGTATCCAGGCGGTATAAAACTGTATGGAAATAAGGACAGATAGCAGAACAAAACCAACAATGGCTACAAAGATACCAGTATGAAAATTAGCGAAATTAGTTGGTGTCTCTTCACCAAGCATGGATAACGCATAAAAAACGCCGATCAGAATAAGAACCGACCAAGATAAAGTCGGTAAAATCGTAAATTTGAGCGCCGTTTTTAAGTTACTGAAGAGTGGAGAGAAGGCATTACTCAATGCTTTCCCCAGTGTTATAGATCCATCATCCATATAATCGTCTGTCACGACCGACATAATTTTAACCCCCTAAGTAGTCCTTATTAGTAGTAAGAACGCGAGAATATTCAATTAAACGGGGGGCGGCAAATTTTAAATAAAGACTTACCGAACCATTACAAAGCAGGGCCGAGCAAAATTGTTAGCCATCTACCGTTTCTTCGGGTTGTTCAGGCACCCAGCCTGTACAGCCTTTAAAGGCAATAGATAGTGCTGTGATAGTCGTGGCTGTCGGGAGATATGTCAGAGCTATTATGAACAGATTGAGTATAAAAATTTCTGGTCCATTGTTCAGAAAATACTGATTTAAGTCGTTGATATGATTTTCAAAATTAACTTGAGACGCATTCGTCGTTATAGATGGCAGCTCTGAAATAAAAGCACTTTCGAAAGCCTGATTAATAACAATGATTAACAGTGCATAAGGGGTGGTTACAATGATGAAAGTTCCTACAAGTCGCCAGCCTTGTCTGTCTGTGTGTTTCCAGCTGTTACTTAAGGTGTATTTTTCGCCTATGGCTGTCGCAGGTAATATAAATGATAAGCGTGCAGCTACGTAAATAATAAAAATGAATAAAGCGAAGAAAAGTATAGGTAGACTGGCTGGGATAGCTGCGCCTAGAGTTAGAGCAGGAAGGCTTCCCAGT
>NZ_CAKZMP010000154.1 GCF_937128705.1 uncultured Kiloniella sp. | reverse complement strand
AATTGGACTTCTTGTTACCACGGGCTATGATTTAAGTGATACTTGGGTTTTATGGGGTATTATTCTTTATTTGTGCGCGGGTTTTTGCTGGCTTCCGGTTGTATATATCCAAATTCGGATGCGTAATTTGATCAAGCGAGCATTGGATGCCAACACAGATGTATCTGCGAAATATTGGATATTTGACCGCTGGTGGATTTTTCTGGGGTCTTTGGCATTCCCTATGATTGTAATTGTTTTCTACTTGATGGTTTTCAAACCAGATTAAACAAGGATGTGCTATACTTCTGAAGATAAGGGGCTGCTTTTCATTCGAAGGAAAGGAATTATGTGTCAAACACACCGTACTTAGATAAGAGCTTAAGTATAGAAGCACCTCACTTAATTAAGTTATTTGATTACTGGAAATCGTTGCCAAGGATTAAAGAGCTACCTGCCCGAACTGATGTGGATCCGTTGGCTATTCCATCATTGTTGCCATATTGCGAATTGATTGATGTTCATAGAAATCCTCTTGATTTTGAATATCGGCTTGTCGGAACCTTGATCGACGAAATCACTATGGGGAGCTATACAGGTAAGCGTATCAGTGAAATTCCTACTCAAAATCCACCGAGCCGGATGTTTTCCTTATACGAGCGGGTGGTCCAAGAAAGAGAACCGGTTCGGACGATTTTGCCTTATGTCGGTGATTTACCTGGTATCAAGGATGTTGAAAGTCTCGTTCTTCCTTTGTCTCGTGATGGAAATGAGGTGGATATGTTGCTTGGTGGAATTGCCCTTAGGGCGCCAGATGAAGACAATCTGGGGTAAATTTTAACGGTCCTTTTCCTTTGGAATATAAAGCCCCAAAGAAACAGAAAAATATCGTCATTTGACCTACGTCAAAGCCTGAATATCTCATTCGTTCTATTGTCATGCCTGTAGATGATAGCAACAAGGGAGTGGGAATGTCACAGCACACACCGCATGAACTCGCAGAGGAATTTCCAGAGCTTAAAGACCGCATTCACACCAAGAAGCAGTCTGATGCGCATTTTGCGAAACTTGCTGAGGATTATCACCGAATTAACAAGATGATCCATCGGCACGAAAGTGAGGTTGAGACGTTAAGTGATGATCACATTCATGAGATCAAAAAGGAACGTTTGGCGCTTAAGGATACGATCTACTCGCTATTAGCTGTTTAATTTACTTGTTAAATTCCCCAAGACAAACTTTGGCTGCCTTTTGCGGGCAGCCTTTTTTTATGTGGGGTAAATACGTTATTTATGGTTCAGACCAAAGCCGTAACAAGTTGGCGTGGGTTTTGGTCAAGAGGTCAAACTCTCTGCTTTTCCCGTTTTGCTCAAAAAGCGTTCGCCGGGTTTGGTCGATATCATAGATTATTTCGCGTTGGTCTGCGGATCTGACCAGACTTTGTACCCAACTGACGGCAACTTGTCTGACGCCTTTGGTGACGGGGGCAACCCTGTGCAATGTGGTCGAAGGGTATACGACTGCTGAACCAGCAGGCAGCTTGAACTTTTGTTCACCGACAGAACTGTCCATCACCAGTTCTCCGCCTTCGTAACTATCTGGATCATTCAGGAAAACTGTAAAAGATATATCAGTGCGAAATCCCCTGTCTGAACCCATAATAGCATCGTCAACATGGTTGCCATATTCCATGCCAGGCTCATAGCGACTGAACAGAAGAGGACGCATTCGCCGTAGAAGTGTTGCCCGGGCAAAAATGGCATTACGCTGTAGTGCATTGGTTAGAATGGCTGTTGCCTGTTTTGCGGTGGTATCACGCCCTGTAAGCTGTGTATTGTTTTTGACAAGTTTTGCATGCCATCCAGCTGTAAGCTTTCCGTCCTTGAATTGTCCTCGATCAAGAAGCTCGTTTATTCTCGTGAGTCCGGATTGATCTAAAATACCTGGGATAGTCAGCAACATTTTTATCATTTATTCCTGAAGAGACGAATAGGGTCTGCTGAAGAATAACATTATGACTGTTAATAAGCGATAATCGAAACGTGTTACAATTATTCCAGCTTAACAGGACTAAATTGCAGAGCTGATATGGTTATCCCAGGCAATTTCTGGGTCATGATAGATGGTCTTGTTATCTTGCCAAAGGTTTCCTTGTCCGTCGGAGATTGTGAAACCACGATCATTAGGGGCAACGCCGCCTGCATCTACGTGTGATAATGTTTTTACAAGTTCCCGTGTTTTGCTATTCCATATGGCTACTTTATTGCCTTTTGGGGCGGTGGTAGCGACGAGGCTGCCGTCAATATTTACGCTGACAGACCCAATATATTGTTTCATCCCAAGGTAGGTTTGCCCGCCAGATACAGGTTTGATTTCTTCACCAATTCGGTGTGTCGCGACAAGGCTGACGCTATTGCTCGGATCGCCTTCGTATTGACCGCCAATCCAAATATGATCTTTGGCGGCACTCATATGCCGTAAAGAGAGCTGATTGTACTCATAGGGTAATTTACTTTGTGCAATCAGCTTTCCATCGCGTCGATCTACATAGCTTATCTGTGGCTCCATAGAGGCAAGATTCAATTTCTGCCGGGGGTAATCCGGATGGGTAATAATGCCGCCATTCGAAATCGCAATGGTAATCCCATCAGAAAGCAGGATAGCCTCGTGCGGGCCTATGCCGTAACTTTCATATTGACCGATGCGCGCAAAAGAATTCGTCGTATCGTATATGCCAATAATGCCACGTTCATTTTCGTAATCATTTTCTGTTGCATAGAGTAATTTCCCGTCAGGAGAAAAAAAACCATGCCCATAAAAGTGGTGATCCAGAGGAGGAGAAAAGGCTAAATGGCGCTGGTTATTGAAGAGGTCCAAAACCAATGCAAAGCGCCCCGGACGTCTGGCAAATACAACGGCGAACTTTTTATTGGGTGCGATAGCTGTTGCATGTCCCCGGTCATCAAGATGCTCTTGGAAAATTAAATTACCAGAACGATCAATAACAGCGGCGGCGTATTGACCGTCTGCTTTTCTCAGCGTTGAAACATAGGCCGCTTGCAACGAGGAAGCTTCGGCCTGTGCAAACGAAGCAAAAGGGAGTTGCCCTGTCGCCAGAACGCCGCTGGCGGCAATTCTGTTTAAGAATTCTCTCCGGGATAAAGACATTGTTAATCACCATCCAGAGAATTGAAGCCGAGACTTAGACCAAGTTTTTCTGGGATGAGGTCGTTAACAATGTAGTGTGCACCTTCTAACGGAATAAGGGTGAAGGACAAAGTTTCATGGGATTTTGTTTGTTTTACCTGCTTTTCCCAAGCGATGTTCTCTTTTTCAAGTTTCATTAAGAACGTGTTTGTTTGCCCTAGCTCGAAAGAAAGGGATTGCGTGTGACGTGAGGTGAGATTTCCAAGCCCCCCCTGTGTGAAGAGGGTCTCAACAGCTTTGAGATTGCTTTGATACGCGTGGAGGGTTTGGTTGGATCTCCAAAAAGGGGCACGCTTTGGTTTTGATTTCTCAGGGCTTTCCTTGATAGTGTTCAGTATCTTGAGATCCCTTGTGCTTTGAATCATTTCACTGCTGATACGCAAAAGATCCTGCATGACTTCTGTATCTGATCGGTATATCGGGTTCGAGGGGCCTGTATCAAGCATCATCGTCGTATAGCCGGAAGGGGACGCCCAATCGTCAATAATTTCTTGCCCTGTCGTCTGAATTGCTTTGGCGATGTTTACCCCATAATCACAACGGTAAGATTTGGGTTTGCTTGTCGCGAGTGCTTCTGCATTTTTTCCAAAGAGAACATATTCAAGTGCAAGCATTCCCTGAACAGCAACGCTTTTCTTTTGTAGAGTTTCTGTTGCGAGGGCTGTTTCATCTTGGGTATCAATTAATTTCCGGACTTGGCGTAGTCCGATAGATTTGCGGTCGGGCCAAAAGAACAGCTTTTCTTGTCGGTTATTTTTTATGGCAGGACCAATGCGATACATCTCGACGCCAGACCACGCGGCAACAAGAGGTCGAAAAGCCTGTTGAGCTTTCGCCAAGTTTTCCTTATTTGGCTGCTCACATAACTTGGTCAAATCGCTTTCCTGCGCCTTGGCGGCACGGGTTAAATTTTTATATCCCGGGAGGATCGCCTTCTCGATAGTCTGTTTGATGATTGGTTTGAAGTTTGTTTCCGGGGTTTGTCCCCATGCGTTTACGGCTGTCCCTACGATTACAATTCCGGCGAGCGCAGGACTAATTATCTTGGATAAATGACGTCTCGTATTTGGCTTGGATTTGAAAGAAAAAGTTATCATTACAGAGATTCCAAAAAAGTAATCAGGGATTTTCGTTCTTCAGGTGTCATTGCGACAACATTGTCTCGGGCTTGTGTCGCTTCACCACCATGCCAGATAATAGCTTCTAACAAGTTACGTGCCCGCCCATCATGTAGAAAGTAAGTGTGCCCATTCACTTTCTCGGTAAGCCCAATCCCCCATAATGGCGGTGTACGCCATTCACGCCCAGATGCATTGCCAACCGGGCGATTATCGGTCAACCCTTCGCCCATATCGTGAAGAAGAAGATCGCTGTAGGGCCATATCAACTGAAAGGCTAATTCTTTTTGTGCTGCATTTCTACGGGTAACAAATTTTGGTTTATGACAGGAAATGCATCCATTGGTGTAGAAGAGCTCTTTGCCTTTTAGGACCTTTGGATCGTTGACGTTACGGCGTGCTGGAACAGCCAGATTTTTCGAATAAAAAACAACAAGGTCTAAAACTTTTTTCGGGGCCTCACCCTCGCCAAGATTATTCTGTGACCCGTGAGGTTGGGAAAGACACGTTGGCTGATTGCTTGTACAATCACCCCAATGTGCCGCCATATCTGGTGTTGATAAACCGATATCCCCTGCAAAGGCATGTACCGATTGGGTGTGAACGGTTCTGTTCGATGCTTTCCACCCGAAACGACCAATCTCTTTTTGTCCAGTTTCAGGGTTGAGAACCATGCTGGCTTTTCCCGATATGCCATCACCGTCGCTGTCTTCTGGATCGACGAGATCAAGAAGGTCCTGCTCGTGGATTTCTTCCAAAAGTCCCAAACCTATCATCGGTGAGGCGACCCGAGGCGACAGCATGACGTCAGGATCCATGTCTCCATAGGCGAGCTGGGTAACGCTGTAGCTGGGTTTGCGTAGCGAGACACTCTCGCCTCCGTTCAAGGCTATAACTTCCTCTTCATAGGAAATATGCATCTTACCTTCGGCTGGCAGGCCCGTGACAGCTTGGTCTTGCAATTGTCCGCCATAAGTTGGTTCTGGAATCCGAAGTTGGATGCCTGTGTTGATTGCTTGTTTTTCTGCATCTGTTCTGGGGGGAACAGAGAGGCGTAAAAACATAGAGGTTGCCAAGTCGTCGTTGCTTTCTGGGGGGTGTCCTCGGCCGTCTTGTAAATGGCAGCGTTGGCAGGAACGGGCATTGAATAGAGGCCCTAACCCGTCAGAAGCCTTGGTCGATGACGGGGATGAAACCCAGATTTTTTTAAAGAGGCTGTTACCTAGTTTGAAGTCACGCTCTCCCTTGAAGGATAAATTTGCCGAAAAATGGGAGAAGGATTTTGATGTGACTGATTTTTTAGATGTCGGTGCCCCCGCAGATTTGTTTTCATAAGGCTCTGCTTTGGTGAAATCACTTGTTACTTGAGTAATTTTTTCGACACGCAAAAGGTCCTCTGGGGT
Organism: uncultured Kiloniella sp.; assembly: GCF_937128705.1. Taxonomy (GTDB): domain Bacteria; phylum Pseudomonadota; class Alphaproteobacteria; order Kiloniellales; family Kiloniellaceae; genus Kiloniella. The sequence goes on along the minus strand of NZ_CAKZMP010000154.1, from coordinate 2,963 downwards.
AAGGTCATCACGGGGCAGTGGTGCCGCTGTTACGGTAGAAGCAAGCGACATTCCAAAGAGAAGGGCGCAATAAAAAGGCAGGCGTTTTCCAAATGACGTGGGCATTTTTTGTTTTAATCAATGTTGAGATAAATGAAATGGGCAGTTCTGAATTCAGAACTGCCCACAAGCTAGCATAACTAAGTATTTTGAATAAATAGACACGTGGTCGCAGTGATCATGTGTCTAATATTATATCCGTTCTTAGTTGAAAACGGCATTTGGATTATCGAGACTATCTGAGCCTTCAACTTCAATAGCTGAAAGGCCAAGTGCCACCACTGCACGTTCGATTGAACGGGTTTGATTGATCAAACCGTCGATTGCTTTTTGCACAACAGCATTACCAACAACATTGCCTTCACCAATCATCTGGTCATAAGCTTCGATGCTTTCTGCGCGTGCTTTCATTACCGCCATGGACGTTACTGTTGCATCCAGTTTTTCAGTAAGTTCGCTATCGATTGCAGCATCTTTTGCTTTCACAAGATCTGAAATAGAAGGACCGCTTACGACAGAGCCGTCTAGACGACGATAGTGTCCTGTGTAAACATTACGAATACCGATCTGGTCAAAATAGTGAGAGTTATGGGTATTATCAGAGAAGCAGTCATGCTCTTCTTCAGGGTCATTCAGCAATAGACCCAGTTTCATGCGCTCCCCAGCAAGTTCACCATAAGAAAGAGATCCCATTCCCGTCAGGATTGTTGTTAAACCTGTTGAGGTGTCTTTGAGAAGGTTCGTTCTGGCTTCACCCTTTTCATCCCAGTTTGCTTTCATTTCTGCTAGGTCAGCAATCAGAAGAGTTGAAGCCGATTTTAGATACTGAGCGCGACGATCACAGTTGCCGCCTGTGCAATTTTTCACATCAAAATCAGACGCTGGGCGGCTTCCGGCACCTGCGCCATTGCCGTTTAGGTCCTGTCCCCAAAGAAGGAACTCAATCGCGTGGTAACCAGTGGCAACATTTGATTCAACTTCTTCTGCTTCGTGAAGCGTTGCAGAAATCAATTCAGGAGTAATTTTAGAAGCATCAACTTCTTTGCCGTTTACGGATAGTTTGGAATTGGCGATAACGTTCACTGTATAAAGTGCGTTTTCGTCTGATTCATCACCGTATGATGTATCGACATAATCGATAAGGCCTTCATCAAGCGGCCAGGCATTTACACGGCCTTCCCAATCATCAACGATGGCGTTACCAAAACGGTAAACTTCGGTTTGCTGATAAGGAGCACGGGCGGAAACCCACGCTGCACGAGCCGCGTTCAGCGAGGCTGAAGTTGGCGAGGCAATAAGTTGATCAATAGCACTGTCCAAAGCTTTTGCTGATGTCAGAGAATCTTCGAAGCCTGCTTGGGCAATGTTTGCGTAGTTGTTCAAGACGCTTTTGGCGTCAACGGTGTCTGCAAATGCAGTTCCTGCACCAAGAACAGTTAAAACGGTGGCAGTACTTGCTACACGCGCAGCTTTTTTGAGAGCGTGGTTCATTTTCATTCCAATTTTAATGTTGGCTACTTCGGACTTTAATAGCCAAGCGATATCAATGTACTGCTTTTGAAAGAAATCAAAAGCAGGTGAGTATTATTCGCAACAACTAACATGCTTGAGAATGAGTTGCAATTTCGAAATTGCTCTTTTTTGGCAAAAATACCTGACTTTTAAGGTCGGACTTCTGTGAAAAACTCTTGTGCTGAGTGTGATGAGTGCAAAGGTATTATTGCAAATTTTGCGGGGTAATTTAGATGAGCATGAAAAAAGCCAGTGAAAATCACCGGCTTTTTTGGAATAGGCTTTGAGAGCCTGAATGATCAAAGAAACTTAGTCGCCTTCGACTTTGCTCTGAGATTGAATGTAGTTCTGGATACCAACACGTTTGATCAGTTCAAACTGTGATTCCAGATGATCAACGTGCTCTTCTTCATCAACCAGAATTTCACGAAGTAGTTCACGGCTGCCATAGTCTTTTACTGACTCACAATAGGCGATGCCTTCTTTGTAAACTTCAACGGCTTCCAGCTCTCCGGCCAGATCACATTTTAAAATTTCTTCTACATCTTCGCCGATTTTAAGTTTATTCAGGCTTTGAAGGTTTGGGAAACCATCAAGAAGCAAAATGCGATCCATAAGCTTATCAGCGTGCTGCATTTCTTCGATGGATTCTTTGTATTCGTGCTTGGCAAGACCTTCAACACCCCAGTCTTGAAGAAGCTTGTAGTGAAGATAGTACTGGTTAATCGCTGTTAATTCATGCGTTAAAGCTGTGTTCAGGTGTTCGATGACTTTTTTGTCGCCTTTCATGATATCCTCGCTTTTAATTCGTTCGTATTGAAATTTATTATCTTACTGCGGCTTGCAATCTACTTTAGAATCTTTCCAATAATGTAAATTGTGTACTGAAAAATTTAAGTATTTTATCAGAAAATTTGTTTCCTGATAATAATTATTAATCCCCTCTGGGATAGGGTTTAAGTTTATTTTTCTTGTTTTAAGTACTGAGGTGGCACGTAGTTTATTTTTTTTCCTGTTTTGTAGAATGTTTTTATTATAGGTATTTAACCAGTAGTATAGATTTATTTTATATTTTAATTTTGTTTTTCTTTATTGTTCTAAAAAAAATCACACGAGTTTTCATTTGGGTTTGATAAGACTGCTTTGAGTTTTATTAACGCTTTTTCTAACTTATGATTCGTATCAGGTGCCATGATCGAGAGCCTGACGTTATGTTTTCCGGCTGTTGTATTGTTGGCGAAGCGACTTCCGTCAAGAATGTGGACTCCAGCTTCGGCTGCGCGCCGCACGAGTTGGGGAATTGGGATGTCTTTGGGGAAACCTATCCATGCATGTGATTGACAGGTTTCTAGGTTGGTTGCGTATGGCGAGAGAAACCGGGTTGTGAGCTCATGGCGTTTTCTTGCTTCGGA
>NZ_CAKZMP010000153.1 GCF_937128705.1 uncultured Kiloniella sp. | reverse complement strand
GACATTAGCGGTCGGAGAAACAAGGGCGTGATCGGTCTCCCCCGCCGCTATGGAAATGGCCTCGCGGATATGGCTGATTAGCAGACTACCGCCGGGAATAGCTTCTCTTCGGATCAGGTCTTTTATTTCAGCTTCTACTGCTTTTTTAACCGTCGCATTGCCGGGGTTGAGGCCTGAAATGGTCAAGGTCAAAGGCTGTGGAACAGGCGAAAGAACAAAGGGATCACTTGTGACCGGGCGCTCATTGGCAATGTGCGCGGCAACGGTTGCAACATCAGCCGCCTGGGGGATACCGTCCGCGTAACTGTCATCCATCATAAAGCGCACTGTCACAGTACCCGGTCCCATTTCTTTTGGGGAAATAAAGACACGGGTTACATCACGACCATGAGATTTTTTATCAAGAGCCCATTGTTCATAATCGTGTTTTGCCCCGCCATGAGGTGGCTTTCTAATTCGCAGCAAAAGACGCTTTAACAGGGAAATATCGCTTTCCTGATCAGCCCCGTTTACAAGCCCGCCTTCAGCAACGGCCACCGTCGTTTCAATTGATACAACAGGCGACACAAGGGACAGGGTAACGCCGGGCTCACTGTTACTGATTTTCCCAGGCGTTTCTGCTCGGACATTGATCGTTGCATTTACCCCGTCAATCGTTGCTATAGCCGACGTAAAATATACCTGGCCATCACTACGTTGGATCTTGGTACCTGATGGAATTTGCGCACCGTTTGCCCCTGTAAAAGTGACATTACCTGTAGCTGCTATCGCATCTTGTCTGATGACACCCCAAATTGACGCCCAACGGGATAAATATTCTTTCTCAGCTGTATCAGGAAAAACCTGTTTTGCAATCCAGCTGATAAAGCCATAAAGGCCATGAACAGCCCCGGCATATGCGCGCGCCAGGACGGCAATAAAAGCACGGCGTAATTTCGATGCTGTGCCTTGCAGGCGGCTATCAATATCCGCGCCGATCCGGGCTGCAATTTCTTGTAATGTTGGCCTAGCGTATGGCATCTAAAACGTTCCCTTATCCATTATCTAAAGGCCCCGTTGTTTGGGAATCCCATTGTGTTTGATAAGAAAATTTTGACTGTGTTCCATCAGGTTTCTTGATCAATATTTTCTCAGCTAAAAGCCCGCGTTTGATCCATTCCCCGGTTACGACAACTTTGCGCGCCACACCGTCCTCAACGAGCCAATCAAGAGCCTGTTGATCGGCTTCAATAATCTTGTTCAAGGTTTCTGTGGTTTGCTTTTCTCGTAAATATAGCCAGCGTAAGGAACCTATCTGATCGCCTTGGTTTTCATTAAGCAGATCACCCCACCAACCCCGACGATCCGTTTCACCTGCGGGTAATTCTGTGTTTTTAGGCGCGCGCTTATCGGTAAAGAGGCTAAGAACAACAGCGGTCTGTAAGCCTTCGTCCGTTTCAAGATCTCCTTCGCTTAAAGCGAGATCTCCGGTTAGCAGTTGTCCGTCAAAAATAATCCGGGCATCCATCAGCTGGTCCTCTCGTAATGATCGCTAGGGATATCCGGCATATCCAAGCCGTGTTCGGTACCCGTTATATTTGCCCCTGTTGTGTAGGTATCATCATGCCAATTTGTGCCGCCTGTATGTGACCGGCGCTTGCCCAAACCTTTGACATCTTCTTGAACATATTCACGCCCATGAATTTCAACGCCTTTACCTTCAAGGCGAATGATACCTTCTGATTCCAGTAAGATATTTTTAGCCAGGGCATGAATACCACCGCGCTTGATATGCACCTTTTGACCCTGATCGTCATAGATAGCGACTTCCCCGCCTTTAAGGCCTTTGAGGCGATATCTGCGATCTTCAACCGCGATAACCAGGCTATGGCTACGATCACCGCCGACAGTCAATAAAACAGCCTCAGCGCCGGGATGCGGCACGGATGTATAGCCGTATTCCTGAAGCCGTTCGACACGATCCAAAACTTCGTTGGCCAACGCTGAAACCTGTAGCTCCTGAAGAACAGTTTTATCGTCAATAAGATTCAAAACACACCGGGAAACCATCAAAGACACACGGCGTTTTAAGGGATCTAAAAGGCGGCTTAAAGCGGGTAATAATTGTTCTAAAATATCCATAGATCATGCTCCCTTTTCTGCTACAGGGAGCAGAGAGAAAGCACCTTTGGGTACTAACGTAAGCGTGGAAATTTTACCCGCTTCGCTGTAGGTCCAGTTCACTGCTGAAATCAATAGGTCATGATTAACGCCAAGCCAGTTACATTTCATATGTACTAGACGGTTAGGACGCCAGATTTGCCCGTCAGGCTTTTCACGCCAGCCTTGAACTTTGATTGTGATTTTTAGCCCGCGTGCGGCTCTGACATTTGCTTCCCAAGCGGCGCGGTCATTTGCTGAAATATTATTTGTGGACTGTTCCGCCTGAAGAACCAGGGGACGGTAGCGCTTAATCGCCTTATCCCGGTATTGGCCTATAGATCCGGCCACTTCTTCGCTTGAAATTCCACTGTGTCCTTGTTGTTGTCCTTTAACGGTATAATGGCTGTAACGGTTAAGGTCCGAGCTTTGCCCTGATGCTGAAAGAATGTTTACACCGCGTTCCAAAGAAACTGACGCCCTGGCTGTCCCGGCCCTTGTTAGAATGAGGCTTCCTTTACCATCAGGCATGATCAAAACAGCGCGCATCCGGCAAAGGCGCTCTATAGCTGCAAAAGCTGTTTCGCCTTCGTTGATTTTGAATGTGTTGAAAACTTGCCCTGTATCAACATTTTTTAAAACACGGATACCAAAAGGTTTACAGATATCAGCCGCGATACTTTCCAGCTTTTGATTTAGCCATTGTCCCGGATCAGCTGAACAATCAACCAGATCGCCCGTTGCATCCCGCCCCGAAATTGCAATTGAATGTGACCCGGCATCATAGGAAGGGTTCGCGCTATCAATGAAGCCTGTTGAAAGGGTTTCGCCCTCGAGCAAAATGCCGCATAAATCGCCTTTGTTAATACTTTGAATCTGGCTTAAAACTTGATTGTTTTTGCTGCCTGTATTGCTTGGCCATTCGCCCGCAACACCTAAACTAAAACTGGACGCTGCGGCTTCCATTGACTGACGGACTGATACAGCGGTCCACCCTGTGAAATCTTTGTTATTGACCTTGAGCGTGACTGTCATCGCGCCCCGCCTTCGGTAATACCGTCAATTAAAATTTCAAGATTTTCGCCGCCAGGAACAAAGCCCGGATGTGCCAGATTATTCCGCTGGATAAGTTCACCCTCGCGACTGGCATCATCATAAATATTATAAGCCTGTACTAGAGCCGGGACTGTTGTATCGATAGCAACGTCAACAACCTGTGCCAGATAAGGGGTTCTGGCCTTTAGGTGCTCAACAACTGAAGTCCGTAAAACCGCAAAGGCATTAAAAGTATTATCGTCTTCAGACACGCTAAGAATATCAAGCTCGTCATCGATAGAACCAACAAGATTATCTTGTAAAGAAAGCGCCGAAGATCTGTTCGAGAGTTCAAGCCCTGGTACAGATTGAACAGCACTGACAATCCCAGCTCTGCGAACAAGAGAGGTAATAGCTTCAGTATTGAGTTTTTGCCTTGCTCGTGTGGCCGTTGTTGCCGGGATCTGGGGGAGATCATCAGCAAATCCGGAAAGTTCTGGCAGAGATTCAACCAGTTTCACCGATGGGGCTTGCGTACTGGAAAAATAGCCTATTGTTTCGGAAAGCTCACCGCCAAGTAACGCAGGATCACCCGTTAATTGTGGCGCGCTTTTTGTTAAATTTGTTACCTTGTTTTGTAAATCAACATCAACAACCCCGCTGCCAAAAATGGAAGCTTGTTCGCTTAAATTACCCGCCGCCAGGCTAACAACATTTGCCGCATCTTCGCGGATAAAACCGGGAAAACCTGTGACTTTGAAATCATCAGCGAAAGATTGTATTGCGAAATTTTTCGCGGTTATCGCATCCGTATTCAATTTAGCCGCTGTATCAGGTTGCGCCGATGGGTAAAGATTTTCCCCGGCCTCAATAAAGGTAAGCGTAAAGCTTGCCATCCTGCCTTCGCGGGTAGTTTCTGTTAACTTGCAGCCAACACAAATAACATCAAGCGAACCTAACCAGGGATGCACAAGTTTACGCGCGCCCGGCTTGCCACAAACGGCTATCAGGTTGTCACGCTTTTCAAAATAATCTTCGCCGATGACATAGGCTTCAACGCTATAATCCGACGTTTTCTTTCGCATGTCTTCAGGGTGAGATTTGTCCTTCCCCGGAAACTCATGCAATGCTATTTGACGGCCAGCAACATCAGCTGAATGAGAAAATACTTCAAAAGGTACATCATCCAAAGAGGCCGGGCGGAGCTTGTCTTTCCAACTCATCGTACCTATATTCCTAAAATGACTGAAATATTGAACAGCATTGACCCGAACGTTCTATTGATAGCCGCTGTTATCATTGGCGGTTTTGCCCTGCGCTTTGCTTTTTCTATCTGGCAAGAGCTACTGGCTTTAGCGATTGTTCCTACCGCTTTTATGGTCGGTGTCTTCAGCTTTTGGCCTGAAACTGATCTGGGCGAAGAGCTATACGCGGGCTTCTTTATTTTCTTTGCGATCTGCCTGGCCATAAATAAATTAAAGCCGGAAGCCCAAGAAACAGAAGAAGACGTCAAAGCCTGATCCATCAGGAAAGCCCTCCCATAGCACCGCCCATGTAAGTCGTCTCTGTATCCAGCGAAACGCCTGATTTGCCGTCTGTAACGGTATCTATGCGTGTATTAGCCGGGGCATTCTCAAACTGTACCTTGATTGCACCGCCGACCTGATTTTGACCACCGGGAAGAATGGAGGGTAAAGCGGTGCCATAGGTGGCTGTATTGTTGGCTAACCCATTGGCTGTCGCAGGGCTGTCATTATCGCCAAAGCCGAAAAAGTCAGATATTCCGCTGGCAGCGTTGCCCAGGAAAGAGGATATGTTGGCCCATTTGGCTTTGATACCTTCCAAAAGGCTGGCAATCCATTTCATGCCAATTTCGCCCAGATCGATGCCGAAAAGATCTTTGATCACGTCATTGACAAGATTAATGATCAAACCAAAGGGATTTATCGACTGCAAAATCACAGCCATTGAATCAAGAGCCGCCGAAAACGCCTCTTTCATTTTCCCCCAGGCAGCTGATAGCCAGGTACTTACCTGATCCCAATTATTCCAAAGCCAGATAGCCCCGGCGACAAGCGCGGCAATACCAACAACAATCCATGTAATAGGGTTAGCTAAAAGAGCGGCGGCAAATCCCCAGGCGGCGGATGTCGCGCCTATGATTGACGGGATAAAGGCAATAAAGCCCTTGATAGCGGCGGCTATGCCCTGTGTCGCAAGCACGGTCATTTTGATAATAACTGTACTCAGTGACAAAATGAGTTTGGCCATTGGAATAAATAAGCCGGCAATGGCTGCGACCAATTTAACGCCTAACGCGGTCAATAGCAGGGATATACCTGTTCGCATTAATCCGAAATGACGCAAAACAGAGATAATAGGCGAAAGGAAATCGGATAAAACGCCCGTTGTAAAAATGGCACTTTTTGCCAAGTTAGACAGGTTTGCTGTACCAACTTTCCAGACATCAATCACGAAACCTACCACACCACCTAACAGGCTAAAGGCTTCTTTCAGCGCTTGAATGATTTGAGGTTTTGCCTCTAGTGAAAAATCTTTAAAGGCGTTTATTGCATCATTGAAATGCGGCATTAAATCAGCGGCAATTGCGTAGCCAAAAGACGAAATTACGCGCATAAGACGGGTTAGATCATCGTTGAACTTTTCTGATGCACGGGCCTGTTCTTCGGTAATGATGCCAAGCTTTACGGCTTCTTCACCGCTCTTTTTCATCGCGGCAGCACCGCCTTTAAAGGCGTTGATCATATCCGAACCACTACGGCCCATAAGATCCTGTGCAATGGATACCCTAAGCGCCGGATCTTCAATTTTGTCGATAGCGTCGGCAACCTCATACATGAGTGCCTCGCCGTCTTTCATTTTCCCTGTACTGTCTTTGACAGAAATACCCAAGGCCGCAAATGCATCCTTTGCCGCGCCAACACCCTGCGCGGCTTCACCCGCGCCATTAAGCAAGAAACGCAGAGAGTCATCCAGTTTGGTATTTTCGACCCCCGCTAATTCGGCATGATACCTAAGCTTTTGAAGGCCTTCGATACCCACACCTAATTTATCAGCCGTCTTTGCGATTTGATCCCCGGCATTGGCAACACCCTTGACCAAACCAAAAAGCGCCCCGCCAGCTGCTGTAGCGCCCGCCGCAAACCATTTGCCGAAAGCCAGGCTTTCTTTACCGACTTTCCCAAGTTGTTTGCCAACACCGCCCAGATCCTTTGAAAGTTTATCCAGCCCGGTATTCTTGCTCAGCTTTGCAAATGCCTTGCCCATTTTACCGATGGGTTGGGTCACTTGATCGACCACTTGCATTACCATTTTGAGAGAAAAACTCATGACTGTTTACCGTAAACCTGTTTGTTGATCCGGGCGGCTTGTTGACGCCACTCTAAGAGTTGCTCTATCCGCATCGATGCGAACTCAGAAGGTTGAAAATGGAAGGTGAAGGCTACTTCGGCTCTGATGTCTCGCCAATTGGCAGGAACGCCGACAAAAAACCCTTACAAGCCATGACAACCCCAGCCATATCCGCTAGATGGATTTTCCTAGCTGAAGAAAGTGGAATATTTGCCAATCCGGATATAACCTTTGGAATATTTCCCAGATTGATTTTCACTTCACCGTCGCTATTAACAACAAGATTGACATCTTCCAGAACCGCAAGAGTTGGCTCTTGAAGTTCCAGGGTTTTTGTCGTTTCGCCGTGCGCTTCAATTGGATGCTTTAAAGTAACTGTCGGCATTATTTTACTTCCTCAGCTGAGAGGCCTTCGAAACGCACAGGAATGTTGCCTTCTTCAGTTCCGGCAGTACCTTCATGTGCGTACCAGGCGTTTCGTAAAAGGATGGTTTTACCGTTAGCGAGCTCAAGCGTGATCGTCACATCATCAAGCTCAAGCAACTTGGCTACATCCAGTTTGGAATGATCGGTGATTTCCCCTTCAATAAAGGGAATTTGAGGCGTGATCTTATAGCCATGAACTTTGTCATGTCCGACCATGCCTTCTTTTTTGTCTTTACCCAGATTGTAGGTAAAGCCACCCTTGGCGTCGTATTGAGTACCATCGACCTTAAAAAAGATCTTTCCGGCACGAGCATTGGGGTTAGCCATTCTTTTTTATCCTTGTGTTTTGCCTGATCCGGCGGGCCGGATCAGGGCTTTACGACATGTTAGATTTAGAGAAGGAAACCGATTTGAGCGGCCCCGACACGGAACTGGTTGACCAGATCCGGCGGCAACATCCAATCAAGACGGTTAGGATCTTTGGAATTTCGTTCGCAAATCACCTCTTCCTTGAATTGATCAATGTTTTCGACCAAGCCTAATTCTTCCCAGACACGGGCACGGGCAACAACTTCAGAGCGCCCCACATTCGGGGTGATTATTGCTTGTCCTTGACCGTAATTACGTCCGTCATCAGCTAACTTGTGACGCGGGTATTTCCTAAGAATAAGAGTGCGGAAATCATAACG
>NZ_CAKZMP010000152.1 GCF_937128705.1 uncultured Kiloniella sp. | reverse complement strand
CACCTTACTTGGGTATCAGGATATAGAAATGATTGGCAAGGGCGCGTTTGGCTTTGCTTTTTCCGGCACTATTGCCAATCAAAATAGTGAGTTGCCTGCAACGCAATTAACACAACAAGTGTTTAAATTTTCTCGTATTAATTTACCCCAGCATGTTCAAGACAGGCTCGAAGAAGAAGCCTTTATGTTGAGTCTGGTAAAACATCCTCAAGTACCACAATTAATTCAATATCAGCGTATCAATAAACAATCCATTTTAGTTATGGAGCGGGCCATTGGAGAAGATTTAGAAAAGATTTCCCTAAAATACGGTCCAATGCCTGTGCACTTGATCATTAAAATTGCCGTGCAGTTAGCTGATATTTTACTGTATCTACGCAATCACCAACAAAACAATCAAGCTAGACCTATAGTGCATGGGGATATTAAACCTTCGAATATTGTATTCGATGAAGCGACCGGAAATGTTGGTTTGATTGATTGGGGCTCTTCAGTATTTGCGCAAATTGATCATCAAGGACAAGTGGTAAGCAGCAATGTTATGGATCTTATGTCTAGTGATATGCAACAAACTAATGCCAGATTAGGAGACGTATATTTTATTGGCGAAGACCAGCTAAATGGCGGATTATCTTCGGTATGGGTAAGTATAAATATATCTCCTCCATAATTATCAATACTATTAGGGAAGTTATACCCTTTTTGAGAATGCATTAATATAAATTCAGCTTCAAGCCAAGATGTAAATTGAGCATTTACACTTAATATGTATTCTTTGAAATTCGCACCAAGCGGATGGGCCAAAGCTTGTTTGTAGTGGCTATAACTTGTTGTGGAAAACTCAGGGTTAGAAGCTAATGGTCTCGATTGTGCATAGGTGAAAGGCCTGACATAATTTGTCTCACACCTTATGTCAAGTCCTTCTATGTTAAATGCATTGTAATATTTAAAACCTAACTGTAGTCCTTGCTTGCTTCCCCACCATCCTTTGTTAAATTCTTTTAAATTAAATTCTGTTCCCGTGTATATTAAACTCAGCTGATCAATTTACGTATATTGGCTATATCCAACTGCTTTTTTGCCTGATAGGGTGCACCACAAAATCTCTTCACTGGATCACCCCCTCATGAATACAAGTCAGAAACCACTTTGGTTAATCCTCGCGCCTGTTGCCTTCACTGTGTTATGGGCAGGCGGATACAGTATTGCCAAGGTCGGGCTACAATATGCTGAACCGATGACATTGCTTTCAATGCGCTTTTCATCTGTGGTGATTTTGCTGGTCCCCTTTTATTTCTTTTTCAAACCTGCCCTTCCCAAACGTTCCGCTGACTGGCTTCATTTGGTTGTTGTCGGCGTTCTGATGCAGGCTGTTTATTTTGGGTTTTGTTGGTGGGCTTTTAAAACCGGTGTATCAGCAGGCGTGTTGGCTATATTCATGTCGCTACAGCCTATACTTGTCGCTATCCTCGCCCCCAAGATGGCTAAAGAAAAGGTCAGCTGGCTTCGCTGGCTTGGCTTACTATTGGGCCTTGTCGGGGTTCTTATCGTCATCATAGCCAGATCAGATATCGAACCACCGACCCTGATCGGCGTTAGCTTTAGTGTGCTTGGATTACTAGGAATCACCAGTGGCGTTCTCTATGAAAAACGCTTTGGCGGCGGGTACCATCCGATCGTTGCCAATATGGTACAATACGCCGCTGGTTTTGCAGTGGTCGCCCCTATCGCTCTGGCCTTTGAAACAATGGAGGTTACCTGGACCCCCGAATTCTTTGCCGCGCTTGCTTATTTGGCAATCGGCAATTCAATTCTGGCAATCAGCTTGTTACTTGCCATGATCCGCGCAGGCGAAGTATCGCGCGTATCTTCCTTGATGTTTCTTGTCCCCCCACTCGCAGCACTGTTCGGCTGGGTTCTCCTCGGCGAAGAAATGCCAATGCTAGCTTGGGGCGGCATGGCTGTGGCGGCAATAGGCGTTATTATTGTTTCAAAGAACCGAAAGACTTAATCTTTACCCACCTTCGCCCGGGTGTTTGCGTATGATATTAAATGCATCAAGGTACAACTTATCCAATTCTCCACTTTCACGAAGAAGCTTAATTTCTTTATTCAAAAGTGGAACCAGATCTGAATGACGCTTGTGGACATAGTGGAACAAAGACACAACCTTGAGTGCGGGGCCATGTGCTCTGATCTTGAGATTTGGAAAATTCTTGAGAACCTCAAGGCCGCCGATCAAATCTGTTGCAATAACAACATCAACATTCCCAGCATCTAGCTGTTCGAACAATTCTCCCACGGAATTAAATAGAACGGGGTTTAAACCTTGTGTTATTTCTTCAGAAATGAAGACCCCTTTTTCGATACCAATTTTTTTATCTTTCCAGCTATCAACAGTCGGTAAAAAGCCAGCTTCGCGCTTGGTATAAACCCGAAAACGAAGATCAACATGCGGGAAAGACAATTGAATAAGATTTGGGTAATCCGATGACAAACCCGGCCGGCGCATATTCTCGCCATCTGTAACCCCGGCATTGGCCTTTTCCAAAGACTCACGCCCCTGATAGTCCGCAAAGGAAATTTGATACCCAATCCGTTCATAGATTTTTTCGAGAACATAGGATATGGCGAGGTCACCATCCCCATGACCCAGACGAGAAATAACAAGCTTCTTTTCTGAATCAGCAAAGGCACTTGTACTTAATAAAGAGACAGCAACAATCGCCATCCACAAAAATCTAAAGGGCTGCATCATAATACTTTTCGATTTTGTCGAACAATTTGATACCTATTTTGTTCGATGACATCTTCATCTTAATATCGTTATTCTAAAACCAAGGGCTTAAAGTACTCTCGAGCCTTAGACTAATTGACAGAAGTTAATGTATTGTTGCTTTGTGCCAATGTGTCCGGTGAATAATTTGAATACATTCTAGGCATACCCGTAATCGCCTTTAGTCATTGATCCGGATTATGAAAGCAAAGGAAAGTTTATTCACTCTTTTTTTCGGCAGCTCGTAGAACGTCAAACCCTTCGACGTAAAGCTTCTGTAGCTCTCCATTTTTTCGAAGACGTTCTATTTCTTTATTGAGGGCCGGCACCAGACTGGCATTGCGTTTATGCACGTAATGATACAGGGGGATTGTTTTGAGGATACCACCCCAAGTTCGAATATTTTCATCTGGATGGTTCATAAACACTTCCAGCCCGCCGATTAAATCTGTTGCAATTGCAACGTCTATATTCCCCTGATTTAACTCATCAAAAAGCTCTCGAACGGTGTTATGTAAAACCGGGTTTAATCCCTTGGTGATTTCCTCTAAAGCGATTACCCCGCGCACGATCCCTATCCTAGAGTTTTTCCAGCTCTCAAACCCAGAAAAAAAATCGTCCCCATGCTTCGTATAGATACGAAAATTGATATCCACATGCGGATGGGATAATTGAATCAAATTAGGGTACACAGACGCTAGCCCAGCCCGGCGCATACTTTCACCGTCTGCTTCACCTGCATTCGCTTTTACAAGAGATTTTTTCCCGGGGTAATCCGCAAAGGTAATTTCATAGCCAATTTTGTTGTAAATTCTCTCTAATACATAGGAAACAACTTTGTCTCCATCGGCATTTTTGAAACGGGAAATAACCAGTTTGTCCCCAGCCGCCCCTACAGGTTCAGCCTGAAGAATAACACCGAGCAAACAAATTGCGGTAATCCGTAGAAACAAAACCCTAATGCTTTGCCACATCCACATTATCCACACACCCTTATCGTCACACATCCATCAATTATTTGGCTTGGCTTGTATCAAATACATCGCTCCCCTGATTATTTTTGACTGGGGAGTGCATCAGCTCTTTTTTGAGCATAACCTGAAGATGTTAAAAGAACCTTGAATAAAAACATCCTTTTGCTCTCTCATAAAATATCGGAATAATACCCCGTACTTTATCCTCGGATACTATATATGAGCGGTCATCATTTTAAGCTTCTCGGATTAAAGGCTTCAAAGCAGCCCTCAAATAAAAAGGGTGGCCGAAAGCCACCCTTTTTAAACAATATTATCTGGACGATATTACTTTTTGATCGCAGCCTGTGCTGCGGCAAGACGGGCGATTGGCACACGGAACGGAGAACAGGATACATAGTTCAACCCAACCTTTTGGCAGAAATTAATAGACGCCGGATCACCACCATGTTCACCACAGATACCAAGCTTGATATCACCACGGGTCTTCCGACCACGTTCTGCAGCAATCTC
>NZ_CAKZMP010000151.1 GCF_937128705.1 uncultured Kiloniella sp. | reverse complement strand
GCGATGTTCTTCATCGTGGTCTACTTGCATATTTTCCGCGGCCTGTATTACGGATCTTATAAAGCCCCACGGGAATTGCTTTGGTGGGTGGGTCTTGTGATCTTCCTGCTGATGATGGCTACTGCGTTTATGGGTTACGTTCTACCTTGGGGCCAAATGAGCTTCTGGGGAGCGACTGTTATCACGAACCTCTTTGGCGCTTTGCCAGTTGTTGGTGATCCAATTGTAACCTGGCTTTGGGGTGGTTTCTCTGTTGATAATCCAACACTGAACCGTTTCTTCAGCCTGCATTATCTGCTGCCGTTTGTAATTGTTGGTATCGTGATCCTTCATGTTTGGGCACTTCACACAACAGGTTCAAACAACCCAACAGGTATTGAGATCAAAGACAAACAGGATAGCATCCCGTTCCATCCTTACTATACTGTGAAGGATCTGTTCGGTTTGGCTGTGTTCCTGATTGTTTTCTCAGCGTTCTTGTTCTACGCGCCAAACTACATGGGGCATCCGGATAACTACATTCCGGCAAACCCATTGGTAACACCTGCACATATTGTTCCTGAATGGTACTTCCTACCTTTCTATGCGATCTTGCGTGCGGTTCCAGATAAACTGGGTGGTGTGTTGTTGATGTTTGGGGCGATTGCAGTTCTCTTTGCCTTGCCTTGGCTCGACAGAAGCCGTGTACGGTCGGCGAAATATCGTCCGATTTACAAGCAGCTTTTCTGGATCTTCGTGATTGATTGTTTTGTTCTGACATATGTTGGCGGTAAGCCTGCGGAAGAGCCATACATTCTGATCGGCCGTCTCGCGACAGTTTATTACTTCGTACATATCCTGATCTTGCTGCCGTTGGTGGGACTGTTTGAAAAACACAAACCGTTACCTTCCAGTATATCGGAAGCTGTTCTGGATAAAAAACCTGGTGCAGGGGAGGCAGGCAATGCTTAAATTTGTAAAGTCTTTAAGTGCTGCGGCTGTTCTCTCTGTGATGACATTGTCGGGCGCAGCTGCGGCCGGCGGTGGTGTCGAGCTGAAATCAGCAACGTGGAATCATACAGGTATGTTTGGCACCTATGATCGTGCAGCGGCGCAACGGGGACTTCAAGTCTACCGTGAAGTATGCGCGGGCTGTCATGGTCTGGGACTTGTGGCAATGCGGACACTTCAGGATCTTGGGTTTACCGAAGATGAAGTCAAAGCACTGTCCAAAGAATATACTGTTATGGACGGGCCTGACGGCGAGGGTGAAATGTTTGAGCGGCCAGGTAAGCCATCAGATAAATTCCCATCTCCTTTTGCAAATGAGAATGCAGCACGGGCGTCTAACGGCGGTGCTTATCCTCTCGACCTTTCATTGATCGTGAAAGCGCGGCCAGGCTTTGAAAACTATCTGTACTCATTGCTAACCGGTTATGTCGATGCGCCAGCTGACTTTAAGCTGAATGAAGGCATGAACTACAATGCTTACTTCGAAGGTCATCAGATTGCCATGCCATCGCCGCTGTCTGAAGATGCGGTTGAGTATGCTGATGGAACACCGGCCACTGTTGATCAGATGGCAAAAGATGTGACCGTCTTCCTTGCTTGGGCCGCTGAGCCTAAACTCGAAGAACGCAAACACATGGGACTGCGGGTTATTTTATTCCTGCTGATCATGACGGGTCTGTTCTATGCGGTTAAAAAGAAAGTTTGGTCTGATCTTCACTAAAAAGGATTAGTCTCAATACATTAAAAGGGCGCTGTTTTCGGCGCCCTTTTTTTACGCCTAGTTCGTGTGGGTGATTTAATAGCTGACCCCGCTCCCGGTGCTTGGTATGTTGGATCGAATTTTGGAGATTACGAGAATGAGCAAGCCCGTGATTGGCATTATCGGTGGAAGTGGGGTGTATGATCTGGATGGCCTTACCGACACGCGCTGGGAAAATGTAACGTCCCCGTTTGGCGCGCCCTCTGATGAGGTCTTGCGTGGACGGTTAGGGGATGCGGATATGGTGTTTTTACCGCGTCACGGACGCGGCCATCGTATCTCACCATCTGACATTAACTACCGAGCCAATATTGATATTCTCAAACGCGCAGGGGTTACCGATATTATATCGTTGAGCGCTTGCGGCTCGTTCGAAGAGAGATTGGCGCCGGGCACTTTTGTGATTGTCGATCAATTCATTGACCGGACATTCGCGCGGGAAAAAAGCTTTTTTGGCACCGGATTGGTTGCGCATGTGAGCATGGCAGAACCCGTCTGTTCGCGGCTTGGCGACGCATTGGCGGCATCGGCGAACGAGCTTGGAATTGACGTTGTGCGCGGCGGCACCTATCTGGCGATGGAGGGCCCGCAATTTTCATCACGGGCAGAATCAGAGCTATATCGGCAATGGGGCTGTCAGGTCATTGGCATGACCAATATGCCAGAGGCGAAGTTAGCCCGTGAAGCTGACATATGTTACACCACGGTTGCCATGGTTACAGATTTTGACTGTTGGCATCCGGATCATGAGAATGTGGATGTTACCGCCGTTATCGCGGTTTTAACGGGTAATGGTGACAAAGCGCGTTCTTTGGTTAAGACTGTTGCGCCAAAACTGTCGGCGCGGAACCAAACTTGCACCGCTGGATGCCATCATGCGCTTGATAATGCCCTTATTACGGCCCCAGAAATGAGAGACCCGGAATTGATTGCAAAATTGGATGCGATTGCGGGTCGTGTTTTATAAATACAGGAAACTGACGTGGATATTAAAAAATACATTCGAACCATTCCCGACTACCCAAAAAAAGGGGTTATGTTTCGGGATATAACGACGCTGTGGCAGGATGCGGGGGGCTTGCGCACCGCAATTGACCAATTGGTTTGGCCTTATGCGGGGGTTCGAATAGATAAAGTGGCTGGCATTGAAGCGCGTGGCTTTGTTTTGGGCGGTGCTATTGCCCACCAACTGAGTGTGGGGTTTGTTGTGGAGGGGGGGGCAATGGTGGGCGGGGTGATTTTTCGGCTGATTGGGTAAGCCAATCGGTAGACGGTATTCTCAACCGATTGAATACTGAAAAGCTCGATGTGCTGTTATTACATCGCCCTGATCCTTTGATGGAACTCGATGAGCTGGCAAGAACGTTAGAGCACTTAAAAGCGCAAGGTAAGGTCGATTTCTTTGGTGTGTCGAACATGAACAGCCATCAAATTCAGTACCTACAATCTGCGCTCGGGCAGCCCATTGTCGCGAATCAAGTTGAGATGAGCTTAGCCAAGCTGGATTGGTTGAATGATGGGGTGATGATTAACTCGCAAGGGCATCATCAATCAGATTTCGCCGCAGGCACA
>NZ_CAKZMP010000150.1 GCF_937128705.1 uncultured Kiloniella sp. | reverse complement strand
TTCGACCGGGTTTACCAAGCCAGAGTTTGTCGGGACATGGGTGACAGAAATGACCCTGACGCGGTCATCAATCATGCTCTCTAGGGTGGAGAGGGAAACAACCCCGTTTTCGTCACTGGGGATGACTTCTACGGAGACATTTTTTTCTTTGGCGATTTGTAGATAGGCCACGTAGTTAGAGGCATATTCAGCCTCGACGGTTAAAATGCGGTCGCCAGCCTGAAAAGGAATGGCATAAAACGCCATGGCCCAGCCGACAGTTGCATTTTCAACAACAGCAACTTCGTCTCTGTGACAATTTATCAAGCGAGCGACGGAATCATAAACGGCTTCGATGGCATCATGTTTTTTATTTGCGGCTTCATAGCCACCGATGGCTGCTTCTAGTTCAAGATGGTTAACCTGACTCTGAAGAACACTTTTGGGCATTAGGGATGATCCACAGTTATTCAAGTGGATACAGCTTTTTTTGCCCAGTGTGTCAGCAAAAATTTTTTCAATATTCATGGCCATTTTGTCACTCTTTCTTATGGTGTTTTC
Organism: uncultured Kiloniella sp.; assembly: GCF_937128705.1. Lineage (GTDB taxonomy): Bacteria > Pseudomonadota > Alphaproteobacteria > Kiloniellales > Kiloniellaceae > Kiloniella. Next base: position 14,935 of record NZ_CAKZMP010000150.1, on the reverse strand, counting down.
TGGATACTGTGGTTGCCCTAAAAAACAAAATACGCAATTAGGTTTTTTTCTCAAACGATTTAAAATCAATATGGCTTTACATAAAATCAAGTCACGTGTTTAATTTAGCCTATAGACAGTTGTAAGGTATCCCAGAAAGTTGGCACCCAGAAAATTGATCTCCCAGAACATTGATCCCCCCCAGAACATTGATCATAGGAACAGTAAATACGATGAAATTGCCCCCGATGACTGCCATACGGCACTTTAACGCCGCCGCTGCTCATATGAGCTTCAAAGAAGCTGCACGGGAATTATGTGTGACAGAGGGGGCTATTAGCCGACAAATCAAACTGCTTGAAGAATACTTTGGTTGCGCGTTATTTTTGCGTTTGCATCGGGGAGTGCAGTTAAGTGACGAAGGCCGAAAGCTTTATGACGCTACCGATCAGGCTTTATTCCAAATCGCTCAGGTTTCAGCGGAAATACAAGGCGGGGTGTCAAACTTTACCCTTTCTGTCACAACGTCCTTTGCCATCCGCTGGCTAATGCCCCGGTTGTCGAGATTTGAGGCACTGCATCCCAATATACCGATTAATCTGCAAACCGTTACTTACCCCGGCACTGCACAGAGCCGACGGTTTGATGCATCGATTGTTTATCAGTTGGGTGATCCGGCAGATCCAGCAGTCTCGGCCCCTGAAAATGGGGAACTGATGATGGTCGAATGGCTGTTGCCTGTCTGTGGACCAGTATATCTGGACCATCATTTAGCAGGGAAAAAGGGGGAGAAGAGTGCTCTGTCGCTTCAAGACCTGAAGAGGCATCGCGTGATTTTTAACGAACCGACCGGACGGGATTGGCGCAGTTGGGCGATGAAATCTGGCGACATAGAACTGTCGCTGGATCGCGCCTTGAAATTTGAACATGATGATACGGCTATTCAGGCTGCTGTTGCCGGACATGGTATTGCCTTGGCTAATCTGGCTTATGTTTCAAACGAATTACAATTGGGCAGTCTGGTTCCGGCTGTGAATATCAAGGCCTTGCCTATTGGGGCGCATTACCTTGTTACAGAAACGGGAAAAGCCGGACTGACGCATGTCGAAACATTTCGGGATTGGCTGATGGTAATTGTAGAGGATTTTAAGGCAGAGATTTCAGGGTTATTGCGTTCAAGCTGATCGTTAATGATTTTTGCAAAATGTGCGCAAATTTTACAAATATCGTGTCAGTAAGGGATGCCCGGGGATACCTGAGATTAGGTGAGGATAACAGAGTTCTGGCAAGACGCTGATCGAGACATGTCTCGAGGAGAATGCTCCAACTTTACCCCCTAGCACTATTTGTACTGCACAATTTCACAATTATCCATTAACCGTCCGATCAGTCCTTGAAAGAATAACCCGTGACCGACGATGGCAAGGGGACGGGTTGCAAAGGGGGCTATTTTGGTGGTTTCCAAGCGGGTGACAAAGTCTTCTATCCGCTTGTTGAAAATGTCTTCAGGCTCATGGGGAACGCCATGCTCGTTTTCTCGTCCTTTGTGCCACCAATGATCGTCAAGATGATCGAAGCTGAGATTGGGGAAATCACGAGACAATATGTCGGGACGGCGGCCGACATCACAGCTGTTACAGACCATTTCTCTGTGTCCGGCCTCGACCGTTATGGGAACTGTGTCCTTGAAAATACGCAGGGCGGTTTGCACTGCACGGGTGAGCGGCGAGCAAATAACATGCTGAATATCAAGGTCGGCAATCTTTTCGCGGGCACGATCAGCTTGTGACTGTCCCAGAGATGTCAAAGGTGCATCGTAGATCAACGGATCGATACCATCGCGTGCAACAGCGTTAAATTCAGATTGTCCGTGACGAATGAGATAAACAGGCATTGGGTGCTCTTTACTAATAGGTATACCGCCCGGGCTTTATAACGCGTAGGCGGTTGCTATGTGCAGTTTACAGAAAATACCGGGTAAGCTTAAGCTGAAAAATAGCGGGAAATCTTTTTTATTTGCGTAGCTTAATCTGGTAAGTATCTTGGGTAGGTGGAAGGAAAGTTCTGCGTACTCTATTGAATACTATGTTCTTTTGCATATCAATCGTTGTCTTTTTTTGATGTTTTGAATACTATTGTATGTAGTTCGGGTAAAGGTAGTGGGTATATGTGGAACGGGACGAAGTGCAAAGCATCGCCGAAACAGATATACGCGACAGTGTGGAGTTTGAACAATTATTGAGCTTTATCATCCGAAAAGCCAGGCGTTACTTGATCATTGGTTGAGCCTTCCGCGTGAAGGAGTTCTGCCGCTACGAAGCAGTTTTCTGCCCGAGAAGGTGCCCCAGATACTCCCAAGTCTTATTATTTATGAGATGGTCGCCGAGGATTTTATTCGCTTTCGGCTTGCGGGTACAGCGGTACGAGAACGCATGGGGTTTGACCCTACAGGAGAAAATTATCTGAATTATGTCGCGGATGAGCGCAAGGAAAAAGCAAGCCAGTCCTTTTTTGCTGTGATTGACCAGCCCTGTGGTATGCGGGTTATTTCAAATCACGGTATGTCGACGGGGCGGAAAATGTTTTTGGAAGTATTGATGCTACCGCTGAAAAATGACATGAGTCCGAACCCAATTGTTTTGTGCCAAAGTAACGAAATAAAGCCAATAGAAGAAGAACAAATCCCTGATAATGCGCGGGTGGAAAATATAACTATCGTTCGGCGTGATTTCATTGATATTGGTGCCGGGATTTCTGATTTTAAGGATTGATGAGACAAGGCAGAACAAGGTCTTGTCGGACGATCCGGTTCATGACCCGTAAAGACTGATAAGTGTTTATGTTTTTACTGGTTTTTAAAGAGCTTAAAATAAACCGAACCCGGTAATATTTTAATTAATTTCAGGAAGTATGTGAACTTTTTGGGGAAGTGAATTTCAAAGGTATTTCCCCGAAGGCCAGTTGCGATGGCTTTGGCCGCGTCTTCGGGTTCTATAATCATTGGCATTTTGAACGGGTTTTTATCTGTCATAGGCGTACGCACAAAACCCGGATTAATGACTTTTATGTCTATGGCAGGATTTTTGTTCTCTATCCGCAGGCTTTCAGCCATGTTGATCATGCCGGCCTTTGTCGCGCTATAGGGTTGCCCGTTTGGCAAACCTCTAAACCCTGCGACACTGGCGCAGAGGACAATTTGCCCGGCTTTCTGTTTACGCAAAACCTTCAAGACATGGTGAGCAAACACAAAGGCACCCGTCAGGTTTATGTCAATTGTCTTGCGTAACTCTTCTAGTTCAAAGTCTTCAAACTTCGTCGGGTTATAATAGCCCGCCATATAGATCGCGCTATCAATTCTGGGAAAGGATTGTTCTATTCTGTCAGAAGCTTCTTCAATAGACGCAGGGATGCTGGCATCACAGGGCACAACAAGATGCTGCCCGCCCAAGGCTTCGTTAATGTCGTTTAATTCAGGGCGACGACGTGACGAGAGGGCAAGAATAGCCCCTGCGTTTGAAAGCTCGTGCGTAAGGGCCAGCCCAATGCCGCTACTTGCCCCTAAGATCCAGATATGTGCCCCTTTGAAGCTTTTAATCATCCGTCCTGCTTTTGCATAAAGAGCGTAAGTTCACCAACCGTAAATCCAAACTTCTTGAGATAAGATCGATTGATAAGAATGCCGTCATTCATACGAAACATCCAGTCATCAAAAGTGATTTTGTATGTTGTATCCCCGACGGGGAGGTCCATTTGATAGGCCCAGCGCATTGCGCTACCTGTAATTTTACCATCAGCTTTCCCCAGAATATCGGCGGCGGTGCCTTCGTAATGACCCGAAGCCAAGCGTTTAATGGTCCAGGTTCTTTCCTGTATTTCGCCGTCGTAATAAGAGAAGGTTTCTTCCAGCGTACCTGTGTCGCCGTCCCATGAACCGTTCATGAAGACATCAAAGCGCCTGACAACTTCGCCTTTACGGTTTTGAACCAATCCCCATGCCTTGATGGGACCCGTAAAGTATTCCTGTAAATCCATTGTTGGTTCGGAATTTTCATAGTGTTTGAGCGAAGGGCCAGAACAACCGCTAAGCATCATGCTGCCCCCCAAAAGAAGAGTTATTACCAGAAGAATACGCATGATCGTTCCTTTGTTTTAATTTTTGAAGCCATGAAAGAAGACCCAAGGCTGCACATACTTTGATGATGCAGGGGGCCAGTGCATAGGTGAAACTGAGGGCCAAAAGTGCCTCGCTATCATTTTGTGTTGCAGGTGAAAAGGATGTGACACCCAAGATCAGGAAGGCAATTCCGCTTCCCAAGGCGAGGGCTGTTTTGGATAGAAAAGCAAGAATGGCAAATAGAAAGGATGTGTTCCTTGTTTTATCCTGCGCGTCGATCAGTTCTGACAGAATGGCAGGGGGAAGAGATAATTCCCCCCCAAGGGCAATGCCGGAAAGAACGCAGATAACTGCAAACTGCCAGATATCATCTGGTTGTAAGAAAAAGGCCCAGACAAAGGTAGTTGCCGCAAGTAACATGGCAAGTGCCCAGGAAATGAGTTTAGAGGATCGTTTGGCGATGGTTAGCCAAACGGACATGCCGCAAGCACCGGACAGAAAATAGACCAGTAAAAAAGCACCGGTGTATTGTTCTGCGCCCAACAGATCCCTTGTGAAGAAAACCATTAGAACGGCGGGAATTGCGGAAGCCAGTGTGCTGATAAAGTAAATCCCGAAGAACCATTTGTTGGATGGTCGCAGTAATTCGTGCAGCTTTATCGTGTCTTTGTTGTTTCTATTCCGCAGATTTACGAGGGCGTCATATTTTTTGTGCTTTTTGTTCCAGATCATAAAAATTGTAAAGCCGAGAACAAGAAAAAGGATCAGCACATAGGAATATTCACTAAAGGTGATTATGCCGGGTAGCACTGCGGCAATAATTAGGCCGATCAAGCCAAAAGCTTCGCGCCAAGATGTAATGCGGTTTTTTTGTCCACCATCTTGGCTCCAGGTGCTGCCCAATGCATTCAGGTTGATGATCATCATGCTATAGGCCGTTGTCGCGAGAACCAGACTGATTGCCAAACCTGCTAAACCCAAATTTTCTTGTGGATGAAACAGCAAAAAGAAACCCAGAGCCATCAAAAGACTTGCAATAAGCATGATAAGGGGGCGCTTGTCATTATAGAGATCACAAAACACACCGATCAGGGGATCTTGAACTGCGTCAAAAATACGGACCAGAATAATGACAACACCAATACCGGATAAAGAAAGCCCCATTGTCGTGGCATAAAAATCAGGTACGTGGATATAGAGCGGCAATCCGGCAAAAGCCAAGGGGATCGCCAAAAAGCTATACTGGAACAGGCTTTTTCTGGAGATGGTATTGCTATCGGTCATGATTGCCCCAGAAGTTTTGCGCGTAATTGCGGGGCACTGGTTTTTGTATTGAGCCAGATATCAAAAAAATAATGTCCGAAATCGGGGGCGCTTATCCGACCGATTTCTTTGTTTCTATGAAAGAAAATGCTTTCACCATTTTCCGCATAAATTCCGGTCAGGGTGGTACCTTCTTTTACATCTGGAAAGATGTTGAGCATCTGGTTATGCCAGGCCGCAAGTTTGACTTCGTCATCAAACCCGAGGTCGCGAATTTCTTCTGCGGATTTGTCAGCAATGTCCCGACCGTCGATGTCTCTAAGATAAGTCAAGCTCAACGCAAAGGGGGCTTGGGCAGTCCATTGGCCATTGGGGGCGAGAAGCACAGCGTCATAGACATCCCAGAACAGAATGGAAAGCCGCCCTTTGCCAACAGCCTGAGCAGAGGGAACATACTTGGCGACAAAATCATTTCCTGTGGCGGGGGAGGACATGGCAATATGGCTTGCAAGAACCAGAGACAAGGTCAAGCATATGGCAAGAGACAAGGGGCTTAACAGGAAGCGTGATGTAATATACCTTTTACGCATGGCGCAACTCTGCATGCATGACGCTGGTACGTCCTGTTGAAAAACCTGCGATACAGGCCGCAAGATAAAAGCGCCACAGGCGAATAAAACTGTCGTCAAAGCCTTGTGCTTTGATGTTGTTTCGTTGGCTATCAAAGCGATGTAACCACTCTTCGAGGGTACGGGCATAGTCTTGTCCAAAATGGAACTCTTCGTTGACAACGAGCCCTGATTTCGCTGCTTCTTGTCTAAATTTACTGGGGCTGGGCAGCATGCCGCCGGGGAAAATATAGCTGCGGATAACATCACCGCCACGACGATACCTTTCAAAGCGGCTGTCGTCGATTGTGATGGTTTGGATCATTGCTTTGCCGTCTTTGTTCAGCAGTGATTTGACCTTGTTAAAATAGGTCGGCCAGTAGCGTTCACCTACGGCTTCAAACATTTCAATGGAAACGATATGATCAAACGTGCCCCGTTGGTGTCTGTAATCTTCCAATGCAATTTGGGCACGTGATCCTAACCGGGACGTTGCATACTGGTGCTGTTCTTCGGATAGGGTAATGCCCCTGATGTCAAAGTCACCGTGATTTGCGGCTCTTTCGGCAAAGCCACCCCAGCCACACCCAATTTCCAAAAGAGAACCCGATTTTTGGTCGAGTTTGTTTAACAGGCGATCATATTTGTTGTTCTGCGTCTGCTCCAAATCATCTTTTTCATTCAGATACAGGCCTGAAGAATAGGTCATGGTGGGATCAAGCCAGAGTTTATAAAACTCATTCCCAAGATCATAATGGGCGTGAATGTTTCGTTTGCTGCCCTGTAGGGTATTCAAGCGGAAGAGGTAGGTTAGGCGAGAGAATGTTTGGAAAATACGGCTCCCAAAAACAAAACGTCTGAATGCCTGATCGTTCTGTAGCCCCAAGGCAATAAGGTTGGGTAGGTTGTTTGTTTCCCAATGCCCTTGGCGATAATCTTCGGCAAAACCAACATCACCACGAGCGGCAAGATTTGTGACCACGCGCCAGTCGTGCATTTCCATCTTGGCTTTGATACCAGGTTGTTTGCCTTCGAAAATACGAACCTGACCATCAGGCGTGGTTAAGGCAAGAGAACCATATTGAAGACTATCAAGACTTTTAAACAGTTGCGATGAAGCTTTTAGTCCAAACATTTTTTATCAGGCCTCGTTGGGTTTCGTTATTTGTTTGTAGGTCTAGAGAACAGGTTATTTTCTATGATGGTTTCAGAATACGAGGATGAAAATAACCCCCGTATTACGTGGACATTAACTTTTGGTAAGGTTACGGGAACTTTTGGCAAGGTTGCTGGTTGCACTGAATTTCTCTGACTTTTGTTGGGGCTTCGTCAGGTGTTTTATACCTTTGAAGATCAACTTCAGTGCTTGCCAATGGATAAGGTAAACGGCCTTGAATGTCACCAGAGGATGCTTCCAGAATGCAGCGTTTACAGCAGCTTTGGTCAGGGGGGATAGCTTGCCAGCCAAGGACGTGACCAGTGTCTTTTCTCCATTAGAATTGAAGAGATCGATGCAGACGGCAAAGTGATTTTCTTTGAAATTAAAGCGAAATTCGTAATGACCTTCACGTTCAATAAAGGGCGAAACATGAAACAGCTTTTTTGTCTGTAGTTTGTCGTTTGATTCAATAGGGCGGTCATCTTCGTGTTTGCACAAATAGCAGTGGGTTTCGCCAAAGGTGTTATTGACCTCGCAAATTACGGCGCGGAGTTTTTCATCCCGATCAAGGCAAAGCCAGAAACTTACGGGATTGAAAACATACCCAAGAACACGGGGCATAGCGACAAGGATGATTTCGCCATCAGCCTGTGTTACACCAAAACGTTCAAGCAGTTCTTTTGCCCATAATGTCAGGCAGCTTCCATCCTTATTCCCATGATCTTTTTGATAAAAGCTGACCAGTCCTTTTTTGTTTATGGGAAATTCCAGATCGCTATTGCACGGCTTGCCGTTTGTGGGGGGGAACTGTGAGAGTGGCAGGCAATAGTAGTAAATGCCGTAGGTGAAACTGTTCACCTTTGGGGACATACGCTTGTGAAAAACTTTTGCATTCAGAAGTTTTGGAAAAAGCTTTGATCGAACTTCGGGCGCTATTCCCATGGAATTGATACTCCAATTCTTTGCGCAACCCTGACGGCGCTTGCTAGTCCGTCTTCGTGAAATCCATATTGTTGATAAGCCCCACAAAACCAAAGATTGTTTTGTCCTTGAATAGTATTGATCTGTTCTTGGGCATCGACGGCTTCTTTTGTAAAGATGGGGTGCTCGAATTCATTCATATCATAAATCAGGTGACCGGCAGGCTGTCGGCCGGGGTTAAGCGTTATAATAACAGGGCTATCGTGATCAATATCTTGAAGGTTGTTCATCCAGTAGCTGAGGGAGACGCTTTCGTTTTGGTCGTCCTGTTGTTCTGACAGATAAACCCAGCTTGCCCACGATCCTTTTTTGCGGGGCATAAAACTGGTATCACCATGAACGACAACCGTATTTTTTTGATAGGTGAAATTTCCAAGAATGCGTTCTTCGGCTTGTGTCGGAGTATCGAGCATTTTCAAGGCTTGATCTGCATGACAGGCGAAAACAATCTGATCATAGGTTTCAGTGTTACCCTTATCATCCAGTACTTCGACCTTCCCATTCTTTCTTTTGACAGAAACAACACCGCAATTCAGCTTTATATGATCCTGAAAGCTTGCGCTTATGCGTTGTACATATTCCCGGCTTCCTCCCTTTACCGTATACCACTGTGGATGTTGATTTACACTTAAGAGGCCGTGATTATCAAAGAAGCGAATAAAGGTACGTGCAGGGAATTTAAGAATGGTATCGACCGAGCAGCTCCAGATGGCCGCGCCCATGGCCTGTAGGTAATAGCGTTTGAACCAGTCCCCAAGATTGAGATCATTAAGGCATTGTTCCAATGATGCATCTTTGTTGTTTTCGAGATAGGGCAGGGCTTTTTTGTTAAAGCTCAGAATATCCCATATCATTTTCCAGTATCTGGGGCGTAATAGGTTTCGCTTTTGGGCGAACATTCCCTTGCTGCCGTATTCCAACCAACCGTTATGTATGCTGGCGCCAAACGACATATCACTTTTAATGGTGGGCACGTTCAAGTGTTTGAACATGCGGGTCAGGTGGTAATAATTGCGATGGTTGAAAACGATGAACCCTGTATCCACAGGTGTTCGTGTCCCTTTGGGAGAGATGTCGATCGTACGGCTATGTCCCCCCAGATAATTCCCTTTCTCATAAACAGTGATGTCATGATGGGGATGCAACAGATAAGCTGCTCCCAAACCGGAAATGCCTGAGCCAATGATTGCTATTTTCATGTGATTACAATCGGCGATCCCGTCTTACCTCTTTCTGTCCTGAACATTACAAAATGGTAATGAAAGAAATGGGTTTGTCTTTCTTTGGTATTGTTTTTCCTAAATTGCCCTTAATCCGCCCCTTGGGTCGTTTGATAATCTTATGAAAAACGGATGGTCAGGCGAAGACCTTTTTCACCGTTTTCTGCTGATATATGTCCGTTATGTAAATCGGTAACTGCCCCGACGAGGCTAAGGCCTAGCCCGCTGCCGGGGGTATGTCTGCTGCTTTCGGCGCGATAGAAACGGTCGAATATTTTGCCCAGATCAGACGGGGGAACACCGGGGCCATTATCTTCGATGATAAAGATGACTTCTGCCCCCTGTTTACGAAGGCTGAGATTGATCCAACCCTTGGCCGGGGTAAATTTAACGGCGTTATCCATCAGATTGCCAAAAGCCTGAAACAGCAAATTCCTGTCCCCCTGAAGAGCGACAGTTTCAAGGTCCTGTTTCAGAGTAATGGACTTTTCTTCCATAAGGGGCTCATAGAGCTCGATGACATCCTGTAATAGTTCAGTCAGTTCAAGAGGCTCAAACGCCGAGTGCTGTTTGCCAGATTCAATGCGTGATATCCGCAGAAGGGCGTTAAAGGTTCGCTGCATCTGATCGGTTTCATTGACCAGTTTGTCAACTGTTTCATAAGCTTGTGGGTTTTGAATAATATGATCTTGAGAGCGCAGATCTTCCAGATTGTGATGCAGTCGTGTTAACGGAGTGCGCAGGTCATGGGCAATGTTATCGGAAACCTGTCTGATCCCCCGCATCAACAGCTGGATACGATCCAGCAGATCATTGATAATGCCAGCCATATAACTAAGGTCATCCCAACGTGATGTCAGCTCAATACGTTGGGAAAGGTCACCCGTTTCGATAATCTGCTTTGCTGTTACAGCAATACGGTTGGTGTTCGATACCACAAAACGGCTGATTAGATAGCTGGTGATGATAACAAGAACCATAAAGCCGATACTTAGAAAGCTCAGCCATTGCATAAGCTTGTAATCACTTGTCACCGACGTGATATCAATGCCGATTAATAAACGGTTTTTATTTGGATAGGTATATATCTTTGCTGCGTAATCTTTTTCTGTGCCGAAAGATCCAGAGCCAGAAGATTTAGGGCCAGAAGGGGCCGCCCCAGAAGAGTTTGATCCAGAAGAGTTTGATCCAGAAACGGGTTTTGTCGAAAAGGTCAGGGTTCCCTCAGCCAGAAGTGAAACGGTTTCAGGTAATTTATCCAGATTACCAAAAATCTTTTTTTCATCTGGTGAAAGCAACAGGTAAACCCGACCCGGCCTATCTAATGCGCGGGCTATACGGGCAGGGTCTTGCCATTGAGACACATAACTTAGTTCGGTATCGATAATCGCTTCGGTGCGTTGGACAAAGTGCCCACGGCTAAAATAATAGCTAAAATAACCGAGTATGATAACAGCCGTTCCGCAAAGAAGAAGAAACAGAATAGCCATCTGAAAGCTAGAGCTTCGGGCGTAAGATCTATGGGTTGTCTTCGATGATATATCCGGCACCACGTATCGTCTTTATCAGTGAAACATCAAAATCTTTATCGACCTTACCTCTAAGGCGGCTGATATGCACGTCGATCACATTTGTTTGCGGATCGAAATGGTAATCCCACACATTTTCCAGCAACATGGTCCGGGTCACAACCTGTCCCTTGTGCTTTAGCAGGTATTCCAACAGTCTAAATTCGCGTGATTGCAACTCTATGGCTTGTCCGCCGCGTCTGACTTTGCGCGACAGCAGATCAACCTCAAGGTCCTGTGCGATTAGTTGTGTTTCCTGTTGGCTTCCTTGTGGCCCATTGCGTTTGGCAAGAACTTCTATTCGGGCAAGAAGTTCGGCAAAGGCAAAGGGTTTGACCAGATAGTCATCACCGCCGGATCGAAGCCCTTTGACCCGGTCATCGACCTCGCCAAGGGCGCTCAGAATTAAAACAGGGGTATGATTATCACTACCACGCAGCGTTCTGATAATGGTCAGGCCATCCAGTTCTGGCAGCATGCGGTCAACGATAATGACGTCATAATTTTCGGTTGTTGCCAGAAATAATCCGTCTTTGCCATTATCCGCCGTATCCAGATTGTGCCCCTCTTGCTTGAGGCCATTGCTGATATATCTCAGAACTTCCTGATCATCTTCTACGTAAAGAATGCGCATAGAGAGGGGCTGCTACCTATTTGTAATGAAAATGATTATTTCTGAAACTGTAACATATCCTATTTCATTGGATCAGGCTTTATTTTTCTTTTCCAATAATACGATGCCTAGGCATTAAGCCCCGGGTAATTAAATTTTGGGCTTTGTATTTTTTTCCGAGATCAGGGTGGTCCAGCCTTCCTGATCCAGTTCCTTTATCTCTTTAAAGGGCCAGACCAACTGTGCCGGGAAGCTTGCTGGCATTTCTTCGGTGATGCCAATTTTGGCCGGGGGGCGACGATCTGGGTTGATCCATGTGCGAAAAATCATATCCCAAATCATCAGGTTCTCACCGTAGTTTCTGTTGCCTTCGACAATCTTTTTGCTGTGGTGCCAGCGGTGCAGGCCGGGGGTGTTGAAGACCATGGAAAGCAGGCCAAAGCGCATGTCCACGTTACAATGTGTCAGCATACCGATATAGGCGGTAATAGCCGATAGCCATGTGATTGCTTCGAGCGGGGCACCTAAAGCGAGGGGGATGCTGATGCCCAGCACAATGGACAGTAAGGAATCAATGAAGTGGAAACGTCCGGTGTTAACAATCCACAATCTGGTGACGGAATGGTGGATGGCATGGAATTTCCAAAGCGGCTTCCATTCGTGGGAAATTCTGTGCGCCCAATAGAGACCGAATTCAGCCGCAATCAACGTCATGATTACCTGAATTGCCAGCGGCCAGTCGCGGGGCCAGATACCATAACCTTCGCCCTGTAAGGGAGTAATATAGGCAGTTATACCAATGACGCCGCTAAAGGTCACCAAGCCTTGGACAAGGCCTTTGCTGGTCAGGGTATGGGCAATGTTGGCAAAGGTCTGTCCGTCGTTTTCCAACCACGTCTTTTCGAACGGCATTTTGCGCTCTAAGAGAAACAGCGCGATAGCCAAGCCAAGATAGGTCAGGTTGAAAACAATCACAGGGCGATCAATGGCAAAACCATAGGCCGTGGTACAGATACAAAGAGTAAGTAGCAGGGGCCAAGCTGTACTTGCTAAAATTTTTTTTCCCAAGCCTTCATTGGCTATCGCATTGTCAAACGCCATTTGTCCCCACCACCTTGTTCTAATCTTAATTTAGCCCTGTATATATCAAGAAGCCTATATATCAAGAAGCGTATATCTCAAGTAGCTTAAATCCACAATTGCAGTAATGGTACTCTAAAATAGAAAAGAATATATATAGATGCTCTTTTTTATGGCGAGGATTAAAGCAGAGGATTGTCTTTGGTTATAGTGCAACCGATGGCAACTTTATTCTGGAATTTGGTTGTTTGTTACACATTGTGACTTAAGGAATCGGAGTGAAGATGGCTTGTAAATATCGAGAAGAGAAAGAAGGAGCGTCGTAAAAGAAACAGAGTGTAAAAAATACGCCATTTTTATACTAATTACGACGTCGAACAGGACGGCGGCAGAAAACTTTTTTATAAAAAGAAGCGTGGGAAAATATGGCAATTTTGCCATAAACTTTACTTGCGACACTCGTTTATCTTAAAAGCGACAAGGACCTTATAAATAAGGGCTTTTTGGGGTGGTTCCATGCTCAAAATGCATAGCCAGAATGAATAAATTTCAATTGTCGATTTGATCAACTGAGCGTACCTAGGAATCAGTAAAAACAACTTGGCTGACGGGATTTGCGGGACCGGGCCCTTTGATTAGGATTAAGACTATGGCACATGTGTCAGTAAATGTTGCACAACCCGTTTCTTTCTTTAAAGAAGGCATTGTTGCTCTTGTTAAAACAGCTGTTTCAGACGCGATTGTTGCTTATAAAGCCAAACGTCGGGAACGCCGTGTTGCCAAGATCCTGAATGATCTGGACCCACGCCTTGTACGTGACATCATTCCCCAATAAATAATACAGTAAGGAATGCTGTAAGTCATACAGTGAGAGCGGTGTCGCGAGAACACGTTCTATAAACTGTATGAATACGCGGACGCTTATCCAAAAGGACAGGCGTAAAGAAAACCCCCGGCTTAAAGGCGCGGGGGTTTTTCGTTTCTTGCGGACGGGGAAGTGGCGGTGTTTACTCAAATACACCCGCTTCATCTTGCCAGCTTTTTAAGTTGTTTTGGTAAATGATAAAGTAGGCAAACCAAGCACTGACACCGCTGGCGATAAACCAGATACACTGCCATATCAGGCCGGTAGAGCCGATATAGGTTTCAAAAGTACTGTAGTGACTAATTAGATACCCGATAAAGTAATATATGTGATTTTCTTCCGGTTTGTTTTGTAGCCAATCACTGTAAGCCGAAAGGTAGAAGGGGAAGTGATTGAACAAAGTGTCATAAAACCAAACAAAGGGAAGACATAGTAAACACGCCAAAAGGCCCCCTTTAAAGGCTTTTACAGGATTGTATTCAGTCAGCGTGATAAATTTGGGTAGGATATACAGGCCAATGATAAGAAAAAGTGGTGTGAAGTAGAGGCCAGTGGTTAAGTCATGTAAGTAGATTGAACCAGGGATAAAGCGACCTATGAAGGCCTGATCACAGAAAATCGCAATAGGGACAAACAGAAATAAACTAAGCAGAACACGATCCCATTTTGAGAAAATGGTGTTTTTCATCCATCTCGGGATTACTGTTGTACCTAGCAGAATAGCGGCAGCGAGTTGAATCAAAAATTCGATAGCAAAGCGATCTATATTAATAGCCACTGATTCGTAATAGTATTTTATTTCAATGATTTGTCTTAGGTGAAAGCGAATCTCAATTTCAAATATCTCTAAATTACTTCCTATCAATACTGTAAAGACAATAAGAAACAGACGTTGTTTAAAGTTAAGGCTATTTGTCATTCTGCTAATATGTTCTCTGAATAAATTAGATCAGGAGTTTCTCGATTTTTGCCCGGAACAGATCAGGAGTTCGGTGGGGGTTTCAAAGCCGTCGGTGGTTTCGTATTGGCGCATGGCCTTGGTGATTTCCTGCCAAATTCTTTCCTGTGTTTCTGTGTCTTGTCCGGCCAACATTCTTTGGTGAGAGACCGCGACGTCGCGGCGCCATTGAATAAAGTCTTCGGTTGTTTCGAACCGAAGGGGAGCTTCGATGATTTCTTGTTCAATATTGACAAATCCGGCTTGTGCAAAGAGATCGGCAAAAAAGTCTGGTGTGCCCAAGGCAAAGGGGCCGGGTTGGTGTGCTTGTGCAGAGGGGGATGTACTTGATGGTGCCTCGTTTGTTTGTGTTTTTGGCAAGCTCAATTGATCGCGGATGATTTCTGGCGATTGGGTAAAGAAGGGTGTTTTATCCGCTGTGGTATAAACAATGGCGGCAAAAGACCCCGAAGGCTTCAGGACGCGATAAATTTCCTGTAATCCCTTGAGCGGATCGGGCAGAAACATCATACCGAGACGGGAAATGG
>NZ_CAKZMP010000149.1 GCF_937128705.1 uncultured Kiloniella sp. | reverse complement strand
CCGTATGCTTTTATTTTGGGTCTCCCCAGCACATTGATTTTTCCGAACTGCTTTTGCTTGCCATTTTTGGGTTAATATTTGCAATTGCAGCTATTTCCTTGACCGAAGGCGCCAAATTAATTCCATCGGGGCAAGCCGCACTTGTCAGTTCGCTGGAAACACCCATTGCCCCCTTGCTTGCCTGGTTGATTCTTTTTGAAACCCCGACTGTTCATGCTATGATCGGGGGCACTGTGATTATGGTCGCTGTGATTTACAGCCAACGAGCAAGTCAGCCATCCCCCCTACCCTAAGGGCTAGGACATCAAATCATTCGCCACCTTGTTCGACAAGGCTCTCTCGCCATAGGTAAATGTACCCTGCTCTTTTATTTCGGTTGCGGCCTGCATAAAACCGCCCAGTGCAGCACGGGCCATTGAGCCACCCGTCGATATTCTTTTCACCCCGACATCTGCAAGTTCGTCTACGCTAAAGGTCGCCCCGACAAGCCCCATCACCACATTCACAGGTTTTGATACAGCCTCACAAACAGTTTTAATCGCGTCCAGATCGGGTAATCCCGGCGCAAAAAGAACATCTGCCCCGGCACGTTCAAAGGCCTGTAACCGTCGGATGGTGTCATCCAGATCAAGGCGTCCACGGATAAAATTTTCACTCCGCGCGGTGAGCAAAAATGGCTGCCCTCGACAGGCTTCACTGGCCGCGTGAATACGTTCAACCGCCAGATCAAAATCATAAATCGGATTTTCAGGATCGCCCGTGGCATCTTCGATAGAACCACCCACAAGCCCGGCCCCTATGCCGCCCTTTATCGTTTCCACACAGTTTTCCGGTGCCGCGCCAAAACCATCTTCCAGATCAGCAGACACCGGAAGATCCGTCGCAGCAACAATTTCACGGCAATTCGCAAGTGTTTCTTCAAGATTAAGGGCTGCAAGGCCGTCTTTGCGTCCCGTCGCAAAAGCCATCCCGGCAGATGTTGTTGCAAGCGCTTCAAACCCCAGAGAAGATAAAATCTTTGCTGTCCCCGCGTTCCATGGGTTGGGAATAACAAAGGCCCCCGGTCTTTCATGAAGCTTTTTAAATGCCAGGTATTTTTCTTCTTGTGTTGGTGACATATCAAATCTCCCTCAGAAACATAAAACACAACAGTAAATAGCACCAAACCACCTATCTTTGTCCAAAGATAATACAGGCGGAAGTGTCAAAGAAACCAGTACCGCCGCAGCAGTGATCAGATAGAATTATGCTAATTATTTTTTTCCGTTCCCTGTTGGCAAATAACGACTTATTATGATCGCCGTTCCCTTTTTATCATCCCACCCCATTCAAGTTTCCTGAACAAAAGGTCAAAACGGTACACCGCCTGTCGTTCTACAAGCTTTCAAGCACTCGCTGCTTTACTATTCCTTTAGGTTGATGTCTTAGACTCTCTTCATCCCTAGTTTGGTGTGTGTGTTTATAGGCCTTTTTATTGTCCTATTTTCCGGGGAATCAGCAATCCGTCCGTATAAGGAGATCACCATGTTAGGCGTTATTGGCGCAATGAGCGAAGAGGTCCGTCTTTTACTGGGGCAACTAAAAGATAAAAGCGAAAGTATCCATGCCGGGATTACCGTCACCACGGGAAATTACAAGGGAACAGATATCGCCCTAGCACAATCGGGCATTGGCAAGGTCAATGCCACGATCTGTACCCAAATGATGATTGACCTCTTTAAGCCTGAGAAACTGGTTTTCAGTGGCGTAGCAGGTGGGTTGCTTCCCAATATGCAAGCCGGTGATATTATCATTGCCAGTCATGTCGTGGAATACGATATGAATTTGACGGCTTTTGGGCGCCGACACGGCGAAACCCCCGGGCGAGAACGCCTGATAGAATGTGATCCCGATCTTGTCGGCAAGGCCACCACAGCTTTTGATACTGCATTTGAAGATGTCGAAGACGCCCCGAACCTTATGCTCGGCACGATTGCGTCCGGCGATACCTTTGTGCAGGACCGCGACAAACTCCGTTGGCTCCAACGTGAATTTGCAGCACTTGCGACAGAAATGGAAGGTGCAGCCTTTGGACAGACCTGCCGCCTTAACGGCCTGCCATTTGTTGTTATCCGGGCTTTATCTGATTCCTCTTCTGACAGTGCCAGCGAAGATTTCGAAGCCAACCTGCACCGCGCTTGTCTTAACTCTTTCGAGCTAATGGACTTGATGATCCCTAGTGCTCTGAAAGACTGGAACCAAGTCGATCGTCGAAACCGCAAGGACTGAACCAGAAAAGACCGAAACCAGAGGGCCAAACGCAGGCAGGATAAAAGCGTATACATCAGTCGGAATGAAATGAAGTGATGGACGGTTCAACACAGTCCACCACTCCAAAATTTTAGCCAAAACTTAAAAGCATAATTTCCAAGAGAATTTACTTACTCTGGCAACATCTTTACTCTGGCAACATCTCGCCAACCTGTTTTTCCAACGCCTTTGGATCGCTCAAGAAGCCAGCATGGAATTCAACAGCCATCGGATCGGGATAAACATCTTCAATATTGTTTTCTACAGCTTCAAGAACCGCCTTAACGACTGAACTCGGGGCCGTTTTATCCAATGGTAAACCAGCCGTCATATCCGTATCAATCGGTCCGGGATATACACCAACAACATGGGTTCCCTGTGCCGCCAGTTCTGCGCGCACCCCTTGAGTAAGCGAGTGAACAGCCGCTTTCGAAGCTGAATAAGACCCAAGAGCAGGAAAATTAAGATACCCTGCAACGGATGAAATATTAACAATTGCGCCACCGCCATTTGCCTTCAAAACAGGTGCAAAGGCACGGATCATATTCAAAGGTGCAAAGTAATTTGTTTCCATTTCATCCCGCGCATCATCAAGCGACGGTGCGGTCATAAAGCTGGTAAAACGAGCAATCCCTGCATTGTTAATCAGCAAAGAAATATCTTTAAAATCATTCGCTATGGACTTGATTGTATCAGGTTGGTTCACATCCAAAGTAACCGGAATAACTTTGCC
Source organism: uncultured Kiloniella sp. (assembly GCF_937128705.1). Lineage (GTDB taxonomy): Bacteria > Pseudomonadota > Alphaproteobacteria > Kiloniellales > Kiloniellaceae > Kiloniella. The sequence continues at coordinate 3,755 of NZ_CAKZMP010000149.1, read as the reverse complement.
TTCACTTTGCTTCACTAGATCTGACAACTTATCTACGTCACGCGCTGCGGCATAAATCTTGGAAGCCCCGGCAGTAATCAATTCTTCTACAAAAGCACGGCCAATGCCACGGTTAGCCCCGGTTACAAACGCAACTTTACCCTTAATATTACTCATTATCTTTTCCTCAAAAACGATGCCTATTATATAGGTCAAATTAAATACCGATGAGTATTAAAATAAGACCACACAACAAAATGTCAAATTAAAATACCGAACGGCATTAATTATAATCGCAACGTTATAGCGCGCCTGCGGCGACTCTGAGCTTCGTCTTGGTTCGCTCTATTTGTGACTTGAAGAAATAAATTTACCTGATAAAATACCATTCGGTATATATATTTGATCGAGATGACAATGGGACGCGGCCGACCACGCAAAACAGATCCGGAACAAGCGCTCGACACAGCGATGAAAGTCTTTTGGAACAAAGGTTTCGAAGGCACATCGATGAGCGACTTGGTCTGCGCGACAGGTATGGCAAAACCGGGGCTCTACGCCTGTTTTGGCGATAAAGAGGCTCTCTATAAAAAATCTTTAACCCGGTATTTTGATAATCTGGGCACGCCCCTTCTTGATGATTTAGAACATTCGACCGATCCTCTACCCATCGTCGTCCGTCGATTTTTAGAAACTGTCGCCCATTCAATGCTGGATGAAAGCTGCCCCAGCGGCTGCTTTGTTGTGAACAGCCTTATCGAAGGCGCCTCGCAACATCCCGCATTAAAAGCAATTGGGAAAGAATACGATCAAAGACGCCGGGATGTTTTTTCCCAACGATTTGCTGATGCCCAGAAGAACGGCGAAATCCCGACCCAAGTGAATGCCCAAGCACTCGCAGATTTTTTTGCGGCTCAGTCCCTTGCTCTGGGTGTTATGGGACGAACAGGTACCAACGAAAAAGAGTTGAGCAACTTTATTGATGTTGCCTTGACGGCTTTACCCGCTAATCATTAAAACGAAAACCTGTCCGAAATATTCAAGACCGAAAGAAAACACGCCCTTAATCTGCTTGTTCATTATTTGAAAACATCAGATCAAAGGAGAAACAAGTGCAACTCGCCTATACTATTCTTTATGTTCAGGACGTTCCCGCAACATTGGTATTTTACCAAAAAGCCTTTGGCTTTAAGCAGAAAATGCTTCACGAAAGTAATGATTACGGCGAACTTGATACGGGGCAGACAACCCTGTCTTTCTCGTCTCTTTCCCTCATGAAGGAATTGGGTAAGAACCCGTCATCCCCACAAAAAGAACATCCCTGTTTTGAGGTCGCGTTCACCACGGATAATGTCCCAGAAGCATTTGATCGCGCTTTGAAATCTGGTGCAGTATCCGTTCAAGAACCAGCAGAAATGCCATGGGGGCAAACAACAGCCTACGTAAGCGATCTTAACGGGTTTCTGGTGGAAATCTGTACGCCAATACTAATTCCGTAATCACAAACACCGACTTAAATCAGAATATTTTAATCTACGACAAAAATTTCAATTCTTATCATCTATAATAAGTATCTCTTATTGCAGGTACTTATTATAGATACGATGATACGTTCCGTCTTCACGCATCTCGGACAACGCCGCATTAAAAGCGGGTAAAATGTCAGCATAAGAAGAATCTTTTCGAATAAGAAATCTGAATTCAACTTCGTCAAAGGGATAGGTGCCCTCTTCGAGTATTTCACTGTGTTCCTGGTTAAGTTTTCCCTCTTTGATCAGACGATTTATATTATATTTCAAGATAAAGTCGTGCTCGATCATCCCATCAAAAGATGTATCTCTTTGAACCAACATAATTAAGGCCTGTGTAAATTTGGGCGCATAGGTCACTTTCAGATTTTTTAAATTTTCTTCGGCCCAACCATTTCCCAAATAGGACAAAATCCTATAGCCCCGAAGGTCAGCTGCCGTTCGCGCTTTCAACAAAATATTTTTATTTGGATTTTTTTTATTTGCGAACAACCGCCAGGTAAATGTAAAGACCGGATCACTCGCGGACAGGTACGATAAGCGTTCAGGAGTTGCTATTGTCAACATTGCGTCCCCCTTCTTGCTCTTAACCAATGATTGCGTCCGTTTCCAGGGGTACAATTCAATAGTCAACGGTTTATCGATCCGATTGAAAACTTCTGAAATAACCTCTATAAACAAACCTTTTGGACGATTATCTTCTCCATTGTATATAAAGGGTTCATAATCGGAATCATCCAACCAAACAAAATTTTCAGATGCCTGGCTTTTCCCGATCGCACCACTCATCATGAACAGGAAAATACATATTCGAAAACTTAATCGATTAAACATTAATGCTCCTGTTCAAATGCCTAAAGCTTTTTGTGGTTACAAAATTTTACCTTACCAAGTTCTAAACATTCATTAATAACTTGTTGATTTTATTGGAATCAAAAATCCAGCACAAATTTAGCAATTATCAATACTTCCCGTATAAAGTTCATTGCGAAATATCGTTTAAGGGGAAAGGATAAACAGGGTGCACAGTTTTTATATCTGTCACCCGGATATAATGCAGATTAGATCACGTTTTTTTAAAACCTTTTTTATAGTAGCCCTCTTACAAGGGCTGTTTGTTACCGCCGTTTTTGCTGAACAAGAAACAATCACAATCTATGCTGTGAACTATCCCCCCTATTCTATTGAAACCCCAAAGCAAGACGGACTAAGGGGTTTTGATGCAGAGGTCGTCGTAGAAGCTTTTGAAAGGGTTAGCATCAACGCCGCCGTCGAATATATGCCATGGGCCAGAATTATGTTGAGGGCTGAACAAGGTAAAATAGCTGCGGCATTATCTTGCGCCAAAGCAAAAAAAAGAGGCCATTTCATTTCCTATTCACCCCCCATCAGCAGCGCAACCCACAGCTTCGTTGCAAAAAAAAACTATGAGGGAAAAGCCCCTCGAAGTTTGCAGGATGCCCGCGGCAAAAAAATTACTGTTGTTGACGGGTACACGACCAAGCTACAACTTAAAAATGCCGGAATTCCCTATCACGCGGTGATAAATGATGCAGCTGCTCTCAATGTTTTGTTAAAAAGAGATTTTGATTTTTTCTACACAACCCGAGAATTCATCCAATACATAACATCGGGTAAAATAATCGCGTCACAAATACAATATTTTGACGTGAAGCAAACATCATATCATCTCTGCTTTAGTCAAGGTTGGCCGTCATCCAATTTTTTACTAACAAAGTTCAACAAGGGGCTGGCTGCAATTAAAGCGGATGGAACTTACGACAAAATTCATGCAAAATATCAATAACAATTGATATTTTTAAAGGGTTAATTTAGCCACCTCAATAAGATGACATCCTCCCAAAATGTACCAGCAGGAACAACCCATTAGGCACAAATATCACCCATAACCTGTTTGAAAAATTTCCTGATGCCGGGATACCTTGGCAAAGGTGCGTGGGCTAAGGTCAAACCACTGTCGGAATTCACGGGTCATATGCGCCTGATCTGAAAAGCCGTAATCAAAAGCAAATTCTGCAAGCGATCCTGCGTTTATTATATCCCGTCCGGCCCTGCGCACACGGGCCAACCTGTGCCAGAAAACCGGGGACTTTCCGGTTTCATTTACAATAAAGCGTTGCAACGTTCTGGAAGACACCCCCAGATCAGACGCAGCATGACTGACGGTTACAACGCCAGAAGCCAGGCACTTTAAAGCATCCTCGGTCCGAAGGTGATGGGTTGTAT
>NZ_CAKZMP010000148.1 GCF_937128705.1 uncultured Kiloniella sp. | reverse complement strand
TCAGACGGAAAATTTGGCCTCTATAACGCTATCATCAGACATAAGCTATCTTTCTGTATTGGAAAAGTTAGAGCTTCTATGTGACTTCTATTATTGGGAGCTTGAAGAAATAGGCGGCAAGAGTCCCTTGCTTCCTTCAGCATCACGAGAAACTTTGAAATATTATGCAGTGTTAATGTCCAACTGGATGAATTCTCAACCCTTAAGTTGGATGATTATGAATACGATTAGCTATCATGAAAGTAAGGGGGAAATATGGGATGTGAATGAATTGGTTCCCTTTAACTCAAACAGTCAAAAGCATATCAATATGGTGATTAACGATCTCATATCTCATGTCGATAATATTTTAAGATTTAAGTTGAAGAATTATTTTAGCAATTATTACGATATATTGTCTGAGAAACTGGGAGATAAGTATGCAGGAGAAAATTGGGGTGAATTCCTTGAATACGGGACTAATGACCGTCGTGTAATTGAATTACAAAACATAGGGGTCCCAAGACATTTAGCTAAGCTCTTATTAGATAACTTTAATGAGTTTTTTGATTTCGAGGAAGGGATATTAATAAGGATTAGAAAATCTGAGTTAATAGATGCGATGGATCATAACTCTCTTGAATTTAAAGAGCTCTTGGCAGTTCTTTAGTTACTTTTAGAGAGTAAAAAATGTCAGGTCTTGATTCGAAATTTCCAACAATAACCGCTTCTGGCACTAAGCAGTCAAAACCATAATTCCACTTATAATCACAATTAATTCGGCATTACATGAATGATCGCAGATCGCCATATCTAACCACGACCTCCATCGCCAACAAACACCCAGCAATCATTTTATCTTGACCAAGCCCTCTTCCTGACATGGAATACACAAAAACAAAGTACTCATCCCTCGCCCTCCTTTTGAAAAGCTCGTCGCACGCCATGAAATATCTTTATGATACGCACGCTTTCTCTGCTCAGAATCATGCTCCCAGCTATTGGCGGGATACGGCACCTGCGTTAGCGGATTTCTCAAGCCTGACAGAAGATACCACGTGTGAAGTTGCTGTTATCGGCAGTGGCTATACAGGCATGATGGCGGCCTATCGCTTGGCGACGAAATACCAGATTGATGTAAAGGTCTTTGAAGCTGCCCAACCCGGTTGGGGGGCGTCGGGACGTAATGGTGGCTTTTGTTGCATGGGGTCAACCAAGCTCAGTTATCAGCAAATGATCCGTCGTTACGGGCTAGAGGCTGCTAAAGATTTCTTTGCGGCGCAAAAACAATCCGTGGCCTTCGTGAAGTCTTTTCTAGAAACCCACAACATTGATGCCGATGCCACGGGCAATGGGGAAATTGAACTGGCACATAAAGCCAACCGCATGGATGATCTGCGGCAGGAACAGGAATTTCTGGCTCAAACCTTTGGTCACGAAACGCACATTTTATCCCCGGATCAATTAGGGGAAATAGGTCTGTCAGGTTATTTTCATGGCGGTCTGCATAACCCAACAGGCTTTGGTCTGCATCCGCTCAAATATGCCAGAGGGCTTGCGAAGCTCTTACGCGATACAGGCATTGAAATTTTCGGCAACAGCCCTGTGACCAAGTGGGAAAAGCATGTTGACGGGCATCATCTTCACACGCCACAGGGCATCGTAAAGGTCAACCACGTTATTATGGCCACCAATGGTTATACTGCAGAAAACCTGTCCTCTAACGCTGCCGGAAAGTTGCTCCCTGCCCTTTCATCCATTTTGGTGACGCGCCCCTTGAGTAAACAGGAACAACAGGATCAGGGTTGGACCAACACAACAACGGTCTATGACAGCCGTATTTTGCTACATTACTTTCGCATGCTACCTGATGGACGCTTTCTCTTTGGAGGTCGCGGCGGAACGGATAGCTCTGCCAAAGGGGAAAAGCTGGCCGAAAAAAGGGTGAGAGCAGATTTTGAAGCGCTTTTCCCTGCATGGTCCCATATAGAGCACACTCACTTTTGGCAGGGTTTTATTTGTCTCGCAAATGACCTCGTTCCCTATATAGGCCCGATCAATAAAGACAAAACGGCTTGGGCTTCACTGGCGTATCACGGCAATGGTGTCGCCATGTCGGGTTGGGCTGGTCGTGCCTTAGCCGATGAGATCGCCGGAGACAGAACACAGAGCAAGCTCCCCGCTGTATTCACCAAACGTTTCAATAAGTTCCCCTTGCCAGCCCTGCGCTTGCAATATTTAAAAGCAGCCTATGCCTTCTATCAAATCAAAGACGAGTGGCTTTAACTGTCATCCCTTAAAACCAAGAAAATAAGCAACACCATGACCTATCCTGATACCTACTACAGCCGGACAGCGGTTGAACATGCAACCTATCCCACTCTGACACAAAATCTGGAAACAGATGTTTGTATCGTCGGTGGTGGTTTGGCTGGCCTAAGCTGTGCACTGGAACTACTCAATAAGGGAAAGTCTGTCACGATCCTAGAGGCCAACCGTGTTGCGTGGGGTGCATCGGGGCGCAATGGCGGATTTGTATCACCAGGTTTTGCGGGTGGTAAAGCCATTGTCGAAAAACGGCTGGGCATTGATAAGGCGCGCGAGGTTTTTGCCCTGTCACTGGAAGGCGTGAATATGGTTCGAGACAATATTGCCACCCTAAAGCTCGAAGGCGTAAACCCAAGCCCCGGCATGCTGTCTGTTATACGCTATAACGATCCCGATGGCATGAAAAAGCACTGCGATTATATGGCAGAACAATACGACTATCCGCTGGACTATCTATCCCGCGATGACCTACAGGAAAAATTCAAGACCACACGGTACTATCAAGGCAACTTTGACAAGGGGGCGTTTCATTTTCATCCGCTGAACTATTGTCTGGGTATCGCGCAAGAGATCACGAACAAAGGTGGTCAAATATTCGAAAATACCGAAGCTGTTGAAATGAACCTCGACACGCCTGTTAAAGAAATAAAAACGGCACGCGGCACCATCAAAGCAAAAGACGTTGTTCTTTGTGGGGGCGGCTATTCCGGTAGTGTGTTTGATCGCCTTCGTCGTGCTTTGTTGCCCATTGCGACCTATGTTGTTGTCACGGAAAAGCTGGGGGCGCGTGTTCATGATCTGGTCAAGACCAGTGCCGCCATTTTGGATGATCGTCAGGCATCGGATTATTATCGCATCATTGACGAAGACCGTTTACTTTGGGGCGGCAGGATCACAACACGAACAAGCCAGCCCAAGCGTTTGGCGCACCTGTTGAAACAGGATATCACAAACGTTTATCCCGAACTGGCAGATGTAAAGATCGATATGGCTTGGACTGGTTTAATGGCCTACGCCCGCCACAAAATGCCCTATATCGGTGAACTAAAACCCGGTGTTTGGTCCTGCACCGCTTTTGGCGGTCATGGTATGAACTCGGCCCCTATTGGCGGACGCCTTGTTGCCGAGGGCATAGCCAAAGTGTCTGACCGCCATAAGATTTTCAAAGCGTTTGATTTGGAATGGAACGGCGGTATTTTTGGCCCCATGGCAGCGCAGAGTGTTTATTGGGGCATGAGAATGTCTGACAGATGGCGCGAGGCAACATCACGTTAACCTAGATTTAGGTCGCGATTAAAGTTTCCACTCCGGCTTCCTCAAGCGCATCCCGCAACTCTTGGGGCGGCTCTCTGTCGGTCACCAAAAGATCCATATCACTCAGATCGGAAATATGGACAATGCCTTTGCGTTCGAACTTGGTGTGGTCAACAGCAACGATCACACGTTCAGATCGTTCCATAACGGCATTGCAAAATTCTTTTTCACTCAGGCGAAAATCCATCAATCCAGTGGGGCTAACCGCCCCAATCGCAAACACAGCTGTCTTGACCTGAAAGGTCTTGATAAATTCAATTGCCGTGGGGCCGACAGAGGCAGCGTCATCGGTACGTAACAGGCCCCCCGCCATATATACTTCGTTGCCTTCGCCACTCACCAATGTACGGGAAATTTCGGCCGAGTTCGTCAAAATCACCAAATCACTATGATCACATAATGCTCTGGCAACATAGTTCGTCGTTGATCCCGGATGCAGGAATACCGTTTCCCCATCTTCGATCATGCGGGAAACTGCGGTCGCAATTTTGACCTTGGCGTCCATATTTTCTTGCATACGCATATGGAACGGCGGTTCTTTCACATCGTCCGGCATGGTTACCTTGCCGTGGGTTTTAATCACAAGCCCCTTGGCAACCATTGGCTTGATATCACGCCTGATTGTTTCTTCCGAAACCGAAAGAGACGTCGCGATTTCAGATATGGCACAGGTGCCCTTTAACCGAATTGCCCGTAAAATTTCTTGCTGTCGAGACGAAGCAGACATAATAACCCCAAAAAATAAATTGATTATCTTTATGCCGTTCTAACAACTTAATTTCAAGAAATAACCGTCAATAACCACAAAAATCCCAAATTTTTGTGTATTCACCTAAAGGTCGTTCATATTATTTTCGATATCAATTTAATCCGACGGCAACTTCTTCGATCCAGAGCCTTTTTCCACATCTTCAAAACCTTGATCGGAAACGTCTATAGATTTTGAAACCCCAGAAACCTGTTTGATATATACATCCTGTTGTGGGAATGGGATTTCAATACCTTCATCCTGAAAGGCCTTACGGATAGAAAACCTGAGATCACTGGCGATGCTCATTTTATTTTCAATGTCTTTCAGGAAACACCGAAGCTCGAAATCCAACGAACTTGCGCCAAAATCCATGAACAGAACGTAAGGTTCCGGGCGGGTAAGCACCCCCGAATGCTCACTGGCGATCTGGGTTAGGATATCCTTGACCTTCTCTTCATCCGCATCATATGAAACCCCGACCCGCACTTCCAACCGTCCAAGCTTACTCTTATGAGTCCAATTCTTCATTGTCCCGGAAATAAGATCAGAGTTCGGAATAATAACGGATGCACGATCAAAGGTTTCAATCTCTGTTGCCCGAACTTTGATCTTTTTGACATGCCCCTCTTCATTGCCGACAACGACCCAATCGCCCTGTTTAATGGGGCGTTCAAAAATCAAAATCAGGCCAGAGACAAAGTTATTTACAATAGATTGTAAGCCAAAACCAATACCCACCGAAAGGGCACCCGCAACAATCGCTATATTAGAAAGGTCAAGTCCCGCAGCAGAAACCCCGATTAAAACGGCAAGGCCCAAACCTGCATACCCGACAGATGCTTTAATGGCGTTTCGCACCCCGGCATCAAGCTTTGTCTTTGGCAAAAGTCGCTCATCAAGAACATTGGCAAAGACTTTGGTCAGGGCCAACATGCCGATAAAGAGAAGCCCTGCGACCGCGATATCAATAAATGATATTCTGACCTCACCGATTTTAAAGCCCGTCAGTCCTGTCTGAATAATCCCGAACAGTCTCTGCCCACTCATCCCCCAAATCAGCAGGGTTCCAATTACCCCGAGCACAACCAACCCACAGCCAACACAAAGAACAATCCAAAACCCCAGACGATCAGCCCCATCATCATCTAGCAACAATATATTCCGAAGACTACGCCCAATATCGGCCTTTCCGGAAAGTTCGTAATGGGCGACCTCGTGAACAATCACATGAGCCAACAGTAACAATAAAAATAGCTCTAACGTGGCAACCAGATTGAAAACGGCAAAGTGTGTCATGGGGATAAAGCCAATAAAGGCTGCGGCGATCATGACAGACATAAAAGCAACGATTGCCACCCGGAACCGTGACCATAGCCTTGAAACACGCCTAATCTCTTCGGGGACCTCTCCCACAAGATTCCAGAGGCTTTTTCTGTGTAAAAGAATAACAAGCACAGCCATGGTGGTTGCGGTAAAAAATTTCCCCAAAAGATGCTGACTGGCAGATGCATGAACAACATCGTTCAAAACACGGATCAGAAGATCTACAGAAAAGGTAAAGGCAATGATAATCGCAATAATGCGAACCTGTTGCGCAGCAGGAACGGCCATATCAAGCACACGCCAGGATGAACGTTCAGGAAACAACGTTGCCTTGGTAATTGCCTCGGCAATTGTAACAAACAGCAAGCCTAAAATGACAGCTTCTGCCATCTGCTCTATTTCAGGGTCAAGAACATTGGTCCACACAAACGTACCGGCCACCAAGGTCAGGAACGTAACCGGGATCAAAGCGCGTTTAAGGGCATTCAAGGATGCCGCAAGGACTCTTTTATGATAATCTGGATTAACAATATCCGACTGAACGCCATAACGTCTTCGCATGACTCGAAGCAAAAGGGACAACACAAAAGCTGCGGCAAGAACAATCACCCACAGAGGAATAACCTCTTCCCACTCTATTTGTTCGCCAACCGTACTCTGGGCCAGTTCTAGCTGAATAAAAAATGCTTTCCAGTCCGTACCACTTAGCTCAAAAACCTCTCTCCATAATGACCGAGAGACAGGAACCGGGCCTCGACTAAAAACCTCATCAACAAAACGTTGTCTTTCAATCCTGTTGAACCGTCCAACAAGTTCATCGACACGTGGTGAAATCAGCTCGGCCTGTTTGATCTGACTGTTAACAATCGAAAGTTCGGATTCAAGATTTTGCCTGATGATAACAATTTGCTCGGCTTCAGGCGTTTGATTTTGCTCTGGAACAGGCCCCAAGCCCTTCAACTGTTTGGTTAGTTGATTCTGGATCGGCTGTAACCGGGAAATAAATTCCCGAGATTGCATCCGCACACGATCGAGATCATCTCGAATAGTCTCAAAATCACCCTGCGAAAGGTCTTTGCG
>NZ_CAKZMP010000147.1 GCF_937128705.1 uncultured Kiloniella sp. | reverse complement strand
ACAGAATGTCTGGCTGGATATGAGGTGGATGTTTCCAAACTGGCCCATGGTGTTCCCGTCGGGGGAAGCTTGGACTATCTGGATGATGGAACGCTTACCGCAGCTCTGAAAGCACGTCGATCAACTGGCTAAGTCATTGATCAAAATCTGTGCTGCTGAATTATTCTTCAATTTGTGATTGCAACAGGCTTTAATTCTCATTACGAAATAGATGCCGAATTTTATCTATTACATTATATTTGTGGGGAAATATGTCTAAGTTTGCGTTAACTGTATCAGCAGCTTCCTTATTAATTCTTAGTGCTTGCCAGACCACTGGTAACCAGGATCATTGGAGTGATTGGGAAGCTATTCCTCATCGAGAGGCGAAGCTAGAATGGGAGCCCTCTAAGCCTACTGAATTGTTTGCTAGAAAACTGTCTTACAATGGAGCTTATCAAGAGCATTGGGAATGGAAAAACGGTTCTCTGTTCATTGAAACTGCTGGTCACGCCTATCACTTTCGCGAAGAAACATCCCCTCAAAAGTTTGGCATGTTTATGGAAGGCTGGAACGCATTTAAAACGAGTGGGAAAAAGATTTCAGCGACTGATGTTCAAACTACAAGAAATAAATATGGCAAGTTTTATTACGCAGATGTAAAAAACGATGCTAATCAAGATTGCTGGACTTTTTTACAATCCATACCTGAAAAAACTATAGCTGGGTATGTCGAATCAGGTAAGCCAGGTGGGTATCTTTCCGGGTACGAGTGCGGTGATAATCGCCCTTCTGAGAGTGAAATCATGGATTTCTCCAAGAGTTTTTCTTTCTCATAATTTTTTAACCTTAAAGCTGACATCTTCTTGTCCCAACCTGGTGGCACATATTGATACTTCAATCATTACCTTACTAAGGCGCAGAGATGACAATTATCCCAAAATTTTTACAAGCAAGCTATCTTGTTGGAGCGACAGTATTGGCAAGTAATAGCTTTGCCAGTGCTCAAGAGACCCCAATTGGAGCAGATGCCAATCAATCTACCGAATTGGTGTTTTATAGTAATAATTTGGGACAGGTTAGCCAGACGCGTCGTAGTAAACTGTCAACAGGCGGGAGCACTTTGGCGCTGGAAGATGTCAGTCCTCATCTTTTGCTTGATAGTCTTTTTATTGCGGGAGAGGGGCTTCGTGTACGAGAGCAACGTCTTGATCAGCAAGTTCTCTCTCCGCAGCGATTACTGGAAGCATCCTTAGGTAAAACCGTAACCTTGATTCGGACTAATCCCGAAACAGGGGAAGAACGCGCGCTAAAAGCAGATGTTTTGGCTGTTCGTGAGGGTGTGGTTCTAAGGGTTGAAGATAAAATTGAGACCGGAATTTCGGGTCGTCTTGTTTATGATTCGATACCTGAAGGATTAAGAGCGGGTCCAACACTACTTGCTGTTGTGGAAAGCGCAAAAGCCGGTGACAAGGATCTTAAGCTGACCTACCTCACAGGTGGTTTGGACTGGCGCGTGACTTATGTCGCGGATTTAGATCCCAGTGGTGAAAAGTTATCATTGAAAGCAATGGCAACTTTGACCAACCAAACAGGTGTTGAGTTTGTTGATGCAGATGTTCGATTGGTGGCGGGTAATGTAAAGCGTGTTCAGCCTGCCCCGGCTCCACGAATGGCGATGATGGGTGCTGAAAGCGATGTGATGTTTTCTAAGGCAGAATCATCAATGCCGCAACGTCAATCTGTGGCTGATCGGGATGTCTATCGCCTGCCGGGCAAGATTGATATCGGTGGTGTCGAAACGAAACAGGTGACCTTGCTTGAAAATGATGCTGTTGAAATTGAAAAACGCTATCGTTTTCAACAGTTGATCCAGCCCTATCCCGGTGCTGATGAAACGGGTCGCCAACAAGCTGACATTGTTTTAAAGGCTGAAAACACCGAAGACAAAGGTCTTGGTCAACCGCTTCCTGGGGGCACTATCCGTGTTTATCAGCAAGTTAAAGATGCCAATTCATCTATCTTTATGGGTGAAGAGCACATGCGGGCTGTTCCGAAAGGCGAAGAGTTTGAATTGGTGATCGGTTCTGCCAACCAAGTCACTGGGAACGGTAAACAGCTTTCTTATGAAAACCTCTCGCGAAACAGCTATCAGCTGACACAGGAAATTACCTTGAGAAATAGTGGCGACAAAGCTGTGTCTGTTGACGTTGTCGGAAACATGCCCCGTAATTGGAAAATTCTGAACGAAAGCGTCAAGCACGAGAAAAAGTCGGCGAACAAAGTTATCTGGACACTCGATATTCCTGCTGAAGGTAAAGTATCTTTCGACTATAAACTCAGGGTTTCTAACGAATAAGCGAAAACGAATTCATTTATATATCAGATAGAAGAGGCGATTCTTTATTCTGAGGTTCATCAGCTTCATCATCATCCAAAAACTCTGTCAGATTTCCTGGCAGAGTTTTGTTGGTTTTAGCTCCCATTTTCTGAAGCTTGCTGACACGTCCAATTAGGTTCCCACTACCTGTTTTAAGTTTGTTAAAAGCTGCATCATGGCTTTTCTGAGCACTATTTAAAAACTTTCCGACTTTCTCCAAATCTTCAGTAAAACCAACAAATTTATCGAACAACTGCCCAGCACGTTTTGCGATTTCCTGGGCATTTTGATTTTGGTCTTCATAACGCCAGATATTTTCGACGGTTCTCAGGGCGAGTAAAAGAGTAGAGGGTGTCACGATAACAACATTCTTTTCCAAGGCTTGCCCAACAAGGTCCGGTTGGTGTTGGACTGCGGTGCTGAAAGCCCCTTCGATGGGCATAAACAACAGGACATAATCCAATGACCGAATGGTTTCTAGGTCTTGGTAGGATTTCTGCGACAGATCTTTTACGTGATTTTGGATCGATGTGACATGTTCGCCAAGGGCGATACTTTTTTGATCTTCCTCTTCCGAAGAATGAAAGCGTTCGTAGGCCGTCAGGGACACTTTTGAATCAATTACGATGTCTTTGCCATTGGGTAGGTGAACAATGACATCCGGGCGATAGCGCTTCCCTTCTTCGGTATTCATTGACTGTTGAACGTCGTATTCGCGCCCTTTGCTCAAGCCTGATTTTTCCAGAACCATTTCTAGAATCATTTCACCCCAGGCACCTTGTGTTTGGCTTTGTCCTTTGAGGGCTTTGGTCAGGTTATTGGTATCTTCGCTTACTTGTTTGTTAAGATCCGCCAACCTTTGTACTTCTTTATGGAGCGAGAACCGTTCTTTTGATTCTTTGTCATAGGTTTCTTCAACGCGCTTTTGAAATCCCTGAATGTTTTCTTTCAAGGGATTTAAAAGCATTTCCAGGCCTTTTTTGTTCTGCTCGGTGAATTTTTGCGATTTTTCATCCAAAATGCGATTGGCAAGATTTTCAAACTGCTCCGTAAGCTTTATCCGAGCCTCATCTAGAATTTGTAACTTCTCTGTTTGCGCTTCACGTTCCTTATTGAGCGTTGTTCGCATTTCAGCCTTTTCAGCCTCTAGACGTGTCATGAGGTTCCGCAAATTCAGATTGTCCTGTTCAAGAGTTTTTGTTTGATCAATTAGCTCTGGAATGCGAGACGCTTTTTGTTCTTCTGTGGCGGCACGGGTGATGGCGTCAGTATAGGCTTCATGCAGCTCTTCGCGTTCTGTGCGTAACTTTATGTATTCTGCCTGTTGCTTTTCCAACTCTAGAGAGAGTTCTTGTTTCCTATCTACAAGGCTTTGGTTTAACGCACTTAATTCAGAATTTTGTCCTCTTGTTTTAAGGTTGATAAGCAGGCCAATAATAAGTGCGATACCGAAACCAGCCGTGGCGCCAGTCAGGAGAACAGTGAGATCCATAGGTTATCCAATTGGGTGTAAAAAGAACATTTTGCGATTCGAACCTAAGTCTAGCATGGGCTAGACGGCTTCGTCAGTAGAGGCTTTTGTGTCAGGCTTTGCTTGACCTGACGGCTATGAGGCAATACCTAAGAGAAAAGAGCTGAAGCTTATCAATTTTAAGACGTCAGTGTATCAAATTTAATATGTAAAAATAGCGAGTAATCATGGCTATTCTTGATATCGTCATCGCCCCGGACCCGGTCCTCAAAGTCGTTTGTGAACCCGTTAAAGAAGTGAACGATGAAATTCGTGAGCTGCTGACCAGTATGCTTGAAACGATGTATAAAGCGCCTGGGATTGGCCTTGCTGCTTGTCAGGTTGGTGTGACCAAGCGGGTTATTGTTGTCGATGTTAGTGATGATAAAGAAGAAAATCAGCCCTATTGTATGGTAAACCCGGAAATTACTTGGGAATCAGACGAGTATTCGGTTTATCAAGAAGGCTGTCTTTCTTTGCCAGAACAGTACGCTGATGTCGAACGCCCGGCTGCGATCAAAATGACTTATCTTGATGAGACAGGGAAGAAGATTGAGCTTGAGGCCGATGGTCTTTTGGCAACCTGTATCCAGCATGAAATTGATCATCTTGATGGTGTACTTTTTGTCGATCATATCTCAAAGCTAAAGCGCGGCATGATTATGAAGAAGCTGAAGAAAGTCGTCGCGGCAAAGGAAGCGGGATAATCGCTTGGTTTGCCTGCGGCTCGTAGCGCGCGAATTTAAGCAAACAACATGATAAAGAACGAAACAAGGAACATGGGATGAAACCGTTACGTATCGTTTTTATGGGAACCCCGGATTTTTCCGTTCCTTGTTTGCAGTCCCTGGCGAAAAACGGGCACGAGATTGTCGCTGTCTATAGCCAGCCGCCGCGTCCGGCTGGGCGAGGACAGAAAGAAAAGCTGTCGCCTGTTCACGCCTATGCAGCTGATCAGGGGTGGCCGGTTTTTACACCCAAGACATTTAGAAACTCTGATGTTCAGGACACTTTCAGAAAACATAACGCTGATGTGGCAGTGGTGGTTGCCTATGGGCTTATCTTGCCGACAGAAGCTCTTTATGCACCGAAAATGGGATGTGTGAATGTGCATGCTTCTCTGTTGCCTCGTTGGCGCGGAGCTGCCCCTATTCAGCGTGCGATCGAAGCGGGTGATGCTGAAAGTGGCGTTTGTATTATGCAAATGGTTGAAGAACTTGATGCGGGCGATGTCATTCTCGAAGGCAGGATCGATATTACATCAACAACAACGGCGTCTAAGTTGCATGATGCGCTTTCGGCACTTGGTGGTAAATTGATTGTTGAAGCTCTTGATGGGCTTGAGGGTGGTTCCTTGGTGCCAACACCCCAACCCGAAGAAGGCGTAACTTATGCTAAAAAATTATCTCGTGATGAAAGTGAATTAGACTGGACGCAGTCAGCTCAAAACCTTGAACGCAAGGTGCGGGCCTTAACCCCATGGCCGGGCGTACATTTCACTTACCAAGGGGATCGCTTTAAAGTTCAGGCAGTTTCTTTTGTTGAGAAGACTCATAACGCCGTACCAGGCACTTTGCTTGACGATGAACTGTTGGTCGCCTGTGGAGAAAATGCGCTTTGGATTGAACGATTGCAGCGCCCAGGCAAAGGGGTGATGGATCGCAAGGCATTCCTGAACGGATTTCCTCTCAAAAAGGGAACAGATTTGACGCAGGTTAATGAGGTTAAAGGCAGATAATGCCTCGTTATAAACTTACCATTGAATATGACGGTACAGATTTTTTTGGCTGGCAGCGCCAAAAGGAACAGATCTCTGTTCAGGAAGTATTGGAAGAGGCCATTTACAAATTCAGTGGAGAGCGGGCACAGGTTTTTGCCTCGGGACGGACAGATAGTGGTGTGCACGCCCTGGGGCAGGTTGCATCTGTAGATCTGGAAAAGGACTTTCCTGCTCACAAGGTAAGGGAAGCCATTAATTTTCATATCCGTCCGGCTAAGGTAGCCGTGCTGGATGCGGAAATTGTCGATGATGATTTTCATGCTCGCTTTTCTGCGACAGAACGCAGTTACCTCTACCGTATTATTAATCGCCGGGCACATCTTGTTCTTGATCATAACAAAGCGTGGTTTATTCCGCAGAAACTGGACGTGCACGCGATGCATGAAGCGGCACAGGTTTTAGTCGGCGTGCACGATTTTACATCTTTTCGTGCCAAGGATTGTCAGGCGAAATCCCCGGTAAAATCCATTAACCGCATTTCAGTCACCCAACAGGCGGATGAAATCCGTATCGAGTTATCTGCCCGTTCATTCCTCTACCACCAAGTACGAAACATCACGGGATCTTTAAAAAAGGTCGGCATGGGTAAGTGGACAAAAGAAGATTTGAAACGGGTTTTGGATGCAAAAGACCGTAGTCAGGCTGGTGAGATGGCACCAGCTTGGGGGCTTTATTTTGTCTCTGTTGGTTTTGATCCGTTATCAGAGGATGATGTTGCCCATGATCCGACTGTTGGCAAAGAACCAACGGCGCAATAATCATCGATTGTGTCCGCTTACAAATACATCATATCTTGGTTTAAGGCGTGA
>NZ_CAKZMP010000146.1 GCF_937128705.1 uncultured Kiloniella sp. | reverse complement strand
GTTGATGCCATCCTTAAAACTGAAGCGCGTGTGGTTTAATACCACACGTTACTTCTTAACGATCATAGAAAGGTAAATAAAATGATCTTAAGTCAACAACAAATTATGTCTGATAAACAAGAGGTTACGGCTTCTGCCTTATCAACTAACGTAATTGATCTCAAGAAAGCTGGCGTTCCTTACGGTGCGGTAGGTCTTGAGAGTGATATGGGTAAGGGCGAGCCTGTCGGCTTGCTTATTAGCGTAAACAAAGATGTTCTTGCTGCTGGCTCTGCAACTGTAGAGATCGCGCTTGAAGTTTCTGACAACGAAGACATGTCAAGCTCAACCGTTGTTTACAGCACTGGTGCTGTTGCAAAGGCTGACTTGGTAAAGGGCTATAAAATCCCTTTCAGAACTCTTCCTGTTGGTGTGAATAAGCAGTATTTGGCAGTTCGCTACACAGTAGCAACAGGCCCACTTACAGCTGGTGAGTTCACTGCTGCGCTTACTAACGGCGACAATGGTAGCTGGAATACATAACTATATCGGTGGGGGCTTAATTGCCCCCGCCTTTTCCCTTAATAGATAGAAAGTAGATAGATGTCTGAGAAAGAAATTGAGCAAGAAATACAGAATAAAGGTTTAACCGCTCCCCGAATTACTCCTGAGATTATTGATGGTGTGATTGTATCTGAGCAATATCATGTTTTTGCTGGATCAATGCTAACTGTTTGTGCATTGACCTTGGAAAATGGTTTTCATGTGGTAGGCGAAAGTGCTTGTGCAAGCCCTGAAAATTTTAATGCGGAGATTGGCCGTAAGATCGCTCGCGAAAATGCACGAAACAAAATATGGCAGCTTGAAGGATACCTTCTTCGCAGTCGATTAAAAGGAAATACAAAATGATAGTAACTGCAATTACAAAAGGCGAGCATCCCCTTGGTGTTTGGCGTGAGGCAGACGAAAAATTCAACTATGAATTACCTAAAGGTCAAGATGATCTGCCAACATGGATGCAAGCTGAAGAGGGTGGTATCGAAGATATTGGTGTCAATGAAGCCGCAGCACAAGAAGCTCGGCAACTCACTCTCGGTGATGAAGAAAGCAACAGGGAACTGGATGATGTAATCACCACATCCCTTGATTGTTCACGTCCCTGGGTGTTGATTGGAGGTCCACCATGCCAAGCATATTCCCTCGCAGGCCGATCCCGAAACAAAGGCAAAGTTGACTACGTAGCAGAAGAAGACCACCGTCACTTTCTCTACAAGGAATATCTGAGAATTATCCAACGCTACACGCCAAGCGTGTTCGTTATGGAGAACGTAAAAGGCATTCTCTCTTCAAAGGTTGCTGGCAAGCCGGTTTTTCACGACATCCTTCGCGACCTGTCATTTCCTGATGAAGCGCTTGGAATACAAGGGTCTGGTGAAAAATATCGGATCTGCTCCTTGGTTACGGGGGATACCTTTCACTACGGTGATGATCCAAGAGATTTTGATGCCCGCAAGTTCATCATCAGAGCAGAGGACCATGGAATCCCTCAGGCCCGCCACAGGGTTATTCTGCTTGGAATAAAGGAAAGTCTGCTCTCCTCTCCACTCACCCTCGGCACCAGAAGATCTGTCTCAGTGATGGATGCTATTGGAGAGATTCCGCCTCTAAGAAGCAAGATGACAAAACAAAAGGATTCTGTTCAAAGCTGGCAAACCACAGTGTCTGATCATATTGACGATTTACTGGCTGCACTGAAACATGAATTCAATCACCTCAACGCCTTAATCCCGGCGCTTGAACAAGCAAAGGAAGATATCAAGGAAAGGGAGAGCTCCGGTGCATTAAGATATCCGAAAAATCAGCAGGATAATCTTGCCCCCCCCCCTCTCTCCTCTTGGTATCGTGATGAAAACCTTGATATATGGCTGAACCATGAAGCGCGCGGACACATGCCCGATGACCTGCGCAGGTATATCTATGCCTCAGCATATGCAAAGTCTTTCGGGCGCTCCCCTAAAGGCCATCGCGAATTCTGTTTACCCGGTTTAAGTCCAGCCCATAAAAACTGGAAAAGCGGAAAGTTTGCAGATCGTTTTAGGGTTCAGCTAGCTCACTCACCTGCGACGACCGTGACAAGCCATATATCTAAGGACGGGCACTACTTTATTCATCCCGATCCGGGGCAGTGTCGGAGCTTAACGGTACGCGAAGCCGCTCGACTACAAACATTTCCGGACAATTATTTTTTTCAGGGCAACAGAACACAGCAGTACCATCAGGTCGGCAACGCAGTACCTCCTCTATTGGCGCGTCAGATAGCGGAAGTCGTGCGAGACCTTATCACCCAGGAAACACCCGATCCCGAACCACACCATCAGGAAAACCTGTCTCTGGATTAGCAATCCATAATGAAGGTGAACTAGATTTTTACTAGCTCACCCGATTACATCAGGTAACTGGAGGCAATCTTGGTTGATGTACATGACGTAAAGACCCGCAGCAGAAACATGGCTGCGATCAAGTATAAAAATACGAAACCTGAGATATTCCTAAGAAAACGCCTTCATGCCTTGGGCTTTCGATATACGCTCGACAACAACACACTTCCCGGTAAGCCCGACTTAGTTTTGCCGAAATATCATGCCGTTATCTTTATCAACGGATGCTTCTGGCATGCACATAGCTGTCACATGTTTAAGATACCCAAAACACGAACTGACTGGTGGATGCAGAAGCTGTCTCGGAACAAACAACGAGATCGCGAGCAATGGTGTGAACTGAACGCGGCCGGTTGGAGAGTATTAGTAGTATGGGAGTGTGCTATCCGCGGGCGCTACAAGGTCATGGAAACTGAACTATTAGACACAATCACGCATTGGCTGAGGACCCTGTAAATAATTCTGTGTAACTGCCAGGGTTAAATGTAATCCGCCAAGCGGTCTTCAAATTCGATCATAAATCGGTTCAGGGCTGCCTTCCAGTTTCTGATGGGCATGGTCCATTTTTTAGAGGCATCCTGGATCGCCAGATAGACGACCTTTCTCGCCGCATCGTCCGTCGGGAACAGCTTCCGTTTCTTGATCGCCTTGCGGATCACACTGTTCAAAGACTCAATCGCATTGGTCGTGTAGATCGCTTTGCGAATATCCTGAG
>NZ_CAKZMP010000145.1 GCF_937128705.1 uncultured Kiloniella sp. | reverse complement strand
CCACTTCGGGCCCACCAGTGATAACTGCCACTTCAGTTGGATCAAAAACCTCTTCAATCATTTTTGCCATTAAGGCCGATGTTGCAGGCGTGTATTCAGACGGTTTAATCATCGCCCGATTGCCGGCAGCCAATACACTTGCCAACGGGCCAAACGTTAAATTAACAGGGAAATTCCATGGGCTCACAATGCCAACTACGCCCAGCGGTTGATATTCAATTTTGGATCGGGCGCCCAATAGGTTCAGTGGGAACATAGTGTTGCGGCGTTCTGTTTTCATCCATTTTTTAAGATTGGCTTTGGCATGTTTGATGGGGCCAACTCCTGCGGCGATATCCGTTAACTTGCTAAGATAGGTGGAACGGTGGCCAAAGTCGCTGTCCATTGCTTCGCAAAGTTCGTCTTGATACTTCAACAACACGCCTAACGTGTCGGATATGGCTTGCGGGTCCAGGGCAACCTTGTCCAATTCCATGAGGGCGCCTGCCCAATCCAGTGTTTCCGCAATTCCCGGGTTCTTAAACAGTTCCTCTTGACGCAGTCTTTGGACGTAAGCGACGATTTCTCGTGAAAGAGCTTCGCTGGCTCCCGGAACTTTGAGTTTCACGATATCGAGCTCACGTTCGGCATTTGGATAATCCACCCAGTGATCTAGACAACGCCGTTTCAGGGCATCATGGATTTCCCGTGTTCGGTTGGTGGTGATAATCACCACCGGTGGTTCGGCTGCTTTGATGGTGCCCAATTCCGGGATAGTCACCTGATAATCGGACAAAATCTCAAGCAGAAATGCTTCAAAAGCTTCGTCCGTTCGATCGAGCTCGTCGATCAACAGCACTGGCGCTCGGCCTTTGTCGGCCTCCAGAGCCTGCAGGATCGGGCGTTTGATGAGAAATTTCTCGGAAAAGACCCCCTGCTCCATCGCGTCCCTGGAAACCGCGCCGCTGGCTTCGCGCATCCGGATTTCCACCATCTGGGCGGCATAATTCCATTCGTAAACGGCCGACGCCACATCCAATCCTTCATAACACTGCAAGCGAATGAGCGGACGGTCCAGAGCGTTGGACAGAACTTTGGCGATTTCCGTTTTCCCGACACCGGCTTCTCCTTCGAGAAACAGCGGGCGTTGCATGTTCAAGGCAAGGTGAATCACCGTGGCAAGAGAACGGTCGGCTACGTATTTTCCGTTGGCTAGGTTTTGAAGGACGTCATCAATTGAAGCAGAGATTTGAGACGAATTAGGCATGACGTGCTCCGCAGGAAGATTATTAAAACGTAAAAAGGCCGCAGTTGATTAATGCAAAGCAACTGCGGCCAGATAGATTAGCCGTTTATTTGAGCAACGGCGCGTTTGGCAAGAACCTTAATCAGGTTGGCACGATATTCTGCAGATGCATGTATATCGCTATTCAGGCCATCTGCAGATACAGAAATGTTATCCAATGATTGTGGGGTGAAGCTTGCTGAAAGGGCAGCCTCCATTTCTGTTTGACGGAAGACGCAAGGACCAGCACCTGTAACTGCTACTCTGATGCCAGAGCTGGTTTTTGCGACCATCACGCCGACGATGGCATACCGTGACGCCGGGTTATCGAACTTTATGTAAGCAGCTGCTTCTGGTCTCGGAAAGGTCACATTGGTAATGATCTCGCCTTCTTCCAAAGCTGTTTCAAAAAGGTCGGTAAAGAAATCATCTGCGGCAATTGTCCGCCGATTGGTACTGACCACTGCGTTCAGTCCGACAACCGCAGCAGGATAGTCTGCTGCTGGGTCATTGTTGGCAATTGAGCCCCCAATGGTTCCTCTGTTGCGAACCTGGGCATCACCAATCCCGCTGGCAAGAGATGCTAGTACAGGGATTGTTGCTTTGGTTGCCACTTCGGCATGGGTTGTCATAGCCCCGATAGCCAGTTGATCACCATCGGGGCAAACCCCACGGAGTGATTCAATAGCACTTAGGTCAACCAAAGCTTCCGGTTGGGCCAGACGCTGTTTGAGTGTCGGGATTAAGGTTTGTCCCCCGGCAAGCAAAACGGTGTCATCGTTCAGGAGGCTAGCAGCTTCGTCTATGGTACCCGGACGTTTGTAATCAAAATTATACATGATGCATTCCTCCCTTATAGTCCCTGTGCCGCACGCCATACCTTTTCAGGTGTGGCTGGCATGTCGATTTCCTTGCCCAGTGCGTTGGTGATGGCATTCATCAATGCCGCTGGTGCAGAGATCGCACCTGCTTCACCACAGCCCTTTACGCCAAGGGGATTTGTCGTACATGGGGTGTTGATGGTTTCGACCCGGAAGGTCGGCAAGTCATCAGCACGAGGCATGCAATAGTCCATGTAAGAACCGGTCAAAAGCTGACCGCTTTCCTTGTCATAAACACAGTTTTCCAGAAGAGCCTGCCCGATACCTTGCGCAAGGCCACCGTGAACTTGTCCTTCGACAATCATGGGGTTAATCACGTTACCAAAATCATCCACAGCAACCCAATCCAGGATTTCTGTTGTACCTGTCTCGGGATCAATCTCGACCTCGGCGATGTGGGTGCCAGCAGGGAAGGTAAAGTTTAGCGGATCATAGAACGCCGTTTCGTCCATGCCCGGTTCAACATCCGCCGGATAGTTATGGGGTACATAGGCAGAAAATGCGATCTCTGCCATTGTCATTTTTTTATCCGTACCCGCAACAGAGAAAACACCACCGGAATGTTCAATGTCCTCGACAGAAGCTTCCAGTGTATGGGCTGCAATTTTTTTACTTTTTTCGACAACTTTATCGATGGCTTTCATAATTGCAGACCCTCCGACAGCAAGGGACCGGGACCCATAGGTACCCATTCCAAAAGGTACCTTACCGGTATCGCCGTGGGATATTTCCACCTGATCAATCGGCACGCCGAGTTGGTCGGAGACGATCTGGGCAAAGGTTGTCTCGTGACCTTGGCCGTGTGAGTGGCTACCTGTAAAGACAGTCACGCTGCCGGTTGGGTTGAAACGAACCTGTGCAGATTCCCATAGTCCCACACCAGCACCAAGAGAACCAACCGCCGCTGACGGTGCAATGCCGCAAGCTTCGATAAAGGCGGAATAGCCAATCCCGCGAAGCTTGCCGCGTTTTGCCGATTCAGCTTTTCTGGCTTCGAAACCACTGTAATCAATGGCGGCCTGCGCCTTATCCATGGCGAGGGCATAGTTGCCGCTATCGTAGGTCATAATAACGGGTGTCTCATAAGGATAAGCATCCGGTGAGATGAAGTTCCGTTTGCGCATTTCACCCGGATCTATACCCATTTCACGGGCCCCGATTTCGATCATCCGTTCGACAACATATGTTGCTTCCGGCCGACCGGCACCACGATAGGCATCGACGGGGGCTGTGTTTGTAAACCCAGCCTGAACCTCACAATAGATGGCTGGCATTGTATACTGACCATTAAGCAAGGTGCCGTAGAGATAGGTTGGCACGGCAGAGGCAAAGGTTGATAGATAACAGCCAACATTTGCTTTGGTCGATACCTTGAAGCCTAGGATTTTACCATCGGCATCAAAGGCCATTTCTGCATGGGTTTCATGATCACGGCCATGAGCATCAGACAGGAATGATTCAGATCTTTCCGCTGTCCATTTGATGGGGCGATCAAGTTTCTTTGTTGCCCAGGCGCAGACGGTTTCTTCGGAATAGATAAAGATCTTTGATCCAAATCCACCCCCGACATCCGGGGCGATAACCCGCAATTTATGTTCTGGTGCGACCGCATTAAAAGCCGACAGGACAAGCCTGTGTACATGAGGATTCTGACTGGTGGTATAGAGTGTTATTTCGTCTGTACCTGCATCATATTCCCCCAGTGCAGCACGGGGTTCCATTGCATTTGGAATCAGACGGTTATTCCGTAAATCCATTCGGGTGACGTGATGCGCTGATGCGATGGCCTTTTCTGCGGCGGCACGGTCGCCGAGCTCCCAATCAAAAGAAAGATTGCCAGGGATATCATCGTGAATTTGCGGAGCGTCGCTGGCTAATGCGTCGCCAACTTCAATAACATGTGGAAGCTCTTCATAGTCGATTTCTACAAGTTCGGATGCATCCCTTGCCTGCTGCAGGGTTTCAGCAACAACAAGTGCAACCTGATGTCCAACGTATTTAACATGACTTACGGCCAAGGCCGGGTGTGCCGGGGCTTTATGTGGAGTGCCATCTTTAGAGGTAATTCCCCAGCCACAGATAATAGGACCAATGCCATCGGCTTCCATATCTGGACCCGTTAAAATGTCAACAACACCAGGTGCTTTCAGGGCTTCGCTTGTGTCGATGCTGTTAATTTTTGCGTGGGCATAGGGTGATCGAATGAAGTATCCATAGGTTTGGCCGGGCTTTGTGATATCGTCGAGATATCGTCCCTTGCCGATGATAAAAC
>NZ_CAKZMP010000144.1 GCF_937128705.1 uncultured Kiloniella sp. | reverse complement strand
GCCCTTCTCCATCCATAACGATCTTCAAAGCTGCTTTTACATTTTCATAGTTATAAAGTGGTTCCCCCATTCCCATCATCACAATGTTTGTCACTCGCCGTCCGGGCGCAGAGCTTGGCCACTCTTCCATCGCATCTCTGGCATGAATGATTTGGGAGACAATTTCATTGGGGGATAGATTACGAACCAGCGGCTGCGTGCCTGTGTGACAGAATTTA
Source organism: uncultured Kiloniella sp. (assembly GCF_937128705.1). Lineage (GTDB taxonomy): Bacteria > Pseudomonadota > Alphaproteobacteria > Kiloniellales > Kiloniellaceae > Kiloniella. The sequence goes on along the minus strand of NZ_CAKZMP010000144.1, from coordinate 29,507 downwards.
CAAGTCAGAGTACAGCCGACCTGTGATGACACACAAAGCGTACCGCGGTCATCTTCTGGAATAAAGACAGTCTCGACTTCATTACCATCAGGAAAACGAAGGAGCCATTTGCGCGTCCCATCAACCGAGATTAGGTCTTCAACAATTTCCGGGCGCCCCACAACATATCCAGCTTCCAGCTTTTCCCGAAAAGGTTTGCCCAAAGACGTCATGTCTTCAAAGGACGCAGCGCCGCGATTATAAATCCATTGCCACAGTTGTTTAGCACGAAACTTCGCTTCACCAAGGCTGAGAACTTCAGCCTCTAGTTCTTCGCGGGACAACCCCACCAATATCTTCCGACCATCCGCAGCATGTGACGACGGTGGGGCAAAGGCTTTCGCGTGCCCTCGAGAACCTGCATTACTTGCCTGCGCACTCTGAACTTGCGTTTTGGCAGTATTTTCAACTTCTTGGGTCGTCTCTACCGTATTTTCTGTGATTTTCGGTGCTGTGGTCATAGCTCATCAATCCTTATGGCAGATATTTTATCTGCGATTGAGGCTTAAATAAAGCGAGTCACTTCCGGGTTCAAGCGGATTCGCTCTGCAGTAACTGCATAACAGCCGCTTGCTGCGGGTTAAAATGCCTCATTGTCCCCAATGAGAGCGACAGCTTTCCATGAATTTACCAATCTATAAGTGACTGTTCTATCCCGATCAAAACAGCCACTTGCAGAGTATCAAGGATATTATTTTTTACCGCACGCCTGATTAATCGCGCGATAAGCCGCTGAAAAACCACTTAAAGAGTAAGTATCTTTGGTTTTTGTACCACGGCCAGAAACACCACGTACAATAAGACTGGACCCTTTGATCATCGCCTTGATAACCTTCTGATCATCTTCTTGATTATAGGCCCAAGCACTGTCCCCAGCGGTAAAGAATTTATAGCTGCTTTTACCCACACTGAGAGTTACTTGAGAATCCGGGCGATAGCTATAACCAGCCTGGATAGAAATTTCATCCCAGCGCTTTTCAGCTGCTCTATGGGATACAACCAGATAAATATCACCACGTTTTTTGTAATTCCCTTCAGCTTTCTTCGGAACCGAGTTCATAAAACAAACTTTATGACCATTTTCGGTATAGCTGTAAGAAGTCCAATCCTTGTGCTGTCCGATAGCTTTAATTCCCTGGGCAGAACTTGGTGTCGCAGTAAAAGCAGACAGACCAAAGGAAACGGATACCATAAGAGCCATAGGAATGGCGGATTTCATTGACAATAGCTTACTCATTATTTTCCCAGTTAATTCTAAATACCCAGTTACTCTAATACTCTGCGCTGTATAATATACTGAATAATATTCTGCGCGATAAATTCTTGATCTCAAGCACTAAGCCACAAAATAGGTAATTCTAAGGCAGGTCTTTTAATTTCGTCCAGCCTGTTAATCTTTTTTTGTTCGAATGATCTGACGACCCTGAACATGTTTGGGTAGAGGAACCGCCGCAGCCCTTGAATTAACAGGCCGTCCCGGGAACCTGCCCATAGAAATCAATCTGTCATAAAGCACGATTGCACCTGCGACACCAACATTCACACAGAACTTCATTGGAATTTTCACAATAAAGTCACAACGTTCTTGCATTTCAGGTGACAAAGATCCTTTTTCAGGACCTAAAACGTAAGCTGCCTGTGTTGGATGACGAAAACTTGGGAGCTCGATTGATTCGTCTGTCAGCTCAACCCCAACCAATTGAACACCCTTTGGCAGTACCATTTCCTCGACACTGTCAAAGTTATAAAGCGGCAAAGTCTTTGCCGCATCTGATGTATCAGATTGTTTGACCTGTTTTGCATCATAATGCGGTGCAACTGTAAAAAAGAAACTTGCCCCAAAGCTATGCGCCGACCGAAGCAAATTCCCCAGATTCATGGGTTTACTCCCGCCCTCGACCCCCATGCCAAAAAATCCTCTCATGGTTCTCTCTGCCATAGTCTTAATTCAGGTCCTTCTTAAGCCTGTTAATCTTCATTATTTTGCGCCTATAATGCCTGCGCAAAATAATGTGGGTGGTTGAGCCCCTCGGTTCAGAGTAGTTCTGAATTGAGCCTCGTGTTCTTAACATAAGAGTTTTCTAGTGTCCGATTTAACAAAAAACAACAGCTCATCCTCAAATGAGGGTCAAAATAACCCGATTATGGTCGAAGTGACCCGGGGAAATATGGTCGAAAGTATTCATCGTGCATCATATGCCGTTGTGGATACGGATGGAAAAGTTGTTTTATCTGGTGGTGATTATGAAAAAGTCACCTATGGCCGCTCAGCCATAAAATGCATGCAGGCTCTCCCCCTTATTGAAAGTGGTGCCGCAGACGCGTTCAATCTAACCGATGCAGAAATATCTATTGCCTGTGCCAGTCATGACGGCCAGCCAAAACACGTTGAAACCGTTAAAAAGTGGTTGGACAAAATTGGCTGTACCGAAGACGATCTGGAATGCGGATCTCACCTTCCCTACCATGTCCCTTCAATGGTTGATCTTTTGAAAAATGGTGGTTCAGAAACAACGTTGCACAATAACTGTTCCGGCAAACATGTTGGCTTCCTAACAGTCTGCAAACAATTGGGCTTCGACCTCAAAGGCTATGTAAAATACGACCATCCTTTGCAACAACGCATCCTTGGCGCAATGGAAACCATGTGCGGCATGGATCTAGGTGATGCCCCCCGCGGCATCGATGGTTGTGGCATTCCTGTTATTGGGGCACCCCTTGCGAACATCGCTCTGGCCATGGCGCGCTTTGCCGACCCTTCCGATCAACCAGAAGCGCGTCAGGAAGCTTGCCAACGAATTAACAAAGCCATTACAGCAGAACCCTTCATGATTGCGGGGTCGGATAGGTTCTGTACAAAAATTGTTGAGGCAACCAAAGGTCGCGCCTTGATTAAAACGGGAGCCGAAGGTGTTTACACAGGTATAATTCCGGAACTCGGATTAGGTATCGCTCTTAAAGCAGATGATGGGGTTACACGCTCTGCCGAGACAGTTATCGGTATGATTTTAAAGCATCTAAAGATTATTGATGGCCCCCTAGCCCAAGAAATGAAAGACGTGCTGGAGCCTCCTTTGTTTAACCGTGCTGGAATACAGGTTGGTCAAATTAGAGCCGCGCAAAACGTTCGCTTCTAGAAAACAAGCTTCTTCTCTTAAACTATTGCCCGTAAGAGAAGAGGCTTCTGTCAATGAAATATAGATACAGCTGCCATTTACAAATCTGCCAAAGGAATCGGCTTGACCAAAATGACCGTTCAGCCAGAAGTTCAAGATCAATATGAAGCCTATCCCTATCCGTCCAGAAATCCGGCGGATGAACATAAACGCTTAATCACAGGTTCCCCGAGTAATCTTGCAGAACTTAATCACTATCTTTTTGCTGGTAAGAGAGACTTCTCCAAACCCTTCAGAGCTTTAGTTGCGGGTGGCGGCACGGGTGACGCTACTATTATGCTTGCCCAACAGCTGGCTGATGCATCCGACGATGGACAAGGTCAACCAGGACAAGTTACCTATCTTGATCTTTCGTCAGCATCACGGGACATCGTAGAAGCAAGAGCAAAGGAACGTGGCCTAAATAATATAACGTTCCTGAGCGGATCATTGCTCGATTTACCAAGCCTTGCTTTAGAGCCTTTTGACTACATAGATTGCTGTGGCGTCCTTCACCATCTCTCCTCTCCTGAACAGGGATTGCGAGCTCTGACCTCTGTTCTCAAGGAAGCTGGTGGTATGGGCATAATGGTTTATGGGGAATATGGGCGTGAAGGCGTTTACCCTATGCAAGACCTTCTGCGCAACCTGGGTAGAGATTGTTCAAGTCTAGCCGAAAAGGTAAAACTGACCCGCAGTCTTTTGGAAAAACTGCCCCCAACGAACAGCTTTAACCGCAACCCCTTTGTCATTGATCACAAAGCGAGTGATGCAGAACTTGTCGACCTCCTTTTACATAGCTGTGATAGAGCCTACACGGTCCCCCAAATTTCCGACCTCGTTGCCTCATCCGGATTAGAATTAACCGCGTTTGTCGAGCCAATTCGCTACAAAATTAATACCTATGTAAAAGACGCAAAACTTCTTCAGCATGCACATGCATTGCCCCCTTTAGAACAGGCTGCTGTAGCTGAAAAACTTGCCAGTAATATGAAACTGCATGTCTTCTATCTATCTCGCAAAAAAAATACGATTGCTGATCTATCGCAAGCAGAAAGGGCAATCCCAATTTTTCGCGAGATGCAGCCCAATGCAATTGCTGAAAGCCTAAAAAAAACATCCACGCTTAAAAGCAACCTTGATGGCATTCCGCTTAACCTTACTTTACCGCGACTATCTGCTGCGATAGCAAAAAGATGTGACGGTAAGAAAAATCTGTCCGAGATTTATACCGAGCTGAAAGAGCTGGATGCACGATTGGAATGGGACAAGTTCTTACAACAGTTTAAAGAGTTTTATATGGTCTTCAATGACTTGAACCATCTGCTTCTCAGGTATGAAGATAATTGAATTTATACACTTAGAACATGACAATCCCTTTTGGGTACAGTAGGCTTTAAATCCTCTCCAGCCCCCAAGGCGTCTATTTTTATGTCCCATTACAAAAACATTCCGGCTCCTTTACAAGGAGCCCTTTTGGTCGTTCTTGCGACTTTCGGCTTTTCGGTTATGAATTTACTCGTTCGCATATCCGCAGAAGAGTTACCTCTATTCGAAGTGACTTTTTTCCGTAATTTTTTTGCGTTTGTTTTTATGCTTCCCTGGATGCATAAAATTGGCTTCAAAGAACTCAAGACAAAGCATCTCAAATTACATTTTTTACGTTCTGCTGTGGGTATATCGGCAATGATCATCTGGTTTGCCTCTGTGAGTTGGCTACCGATGGCACAGGCCGTGGCCTTGAACTTCACCGTTCCCCTTTTTGCTACAATTGGGGCCGCGCTAATCCTGAAAGAAGATGTTAAACTTCGCCGTTGGGGTGCAACAATTATGGGGTTTGTGGGTGTGCTTATTATTGTACGCCCTGGGTATGGAGACTTCAGCCCCTTATTAGTTTTACCCGTTTTAGCAGCCTTATTAATGGCAGGGTCGGTGATGATCGTCAAAACGCTCACCAAAACAGACTCTTCAAGCGTTACTGTCTTTTATACAACGATTTTTATGACCCTCTTATCTCTCTTACCAGCAATTTTTGTCTGGGAGTGGCCAAGTACCAATGTTTGGTATGCTGTTATTGGACTTGGTGTCATTGGCGCCCTAAGTAACTTGTTAATCACAAAAGCACTTTCAATTGCTGATGCGTCTGCCGTAATGCCCTTTGATTATGCCCGCCTCCCCTTTATGGCACTTATGGCCTTTCTTGCCTTTGGAGAAATTCCAGATATATGGACCTGGATTGGTGGTGGCGTAATCGCAATCTCGGCAATCTATATTGCACAGCGAGAAGCAAGTATTCGCAAAAAAGCTGACGCAGCGCTATCAAGTCGTAATACAGTCAAACCTGCGAGTAATTCACCCCAAGGCACGCTATAGCTTATTTAAATATACCTAGATTGTCTTAACTTGGATTTTCCACTGATTGTCGCTTACGAAGACGATCCAACGCAGCCTGCCACTTTTGAACCGTCGCAATCGGGGTACTTTTGGAGAAAGCTAGATACATATCATATTGCCCGATGAAAGCTGCCTCGCTGACAGTATCCTCGGAAACATCTTCCTCTTTAGCCATATAAGCCATGTAAGTGTCCGATGTTTCCAACAAATCATACCGTCCTTTTAGCAATAAAAATAAAGCTTTATTGACGTTTATAATTTTATTTAGGTTCTGAAACTTTAACGTTGTCAGCAATTCTTCACCTGCGCCACCTAACTGAACAGCGATATTACCAACCTTTCGAGCCTGCTCTAAGTTTTCTTTATTACTTCCCTGATAAAAGTGTTTATTCCCTTGTATTGTATAGAGACCAACACGAACGGTATAAAGTGGCCCAACCCATTGAAAAACGTTTTCTCTTTTTGGCGTTCTCACAATAGAAAAAATACCGACATCCGGCATTTCTTGTGCATATTTATAAGCACGAGCCCAAGGTAAAACCCTTATCTTGGGCTCCTCCCCAACCTCCGAAGACAACTCTCGGATGATATTTGGGCCAATGCCCTTTAGTTCACTTTTTTCCAAATAATTGTATGGGGGGAAATCTTCTGTATAGAACTCGGTCGCGTTAACATTCCCGATCGCAAAAAAGGAAAAGAACCAACAAAAATATATCCATTTAAACATAGCTACTTTCCCTGAGAATTCTCAGCATGCAATACCATAGTATGCAAAAAAAATTAGAAAATACCTAAGATTAAAAAGAAACTTGCTTTAAAATGTCAATTACCCGCTTCTTAATCGTTCACATCAAGCCAGACTTGCGCTTTCTCTTCATGCTCTGTGGTTATATGAGACTTCACAGAATTGATTGCAGCGATAAGAACCGAAATATCATCCGTAAAACCAAATGCGATAATAAAATCAGGGATTAAATCAGCGGGCACAACAAAATAGGCCAAGGCTGCCATTAAAATCGCTTTGGCTTTCAGCGGTGTCTTTCGATCAGTCGCACAGAAATAAGCTGCCAAAAGCTTCTCTGAGAAGGTTATTTTTAAAGCGACTCTTTTAAGCTTCCTTAAAAAGCCTTTTTTAACAACCTTTTCATCCGCGGCTAGCAAAGTGGGCTCAGAATCTTCAGGATCTGGTTTTCGAAGCTGTATAAATCTCATATATCGAAGATGAGAGAGTAAGGCCTAGATTACAAGTCCTCACCCTCATGCCGATTTAGACTTTAGAAGCAAAAAGGTTCATTTTTTTCGCCAATTCAACATCCAAAGCTGATAGGCCATTACAATCATGCGTGGTCAGGACAATATCGACTTTGTTATAGACATTAAACCATTCAGGGTGATGCCCCATCTTTTCAGCAACAAGAGCCACACGGTTCATAAAACCCCAAGCTTGATTAAAGGTTTTAAAGGTAAAAATCTTGCGAATAGCATCCCGGTCACTTTCCTGAGCCCATCCTTCTAGTTCCGGAAGAAGACTTGCTCTTTCATTATCAGATAGCTTCGTGGGAATTTTACGTTCCGGCATAATGAAAATCCTGTTTTACTGAAATTTGTTCTTTTTTTAACAATAGCATAGAATAATTTGATAGATGAACGGTGATTATGAAAAAAGGTGTTTGATTTTCCCTACGGTCTACGGGTAGGACTTTAAGATTGACAGCGCCTTTGAATCTATGCCTATTGCCGTCCTCGGTTAACTGGATTGAGAAAATGGGCCAACTTCATAACATAGAACGTTTTACGACTCCCCCAGAGATCAGTGATATTGAATCTCTGGCGCGTGAAGCCTATGCGCATATGCCTGATGAGCTCAGAGATGTCGCCAGCCAACTTAGAATAGAAGTTCAGGACTTCCCATCAGAATACATGATGGAAGCTATGGATTGTGAAACCCCTTTCGAAATTTTGGGGCTATATCAAGGTGTCGATCGCCGTTCAATGACTCAACAAAGCAGAGAGCTGAACGAAGAGAAGGATACTGTTTTCCTTTTCCGTCGCCCTATTCTTGATTTTTGGTGTGAAAACGGTGAAGACCTTAATCAGGTTGTCCGCCATGTCCTGATTCATGAGATCGGTCATTATTTTGGCATGTCAGAAGACGATATGGACAAAATGGAAAGCAGAACGGTAAGTCTTTCTTAAGGCTCAGCATCGACACAGAACCCGACTAAACAAGTCCTTGCACGCGGTTACGCAATACAGGCAGCACATCATCTTCAAACCATGTATTTTTTTTGAGCCACATGGCTGAACGCCAACTCGGGTGTGGGGTAACAAAATAATCCGGTTGATATTCCTTCCATGCTTTTACTGTTTCCGTCAGTGTTTTCTTCTTTCCCTTGCCCAGATAATATTTTTGGGCGTATTGGCCTACCAATAATGTAATGTTCAAATTTGGTAATACGCCAAGCAGTTTGTCATGCCACAAAGGGGCGCATTCCGGTCGCGGTGGCGCATCGCCCCCTTTATCTAATCGTCCCGGATAACAAAATCCCATCGGCATAATTGCTATTTTTTCTGGATCATAAAAAAGCTCTTTATCAATCCCCAGCCACTCTCGCAAACGATCACCCGAAGGATCGTTCCAAGGGATACCCGTTTCATGGACCCTTGTACCTGGAGCCTGTCCAATTATAAGAATTTTTGCTCTTGAAGAAATTTGGACAACAGGGCGGGGCCCCAAAGGAAGATCCTTGGCACAGTGCGTACAGGCACGCACGTCCCCTAATAGTTTGTCCAAAGCATTATCCATCAATGCTGCATTCTCCATAATAACAGGGCGTACGACATCCCCCACTATAAACTAACGCGAAGTAACAGACATCAAATCAATGTGATTGTCTTCTTGGAAAGGTATCATTGAAACTCTTCGGGCACTTTGGAATGGAAAACCTAGATGCCAAACATTCAAGCATCCTTTTCTTACTCAAAAGAGCTCTTAATCACGCACCCGTCTTTTGCATAAACTCAAGGCGGTTACCAAAGGTATCATTCACGAAAAACCTTTTATAACCTTCCAATTTATCATCCCATTGTACGGCAACATTATTAATAGCCAACTTGTCCGCCAGAAGATCAAGATCTTTTAAAAGAAAGGCAGGATGAGCCTTTTTCGCAGGTTGAAAATCTTGTTCTATGCCGAAATGAATTTGAAAAGAATCTGTACAAAACCAGACACCTCCTCTACCCGCTAAGCTTTCGGGTTTAGGGACTTCAGTCCAGCCCAGAATTGCTCCATAAAAATTTCGACATAAATCTTCACTATCGACAGGAATAGCTAATTGGACATGATCAAGACCTATCCAGTTCATACGATCCCCTCTTCGTTAAAAAAGTTACCGACAGAAATCCTAAATTCCAGTACGTTCGAGTACGGACAACCAATTTTCATGGGCAATTTTGTTGATTAATTTATCACCAAAGCCAGATTTCTTCAGCCCGTCCAGTAACTTAGGCAGACCTGTTGCATCCTTTATTGCATCTGGCACCAAGCACCCGTCAAAATCAGACCCAAGAGCAACACCATCTTCGCCCAACTTATCAACAAGATAGGCTGCATGCCGGACCAAAACATCGATGGATGTGTTCACATCATGAGCACCATCATCGCGCAGGAAAGCGACATGATAATTGATGCCCACGAGTCCTTTACTTTCTTTAACAGCATCCAACTGTTTATCCGTTAGATTTCGTGCCGAAGGGCATAAAGAATGTGCATTGGAATGGGACGCAACCAAAGGTTTGGTTGATAATTTAGCAACATCCCAGAAACCTTTCTCTGTAATGTGGGACAGATCAATCATAACCCCCATGCGATTACAATTCGCGACCAGCTCACACCCCACATCGGTCAAACCAGTACCTGTATCAGGCGAACTGGGAAAAGCCATAGGAACCCCGTCCGCAAAAATATTTTTGCGGCTCCAGACCGGACCAATAGAACGAAGACCTGCTGCATAAAGGATTTCCAGAGCATACAGATCTTTATCAATTGCCTCGGCCCCTTCGATATGCATGATCATGGCAAGCTTGCCTTCGGACATCGCTGCACGGGCTTCGGCAACCGACTTCGCAATAACGACCTGGCCATCACTCTCCCTTACCCAACGTCGTGCCATCGCAAACATTCGATTGGTAAAGTTAAGAGCTCCGGGTTGGTCAACAGGGGCAAAGTTAGCAGGATCTTCAGGATCAAACGGCACACCGGATGTATCATCATATTTTGAAGGAACAAACATCGCAAAAAGGCCGCCTTGCAAGCCACCTTTTCGTGCCTTTGGCAGGTCAATATGTCCGCGCTCATTTTCAGAGAAAAAAGATACTTCTTTCGCTGTTCCTTCGTTCATGACATGACGAAGTAAAGTATCATTATGCCCATCAAATACGGGAATAGGTAAAGCTGACATTAATCAATCCTGCTACATATAAATACAACAATATAAAATTTCAGGCTTCTGGTTGATAGCCTTCACTGGCTTCGAGTAACTCGCGGGTATATTCGTGTTCAGGTTTCGATTCACGCATCGTTTCGACATCCATAATCTCAACGATTTCACCGTGGCTCATAACCGCAATTTCATCACACATATGGGCAACAACTGCGAGATCATGGGTTACCAGAATGTAGGTCAATTGACGCTTTTTACGAATATCCGAAAGCAAGTTGAGAATTTCAGCCTGCACAGAAACATCCAGAGCAGATGTCGGTTCGTCCAGCAACAGAATGTCTGGCTCCAACATCAAGGCCCGGGCAATCGCCACACGCTGTCGCTGACCACCAGATAACTGATGGGGATAACGGAATCTGAACGAGGCCCCCAAGCCAACATCTACCAAGGCTTGGTTCACACGATCATCAATATTATCAAACTTGTGAAGTCGCAGAGGTTCAGACAAGGTCCGATCTATACTGTGTCTGGGATGCAAAGACGCATAGGGGTCTTGGAAAACCATTTGGATCGTCCGACAATAAGACATCTCTCGTTTTTTGCTAATTGGTTCGCCGTTAACGGCAACAGTACCGTCCCAGCTTGGTACCAAGCCGCTTACCGCGCGAAGGACCGTGGATTTTCCTGATCCGGATTCCCCTACGAGGCCAAATGACCCCCCTGCTTCAACAGAGATAGAAACATCTTTTACAGCACGAAACTTTTCATGCCCTTCGCCAAAATAAACATTCAAATTTTGAATATCCAAGGCAATCGGAGCTTGATTCAACTTTGTATTATCAGAGGAAGGCATCGACACTTGGGTCCTCTATCCATTTCGGGTCACGTTCAAGAACCGATAGCTGATCTTTGGGCTTGTGAATATCCGGCAAGGCATTAAGCAAGCCCCGTGTATAAGGATGTTTCGCATTTTGAAGTTCATCCGCGCGACAGGTTTCAACAATCCGGCCACCGTACATAATAATCACACGATCACAAAAGGAGGCGACAAGGTTCAAATCATGGCTAATAAAAATCAAGCCCATACCTCGTTCTTGCACCAACTTATCCATAATCTGCAAAACACGGCGTTGGACAGTTACATCCAAAGCTGATGTCGGCTCATCCGCAATTAATAGATCAGGCTCTGGAATCAACATCATAGCAATCATGATACGTTGTCCCATGCCGCCAGAAACCTCATGCGGATAGCTATCATAAACCCGCTCAGCATTACGAATTTGCACCGCATTCAGCATCGCAATAGACCTTTCCTTGGCCTCGGTCTTTGATGCATTTGTATGAACGCGATAAGCCTCGGATATCTGATCACCAACCTTCATCACTGGGTTCAGTGAAAATTTTGGATCCTGCATAACCAGAGAAATCTTATGTCCTCTGACATCACGCATTTCCTTTTCGCTTAAGGCCTGTAAATCCTGTCCATCAAAATGGATTTTCTTTGCTTCAACCTCACCCGGATGACGGATCAACCGCAAAATCGACCGACCAGTCATAGATTTACCGGATCCGGATTCACCAACAATCCCTACGCGTTCTCGACCAACAGAGAAGGAAATGCCCCGAACGGCCTCTACAACACGCTTTTTAGACGCAAAACGCACCCAGAGATCTTCTACTTCTAAAAGTGGTTTACTCATGACTGTGCCTTCTTCGGATCGAGGATATCACGCAAGCCATCACCAAGCAGGTTGAACCCAAGAGAGACAATAAAGATCGCCAACCCAGGCATCGTCGCAATCCACCAATGGTCATGAATGAACTGTCGTCCAGAAGAAATCATCGCTCCCCATTCCGGACTAGGCGGTTGTGCGCCAAGACCGAGAAAACCAAGTCCAGCAGCGGTCAGAATAATGCCCGCCATATCCAACGTCACCCGTACAATCAACGAAGACATGCACATAGGCCAGATATGTCCCAGAATGATCCGTAATCGACCTGCCCCCTGAAGCTGAATGGCAGCAATATAGTCACTGTTTCGAATGGTCAGCGTTTCTGCCCGCGCAATACGGGCATAAGGTGGCCAAGCCGTCAAAGAAATGGCAAGAATTGCATTTTCGATCCCCGCACCCAAAGCAGATACAAATGCAAGTGCCAGAACAAGTCGGGGAAACGCAAGGAAGATATCAGTGATACGCATCAAGACCGTATCAACCCAACCGCCGAGATAGCCAGCTACAGTTCCAACCAACAGCCCAAAAACAGGCGCTGTAAAGGCAACCAATGCGACAATAAACAATGTTATCCGTGATCCGTATATTATACGGCTCCAGATATCACGGCCGGAATCATCAGTTCCCAGAATATGGCCATCTGTAAAGGGCGGCAGCAGTGTAGATTTTAAATTTTGAATAGAAGGATCATGGGTTGCCAATAAGGGCGCAAAAATTGCCACCAAGATTAGCAAAACAATGATCATAAAGCCCAAAAACGCAAGACGGTTGGCAACAAGAGACTGCCACCCTGCATATAGCTGTACCATTTGGGCATGAAATCGTGATTCAGGAGACTCGCTGTTCAACCAGCCCTTCAATCCCTGATCGTACGATTTTGTATCTGTACTCATTCTAACGTGCCCTCGGATCAACAACTTTATATAGGAAATCAGACAAAAGATTGAGGCCGACAAAAATCAAACCAACGACAACTGTCCCGCCGATAACAGCATTCATATCGGCTGAAAGCAGAGCTGTTGTCAGATATGAGCCTAATCCAGGCCAAGCAAAGATAATCTCTGTCAAAACAGAGCCTTCTAGAAGGTTTGCATAGGAAAGCGCGATCACGGTTATCAAGGGGATCATGACATTACCCAATGCATGACGCCAAATAACAGTTCGTTCTGAAAGGCCTTTGACTCGGGCTGTTGTAATATATTCTTGCGAAAGCTGCTCAAGCATAAAGGATCTGGTCATACGGCTGATATACGCCAGAGAATAATACCCAAGAATAGAAGCCGGAAGAATGATATGCGAGAAGGCATTCCAGAAAATATCAAGGTCTCCCTCGATAAGACTATCGATCAAAATTAATCCCGTTACGACAGGAATAATATCTTCGTAATAAACATCCAGCCGCCCAGGGCCACCGACCCAGTCCAACACGCCATAAAAAACAATAAGTCCGACAAGACCAATCCAAAAAATAGGCATGGAGTAACCGAAAAGGCCGACAAAACGAACAACTTGGTCCTGCCACTTTCCTTCGTGCACCGCAGCCATAACCCCCATTGGCACACCAAACAACACGCCAAAAATAGTGCCAACTGTTGCCAATTCTAGGGTAGCAGGAAAAACACGTAAAATGTCTTCGGATACAGGCCTTGCCGTTAGGTTGGAAACACCAAAATCACCCACTGCGATCTGTTGTAAAAAGATCCCAAACTGAACCATCAGGGGTTTGTCTAAACCAAGGGACTTGTAAGCCGCATCATAAATTTCTTGCGACGCACGTTCGCCTACGATCGCCAAAACGGGATCGACGGGCATGACACGACCAATAATAAAAGTAACAAACAAAAGGCCAACTAAAGTGAGCAGCACAGTAAAAAGCACTGTGATCAAACTCTTAAGACGCTTTAGAAGCGGCACGGAAGACCCGCGCCGCTTCGGCGTCGCTGTATCAACAGCATCACTCATCAGATACTACTTTGTAACAGTCCAATAAACGACCTGAGAAACCGCAGAACCAGTATAGAATCCTTGAACATTGGTACGACGGCCTGTTTGTTCGTTCTTCTGGAACATTTCAACAAACGGTGAATTCATCTGATGCTCTTTTTGCATATCAACATACATCTGAGCACGTTTCACACTATCTGTTTCCTGAGCCGCGGCGATGGTTAAGGCGGTCATTTCCGGGATATCCCATGAATTACGCCAAGCCAATTTACCAGCGTGCGTTCCATTGTTGTCCGGGTTTGATGCAAATGTATCCGCATTTGTATGTGGATCCGGATAATCTGGTCCCCATGCCCCAACATAAATCTGGAAGTCACGTGCACGATATTTACCCAAAATCTGTTTACCAGTACCCTGGGTCAGACTAACGTTTATACCAGCTTGTTTGAAGGTATTCTGAACAGATTGAGCAATCTGAATACGTTCTTGCGCATTCCGTACAATGATTTCAACATCAAAACCATCTGCGTGACCAGCTTCGGCAAGTAGCTCCTTGCCTTTTGCTACATCCAGTTTAAATGGCTTGTCTTTCAGCTCACCCATATAGGTCAAAGGCAAGAAAGCTTGATGAACAACGTATTGACCTTTTAGGAAGGAATTCACCATTCCATCATAGTCGATCAGATAACGCAGCGCTTCACGTACTTTTGGTTTGGAAAGAATAGGATCCTTCTGGTTCATGGAAATATACATGATCCGACCACGCAGATCATTATCTACTGCCAAATCTGAATTATCAGAAATACCTTCGACATCAGTCGGATTTAGGTTACGCGCAACGTCAATATCACCTTTTTCCAAAAGCAATCGCTGTGTTGATGATTCTGGAATATGACGAACGATAATCTTCTTCATTGTTGGCTTTGCTGCCCAGTAATCAGCATTAACTTTCAGATTATATGATTGGTTAGGCTTCCAGTTAACCAAAGAATAGGCACCTGACCCTGCTGAATTAGTTTGGAGCCATTTATTACCCCAGTCACCGTCAACTTCGTGAGACTGAACCAGTTTTGAATCAACAATAGATGAAACAACAGCGGCAAAACAGTTCAACACAAAAGAAGGGGCATATTTTTTGTCAGTTGTCACAACAAGCGTATCATCATCTGTCGCTTTGATTGTTGCATCAACATTATCCGCATCAAACCCGAACTGTGTCAGGATAAAAGACGGTGTCTTTTTCATAACGACAGCACGACGAAGAGAATATTCTGCATCGTGCGCTGTAATATCATTACCCGAATGGAACTTACGACCTTTGGCAATTTTAAACGTAAAGGTTTTGCCATCTTCACTGATCGTCCAGCTTTCGGCCAAACCAGGCTGATATCCTTTGGATAGATCTGCAGGATCAAAGGTTACAAGCTTGTCGTAAACATTATTAGAATAATCAGACCCGGCAAATTCAAATAAATCATGCGGATCAAGTGATGTAATGTCATCAATACGATTGGCAATTACGAGTACGTTATCTGGTGTTCCAGCATAAGTAGCAGTCGCCGATAATGCAGAAACAGAAACAGCCGTGGCAAACGCCAGACCTTTCAATAAATTCTTTATCTTCACTTTGGACTCCCTGTATTAGATGCGCCGCTTTTTGGAAAACCAGTTTCGGTTCTCAGGTGATTTTTTACGCGCCGCTGCCATAGCGTTGCCGTAATCAGAACTTTTGTCAACGCTATGGAAACAAATTAACCGAATGAAAACTATAGAAAATTATCAAAACTTGACCTCGATATTTCAACTTAAAATTGAGAAACAGATTGTAAATAATATTTTAAAACCGGCTAATATTATTTAATATCCATCGTCAAAGATGTTTTAATATTTATAAAATTCAAAAGTTCAGCACTTTTACAAGATACGCGTATGAAGTGTCTTATCAAAAATTTATATGCATTAAGTGACTTCTTTGTGATTCAGTAAAATTGGTTGAACCAAATTTTTCCTATTTTTTTCTCGCCACATCAAATCGTATACAATCTATGCTGGACAGACGATCTCGCATAAGATTTAGTAATTGTAATCACAATGCACCGTATCGGTTTTGCGTTCCTTAAAACGGAAATTCGCAGTCCGTTTTTCCAAAGAACCTCTGAGTAAGTTGTATCACACAAGCCATACAATTCCTTAAGACCACAAAACAGAACACAGACCTTTAGCAGGAATATTACATTAATGAAAAAGTACAAAGTTCTCTTCGTTTGCACAGGCAACATTTGTCGCTCACCCGCGGCTGATGGCATCTTAAGGCACAAGCTAAGGGAACAGGGCTTGAATGAGATGGTTACAACAGATTCAGTCGGTACACACAGTTACCATATAGGTGAACCACCTACCCAAACTGGTCTGAAACTAGCGTCAAAGAAAGGCTATGACTATTCTGACCTCAGAGCACGCCAACTTTCAGCAAAAGACTTTGAAGAGTTCGACATGATTCTCGCAATGGATTTTGGCCATCGAGACATCATTCAAGAAAAATGCCCCCCAGAATACCAAAACAAAATAAGCATGTTTTTGGATTACAGCCCTTTTGATATCAAAGAAGTTCAAGATCCTTATTATGGCGGACCGCAAGATTACGAAGACATGCTTGATGTCATTGAAACGGGCGTTATCAACCTTGTGAACCACTTTAAAACACAACTCAAAGATCAATAAAATGAGTACATCGACAGGGGTTACGAAAAAGCAACACGAAGATAGAATTATTCTTGGAATCATTTTGGCGATTCTGATGGTTTTTTGCACATCTGTTATGGATGGCATAGCCAAATGGCTCACAGCGTCTTATAGCATCATTAGCATTATACTTATCCGGAATTTATTCAGCCTGCCACTTGCTGTCGTCCTAGTCGCTAAAACAGGTGGAATTGCTACTCTTAAGTCAGATCGACCAGTTCTTTTACTGGTGCGATCATCGCTGATTATTTTTGCTGCCGGATCATTTTATGCGGCATTGCCTTTTATGCCACTGGCGGAAGTCTTTGCCATCGCTTTTGTCGCCCCCTTGTTCACAACATTACTATCGGTGATTTTCCTAAAAGAAAAAGTGGGTTTTCATCGCTGGGCCGTCGTCTTCACTGGCTTTGGCGGCGTTCTGATCATATTGCAGCCAGGGACAGACACTTTCCAGCCCGTTGCAATACTCCCGGTCATTGCAGCCTTTTTTTATGCCTTGCTGATGATCATGACCCGACAACTCCGTCATCATTGTAGTTCATCCGGCATGACTTTCTGGGGGACAGTTACAACTGTTTGTTTGGCATCAACAACCCTCGCCTTACCCTGGGAAGCCTTTGCCTGGACTCTGCCAAGTAACACAGACCTTCTTATGCTAATGGGCATGGCAGTCGTTGCAACAACCGCACACTTTTTAACCGGACAAGCCTATCGCTACGCCCCGGCAGCTGTTGTCGCACCTTTTGACTATACCATGCTGATATGGGGGCTTATTTTCGGTTGGGCCTTTTGGGACGAAATTCCCGAAGCACATGTTCTATTTGGGGCGAGTATCATCGTCATCAGTGGCCTCTACATTATATATCGAGAGTCTCGGTCCACGAATAAAACGGTTCTGGATAGTCAGCTTCCAGAAAATAGCACGCCCCCGACGGTGTAAGTTTGCTGGAATAAAGGCCAAAACTTTCCACTGTAAACTCAGGATGAGAAAAAAGACTATTGTCGCGCAGATACGCCCCAAAAGCAGGCCCCGGGTTACTTTTAAAACGACAGAGCGTAACATGAGGCGTGAACTTCTCTCGCTCTAACCTTATGCCAGTTGATTGTGCAGCGTATTCTACCTTACGGCGGAGATCTGAGATTTCAGGGGTTTTCTCAACCCCTGCCCACAACATTCTTGGACCGTTCTCTTTACCAAAAAAACCCACGCCACTTAAACGGACAGGAAAGGGATTGAAATGCAAGCGACTGAAAGCATCGTCCAAATCCCGGGCCTGTGCACCGTCCAAGTCCCCGAAAAACCGTAAAGTAATATGAAAATTTTCAGGGGCAACCCACCGCTGTCCGGGTAATCCGTTACAAAGCCCCATAAGCCGTAATCTCGCTTCTTCGGGAAGAGCAATGGCGCTGAACAGCCGCATGGGTACCTCCTGTAAACAACCAACAAAACAAAAAGCCTGAATCAGAACAACTTATTCTTAAAGCACCACAGCGAGACGGTTTTTAAACCCTGAATGACTTTTCTATAACCAATGGCTAAAACCATCTATCAATTACGGGTCATTACGGGCAAGGAATCGTATGTTTTCGTCCAAGTTCTTCGATTTCCGCTAAAACCTCTTTTGAAAGATCAAGTTCCGCTGATTCAATATTTGCCTTCAATTGTGCCATCTTTGTGGCCCCGATAATAGGCGCGGTAACAAAGGGACGCGAACGGACAAACGCCAATGCCATTTGTGCAGGATCAAGGTGATATCTCTCCGCAAGATCCACATAGTCCGCAATCGCGGCCTGACCTCTTTCGCCCATATAACGGGTATTATCAGGGAAAAGTGTCATGCGCGCACCCTGTGGCCGGGCACCGCCTAGATATTTACCGGTTAAACTACCTGCACCCAATGGCGCATAGGGAAGCAAGCCAATATCTTCGCGCATAGAAATTTCGGCAAGGCCAACCTCAAAGCTTCTGTTTAAAAGGCTATAGGGATTTTGGATAGAAGCCATACGCGGTCCTCGCCCTTCTTCAGCGAGCTTCAAAAATTGCATGGTTCCCCAAGGTGTTTCATTGGACAATCCAACATTTCGGATCTTCCCAGCCTTAACAAGATCATCAAGAACACTCAACGTTTCTTCTGGCTGAGTAATTTGTTCCTGATCACGATGTTCAAACCCGAGTTGGCCAAATATGTTGGTATTCCGATCAGGCCAATGAAGTTGGTAAAGATCGATATAATCCGTCTTTAACCGTTTTAGTGAATTATCAAGCGCCTCGACAATGTGTTTTCGATTAAATCGAGCAATTTCACCGCGAATATAGGTTTGCGCCGCGCTTGGGCCTGCAACTTTTGAAGCAAGAACAACTTTATCCCGATTGCCCCGTTCTTGAAACCAATTCCCGATTATTTCTTCTGTACGGCCATAGGTCTCAGCTTTAGGTGGCACGGCATAGATTTCAGCAGTATCAAAAAAATTAATCCCTTTACCCAGCGCATAATCCATCTGTTCAAAGGCTTCGTCTTGTGTGTTTTGTTCCCCCCAGGTCATCGTTCCCAGGCAAATTTCACTGACTTTAAGATCTGTACGACCTAGTTTGGTATATTTCATAACATCCTCAATAACTTTAATAAAAAAGCGTCAAAACCCCTGTGTACCCATACAAACGATCATGGGACACTTCACCATTCGCGTAAAAACCGACCAATGGCATATCCCCAAATTCCTGACGAAGGATATTGAGTTCTTCCGAGTTTGGCCCAAAAAGTGCCTGCCCTCTGCCCAGACAAGAATAGTATAGCCCAGCTTTAGGGGCGCGTGGTAATCGTGCGCGTATATCATCCAGTAAACGATTGAGATCTTTTCGCGCGGCCTCGTTATCCCGTCGGCAGAAAAAAATAGGCTGTCCGGCCTCTACCTCGTCTGTAATGTTCAAGGAACCGTCACTGATATCAATGCTCATAAGGTTTCGTACCAGATAGTCATCACCGTCACTGCCTTCAACCGGAAAACCGACAAAGATATAGCCCCCAATCTTACTCAAATCCCGGGATAAAAGCTCTCCTATATCTTCTTTGAGAACATCCAGCGCCGGTCTGCCATCAATGGTATAAATCTGCTGATCATCCGCTGATGTAATCGTTCTCTTTGGGCCGATTGGTGTACACCCTTGCGTCAACCCTGTGATTGCAGGCACAGAATCGTTAAAGAAAACACCGGACAAGGGACAGTCTGTAATATGGTTTGCAATTTGTGGCAACTCGCCCCGCGAAGACGTCAATCCCCCGACGAGATAAACCTCTAACCCCGCGGAAAGAGACGAAATCTGCAAAGGAAGATCATAATGCCGTGGATCACCATGTATCAGCCCCAGATAGGCCTGATTCTTTTCCAACCAACTTTCAACGCCCTCACCAGTGACAACAAGTTTGACCCCTTCTTCCGTTTCCATCTGCCCTGATTCAAACACCTGAAACGTATCAGATGGGAAAGAGCCGATCATAACGCTCAAGCCCGGTTCGTCGTATAGCTCTACAGCAGAAAAACGACCGAGTTGGCTGGCAGCATTAGTTCCGACACCAATGCCGATTGTGCCTGTCCAGTTTTCAAGGCCCGTTTTTGTCTTCAGAAAGGTCAAGATACTCGACAAATCATCTGCGAAAACATCGGTGGCATAAATAAACCCCAAGTTTGCTTCTGACGGCAGATCCCCCAGACCATTCAGAATCTCAGCACAAGCCTTGGACCAGTCCGGCGAGGACGAGAAAGCTGCCTTAAATTTAGGATCTGCCTGTAACATACTCACTCTATGCCTTTCTCTGCGTCTTTTTCAAGCAAAGGCACGAGATAAGGCAGAATATTCTGAACAATCAAATCCACCCCTGCACGATTAGGATGGATGCCATCAGCTTGATTCAATGCAGGGTCAAGCGCCACGCCTTCCAGAAAGAAAGGATAAAAAGCAACATCATATTGCTCTGCCAATTCTGGGTAAATTTTATCAAATTCAGTCACATATTCAGTACCCAGATTTCTGGGGGCCTGCATTCCGGTTAGAAGTACTTTCGCCCCTGAATCTTTGAACCCCGCAATAATCTGGCTGAGATTTTCACGGGTTTGCGACGGCTCCAAACCGCGCAAACCGTCATTCGCGCCAAGCTCGACAATAACAACCTGCGCTTCATCCAGCAAAGCCCAGTCTAGACGGGATCGTCCCGAAGCCGAGGTGTCACCAGAATTCCCACCGTTAATAACAGTGATATTATACCCAGACTCTTTCAAAGCTACCTGTAACCGTTCAGGGAAAGTATCCCCAGCTTCCAGGCCATAACCATGGGTAAGACTATCCCCAAAAGCCAACAGCTTAACGGGCGTTTCTGCATAGGATAAATTTGCGGTAAGAAGAGTAAATAGAAAGTACGGAACGAGACGGAATACACGTCTGCAAAGAAATTTAATCATCATCTATAGGATCAATCATTTCCCAAAAAAGCAATAACCATTACGTAGTATACCCTGAAATATGTTCGATACCTTAAAGGAACAAGCCCTGTTCACGATCTCCTGACCATTCTTGTATGAATTTGTTTTTTAATTCTGCAGATACTTTTCAACATTACTGTTTTAGAACAAATATTTAATCGATATAACGAGAGTACACTTAATCTCAATGATTGAAATCCTCACATCCACCACCATATAGGTTTTTGATCAAAGCTTTATGACAGTGCAGAGAAAGTCTTTCTTATCATGACCGCGGGCTCAAAAAATCTTGTTTGTCTTTCCCATGTCAATCTGACCTTGAGCTCATTGGCCGGAAAGGTTGATATCCTTAAAAATATCAATCTTCATATCGATAAGGGCGAAACTGTTTCTGTCGTCGGGCCATCCGGTGCCGGTAAATCATCCATGATGATGCTGATGGCAGGTCTTGAAGCAGCAACATCCGGAAGTGTTGAAATAGACGGACACGATCTGGGCAAAATGGACGAAGACGCCCTCGCTCGTTTTCGCAGAGACTCTGTCGGTATTGTTTTTCAGGATTTTCATCTCATCCCCACAATGACGGCATTGGAAAACGTAGCTGTTCCATTAGAGTTTGCGCGCAAACCCGATGCATTAAAGCGGGCACAAGAAAGACTGGAAGCTGTAGGGTTAGGACACAGGCTTGATCACTTCCCCGGACAGCTTTCTGGTGGTGAACAGCAAAGGGTCGCTCTTGCCCGGGCCTTTGCAGCAGAACCCAAAATCTTGTTAGCAGATGAACCCACTGGAAACCTTGATAGCACAACCGGAGAAATGGTTATCGAGCTTCTTTTCAAATTGCAAAAAGACCACGATACAACGCTTATTCTCATCACCCACGACCCGCGCCTGGCAGCAATGTGTAACCGAACAATCACGCTCCAGGACGGGCAATTAGAAGAAGAGACTTCTAACAAAGCAGCCAAAGATACGGCATCAGCAATGGCATCGCAGGGCTGATTGTCATGTCAAAGAGTTTACCATTCTCCCTTGCCGCCAGTTATGCCTTTCGCGAACTCCGAGGCGGCATAAAAGGCTTCCGCATATTTCTTGCCTGTTTATTTTTAGGTGTTGCGGCCATTGCTGCAGTCGGGTCAATCTCAGCTGCGATTGAACAGGGATTACGCAATGATGGTCGAAACCTTCTGGGCGGGGATATCGCGCTTAACCTGGTTCACCGGGAAGCCTCTGACGATCAACTGAGTTGGCTCCAGGACAAGGGAGAGATTTCTCTTGTCCGTGAAATGCGGACGATGGGCAAGCAACCCGTCGAAGGCGGTAAACGCACCCTGATCGAATTGCGCGCCGTTGATGATATTTATCCGCTCTATGGGGATGTCATCCTTGAACCCAGCATGCCCCTTTCGGAAGCACTAGCTAAAACAGATAAAGGCTGGGGCACAGTCCTTGCGCCAAACCTTTTAAGAAAGCTCAATTTAGAAGTGGGCGATAAAATCGTTGTCGGCAATGGACACTACGAAATACGCGCGTCGCTCATAAAAGAACCAGATCTTTCAACACGCGCCTTCACCTATGGCCCAACGGTCATGGTATCAGGGGATAGTCTCGACGGCACAGGCCTTATTCAACCCGGCAGTATGGTTCGGTACGATTATCGTTTGGCCTTGCCCATTGAAACAGATCTCAAAGCTTTTCAGGAAACGATTACCACAACTTTCCCAGAAGCAGGGTGGCGGATTAGAAGTTCAGAGAAAGCAGCGCCGCGTATCAGCCAGTTCATTGATGTCCTAGGCATGTATCTAACGCTTATAGGATTGGCGACATTGCTTGTTGGCGGTGTTGGTATCGCAAACGCAGTGAAAAGCTTTATGGACAGTAAAGTCGGTGTAGTCGCAACATTGAAATGTCTCGGTGCCCCGTCCCGATTAATTTTTCAGATCTATCTTATTCAAATACTTTTCCTCACGCTAATTGGTACGGTGACAGGTTTAATCGCTGGCGCGTCGGCACCCTTTGCCGCCAGTGCCTTTGCCAAAGATATGCTTGGCTGGGAAATCGCCGCACAGTTTTACGCTGAACCTCTTTTGCTGGCCGCAGCTTTTGGTTTTCTCACCGCCTTTACTTTTTCCATCTGGTCGCTATCCAAAGCCGGAAAAACCTCTCCCGCCCGCCTTTTCAGGGATTTAACATCCCCGATCACGGGACGGCCAACACCAAAGGCAATGATCGCCCTATCTCTCAGTGCTGTTCTGTTGGCATTAACGGCTGTTACCTTCGCAAGTAACCCCAAAATTGCCGGATTCTTTATTGTAGGTGCCATTGGCACTTTCGCCATTTATCACTGTGTAGGATGGCTCATAACCAAACTCACCAAATTCTTGCCCCGGGCAACCCATCCTGCCCTGCGAACCGCGATCGCAAACCTTCATCGACCTGGTGCACCGACAACAAGTGTCATTCTGTCAATGGGGCTTGGGCTTACCGTCCTTGTTATCGTTGCACTATTAGAAGGAAATGTTCGACAGGCTGTAACACAAAGTCTGCCCGAAGAAGCCCCCGGCTTTTATTTCATTGATATCCAGCCGCAGCAGGTTGAAGAGTTTGAGCAACTTGTTCAAAGCACTAAAGGTGTCAACGAACTGCGACGTGTCCCCATGATGCGGGGCAGAATCACAGCCGTGAATGGCGTCTCCCCATCCGAGCTTGAAATTCCAAGCGAGATCAAATGGGTATTCCGCAGTGATCGCGGTCTGACATGGTCGGCTGAAATGCCACGAAATACCAAACTCATTGACGGGAATTGGTGGCCAGAAGATTATAACGGTAAACCACTGGTATCTCTGGATCAGGCCGTTGCAAAAGGATTAGGCCTTACGATTGGTGACAGCCTGACAATCAACCTTTTGGGGCGTCCAATTGATGTCGAGATAGCAAATTTACGAAAAATCGACTGGGGCGGATTGGAAATCAACTTCGTTATGGTTTTCTCACCCGGTCTTATGTCCAAAGCACCACAGACACATATTGCCACGGTTAAAGCGCTGCCAGAAATAGAAGACGCGTTGGAAATCAAAGTCACTGATACATTTTCAAACGTCTCGTCCATTCGGGTCAAAGAAGCATTAGAAGCAGCAACTGAACTACTTAGCCATGTCGCCCTTGCCCTTTCAGTTATCGCCGTGGTCGCCCTTTTGGCGGGAACCCTTGTGCTAGGTGGAGCCGTCGCCGCCGGGCATCGACGTCGGGTTTACGATTCCGTTGTCTTAAAGGTTCTGGGTGCCAGCCGACGATCCCTTGCCGCAACTTTCTTTCTGGAATTCGGTATGCTGGGGCTGATTTCAGCTGTCGTCGCCGTCGTCATTGGTGCCGCTGCATCTTGGGCAATTACGATCTATATCTTACGCCTTGAATTTACTTTATTAACCGAGGTTGTCCTCTTCACACCTTTACTGGCCTTGCTGGCAACACTGGTGTGTGGCTATGCCGGAACGTGGAGCGCATTGCGACAACGCCCCGCTGCATTGTTACGAAATGAATAAATTTTCGGTTGAGATAATAATATCCAACTAAAAAACCCGATTATTGTTGATTTTTAAACAACAAGACCCAATATTAGGATCAGCTTTTTAGTAAAAACGAAACGAGGTTTCTTATGATCGACCGTTCCACACAACGCAGTGTTGGATATGGCCAGGCAACAGCGGCCGACACAGATGCTGGTCTGCGCGCATACATGCTTGGCGTATACAACTATATGTCAATTGCACTTGTCATTACAGGACTTGCAGCCTTCGGAGTATCCCAGAGCCCAGAACTTCTACAACTCGTTTACGGCACACCACTAAAATGGGTTGTGATGCTTGCGCCATTGGGAATGGTACTCTTCCTAAGCGCCCGTATCCACGCTTTAGCCGCATCTACAGCCCAGATCCTTTTTTGGGTCTTTTCGGTACTCATGGGGATCTCAATCTCCTACATCTTTATCGCTTACACCGGTGAGTCCATCGTTCGTGTTTTCTTTATCACAGCGGCGTCCTTTGCTGGCCTTAGCCTTGTTGGTTATACCACCAAGAAAAACCTCTCAGCTTTTGGTTCTTTCCTGACTATCGGTCTGATCGGTATTGTAATAGCCAGTATCGTAAACATCTTCTTGGCATCCTCTGGTCTAAGCTTTGTCATTTCCATTCTCGGGGTTCTGATTTTTGCTGGACTGACAGCTTACGATACCCAGCGCATCAAACTGATGTATATGGAAAGTGACCATTCGGAAGTTGCCCAGAAAAAATCTATTATGGGTGCCCTTTCACTGTATCTAAACTTCCTGAACATGTTCCTGTTCCTGCTACAGCTTTTTGGTAACCGCGAATAAGCGTAGATGACATAGCGTCATAAAAAAAGCCCGGCGATTTGATCGCCGGGCTTTTTCGTACCCCTAAATTCTAAAACAATCTAATCAACAATTTGCACAACCTTCTCTTTAAGAGAGTCAGCGACCTGTTGAAATATTTCAGGACCATCGCCCAAAATTTCATTCTCAATCACCGACTTCATCGCCTTGAGGTGTGCTTCGTAAAGTTGGGGTGTCGACAGATGGAGTGTATCCTGTGCCACTTGATGCTTTAAAAGCGTATAAAAACTGTCACCAATACGTGTCATCAAAGGAAAACCAAAACTGGTTCCCTGTCCCTTAATGTTGTGAACAATACACCGAGCCTGATCCATAGCTTTAAATGCTTTATCTGAATTGTTTTGAATTTCATCAAAAATTCTATCCAGAGTAGAGAAGTCCTCTTCTATACCTAATCGGTAAAGTTCGACAAGCTCTGCATCGGCATAAGTATTTTGACCTGTTCTTGACACCTTAACATCCTTTGTTTGGGTATGTTTACAAGCAAAAAAAATGTATTTCTGAATAATAACAGCAACAACTTATATCACATGCGCATTCAACGATAGCGAGAATATCAAATAACACATACAGAATATAACATAATCTCTTAACAAACTCTTTTTGACCGACCACGGCGGACTTGGCTATAAGCCAAGCATGGATTCGATCACCCCTCAAATACCATCTGCACAGGATATTCTTAGCCGTATTTTTGGCTATGATAGTTTCCGAGGAGATCAAGAAGCTGTCATTGACCATGTGATTGATGGTGGTGACGCACTTGTCCTGATGCCGACAGGCGGGGGAAAGTCCCTTTGTTACCAAATTCCGGCACTTTGCCGCCCTGGCCTTGCCGTTGTTGTTTCTCCCCTGATTGCCCTTATGCAGGACCAGGTCACGGCGCTTCAACAACTTGGCGTCAAAGCATCAGCCCTGAACTCGACACTTCCCTATAGCGAGATCCTCGCCACGGAAAGAGGTATGCGATCCGGGGAACTTGATATGGTTTATGTGGCCCCGGAAAAGCTTCTCACCGATGGTTTCCTTGGTTTGTTGGAACAGTGTGACCTCTCGCTCTTTGCTATTGATGAAGCCCATTGTGTTTCACAGTGGGGGCATGATTTCAGACCGGAATACCTGCAACTGAGCCTTCTGAAGGAACGTTTCCCCTGGGTTCCCCGAATTGCCTTAACGGCAACCGCAGACGGACCAACAAGACAAGATATCAAAGAGCGCCTTCATTTAGCAGAGGCCCGTGCTTTTGTAGCCGGATTTGACAGACCGAATATTCGCTACAAAATTGGACTAAAGGCAGCACCTAAAAAACAGCTGACAGATTTGCTAGAACGTGAACATTCAGGGCAGTCCGGCATTGTTTATTGCATGTCCAGAAACAAGGTAGACGAGATCGCACAAGCCCTGTGCGAAAAAGGTTTCAATGCCCTGCCGTATCACGCAGGCCTTTCTAAAGACATCAGAGCAAACAACCAGGATCGCTTTCTCAAAGAGGATGCTGTCATCATGGTCGCGACAGTTGCCTTTGGCATGGGTATAGACAAACCTGACGTTCGCTTTGTCATTCACCTCGACCTGCCCAAAAGCCTAGAAGCTTACTATCAGGAAACAGGGCGCGCAGGGCGTGATGGTCTTCCGGCAGAAGCCTGGATGATTTACAGCATGAACGATGTCGCCCGGCTCTATCACATGGCATCACAGTCCGATGCACCAGAAGCACAAAAACGGATCGAAAACAGAAAGCTGGAAGCCCTATTGGGCTTTTGTGAAACCACGCGCTGCCGCCGACAGGTACTGCTAGAATACTTTGATGACAATCCGATTGAGCCCTGTGGAAATTGTGATACCTGCCTGACTCCTGTTGAAAGCTTTGACGGCACACAAGCCGCGCAAAAAGCATTGTCGACAGTCTATCGTACTGGCCAGATTTTCGGATCCGCCCATGTGATTGATGTGCTTCTTGGCGCAAAGACAGAACGCATCGAAAAACTTGGTCATGACCAACTCAGCACCTTTGGCATTGGCACAGAGTTCTTAAAACAGGAGTGGCGGTCTATTTTCCGCCAACTGGTCGCCCTTGGTTATTTAAAAGTGGATATGGAAGGCCATGGATCCTTTCAGCTCGGCGAAGATTGCCGCCCTGTGCTAAGAGGTGAAAAAACAGTCCAATTCCGCCGCGATCCTGCAAAGAAAACGCGCGCGTCATTACGCAGCCACTATAAAAAGTCATTTGGCCCAGCAGCAACAATTGATGATCCAAGAGACGAAGCGTTATTCCAGACCCTTAGGGCAAAACGCCTCGAATTGGCGAAGGATCAGGGGGTCCCCCCTTATGTGATTTTTAATGATAAGACGCTTTTGGAAATGGTCATGGCGCGTCCGGTTGATCTCGGTGATATGGCAAATGTACCCGGTGTCGGCAAGCGCAAGCTCGAACGCTATGCCGATATCTTCCTAGGCGTCATCAACGAAAGCCGCGCATAGTTTTCGTCGTCGGTGCGGCCCGTATCCTCAGGCTTTTTGGGTTCTAAGATTAGCCTTTTTGATTTTCACTTTGCGTTTCAGGAACATCTTCATCAGAAGAGAGCTCTTCCTCCCAAAAAGCGGGGCCATCCTCTAAAATATCGGACTCGGCTTCTTCCTCTTCCGTGACATGGTCAGGACTATCACCTTCAGCTTCGGCGATCACTTCCTCATACCATTCTTCACCTTCAGGGGTCATTGCAACAACCATCGTAGATGATTCTGCTGGCACCCCAATGTAATCACCTTGGTCTGCAATTGGCACAGAACTACGTTGTGTCATACGGAAGACACCAAAGGATGAAATCATAAACAAAGTAACGGACATACTATACACAAATGCATTAGGACCCAGTTGCCCCATCAAAAATGTACTGATGATTGGTCCAACAATAGCGCCGATTCCCCCAATAACGATCAGGGCACTCGTGGCTCCAACAATTTCAGATGCATCCAGATAGTCATTGGTGTGCGCAATGGCTAATGAATACAACGGCAAGCAAAGTGCACCAAATAGGAAGGCACTTCCCAAAAACCACACTGTTGCTTCAGAACCAGAGAAAAAGCCCATCGAAAGCGCAATCAGTCCCGCAAGAAGAGCAACGACAATTAAAACCTTACGACGGTCAAAGTGGTCCGAAACCTTACCAATTGGCCATTGTAGTGCAACCCCGCCAATCGACATTGTTGCCATGAATACAGAAATATCCACCGTATCCATTTCCAATTCTTTGGCATAGATAGCCCCAGCACCAAAAATTTGCGCTTGTACGACGCCGACCCCAAAGGCACAAACAAAACCCAATGGAGAAATTTTAAATAATCGCTTGAGGCCAACAGGTGTCGGAGATTCAAACGTTGGAACCTGCGCAACAGTGAGTGTTGTAGGGATGAGCGCCAAGGATACGAGTACTGACATTAAGATAAACGGTAAGAAACTACCTGGATCCGAGGTATTAATCAGAAGTTGCCCCAGTCCCATAGCACCATACACGACCACCATATAAACAGCCAAAAGTTGCCCACGGGTTTCATTGGTAGAGCTATCATTAAGCCAACTTTCTGCAACAATATATAACCCTGCGAAACAAAATCCGGTTATAAGACGCATCGCGCCCCAAGTATAGGGATCAATAAAGACAGCATGTAACAAGGCTGAAGCAGAAGATAATGAAGCCAGTGCTGCAAAAACACGTACATGCCCTACATTGGCAAGAACCTTGGGTGTCACAAATGATCCAGCAAGATACCCGATGAAATAGCAGGTCATCACGGCACCGATTGATTCGGTCGAGAACCCTTCAATAGATCCCCGGACACTCAACACAGTACTCTGCAAGCCATTACCCAGCATAAGAAAGGCAATACCGAGCAAAAGTGCCCACGAATTAGTAATTGCTGACAACATTTATTATTTCCCTAGGCCTAAAGCGTGACCAAATTCCATTCCTACCACTTAGAGAATATTTATTAAGATAGTTCTACCTTAGTTGCGACTTTTCGCTTCTCTATTCACCACTTTGGCAGGTAAAAAATAACTATAAATCTTTAAAATCAACAAATTGAGCTTCTGGATATTAGAAAGGTGGCTAACACTTCATCGCCAGCCACCTTATATCACTTAGACTTTCGGCATCCTTTTATGCAAAAG
>NZ_CAKZMP010000143.1 GCF_937128705.1 uncultured Kiloniella sp. | reverse complement strand
CAAACTGTTGAAGAAGCAGCACAGAACGCCACAGCGCAAGCTTTCCAAAACATCGCTCTTCGGGACAATGCAGACTCAAGTGTACAGCTTTCAGACGACGTCGGTCAGGCAGCCACTGAAGGCGCCATCGGTGGTCTGGGTGCTACGGCCGTCATTAGCGCACCTTCTTTCCCGAAGGCTTGGGCTGAGGTTGTAGCGGACGTTTCTCTTAAAACGGGCGTTACCATTGGTAAAAATCTAAATGAGCTGAAACGTAATCGTCTCATCGCCAAAGAGCGTGTCACATTGGAAGAAACCTATGGTCCAATGGTTGAAGAAGGTAAGCAGGTTGCAGATCTTATTAAAGCATTAGACGACCCTAAAGCAGAGATTGCTCCTGAGGCCCGAGCCCAGATCGAACGGGTACGGGACATTCTGGGTGATGAAATCCAGTTCCTGGAAGGGCTGACCCCAGAAGAGAAGCAAAAGACCAAACCATTTAAGAAAGAGATCGTCGACGGCGATCGGGTGAAGACGCTTCAGAACCTTCAAGAAGCTATCTCTCGGAATACCTATGATCCTGAGAGCGAAGCAGGTATTGCCCTGGCTGAGTATTATCAGGAACAAGCAGATCTCTTGTCTGGATATCATGGAGCTTTTGAGTTCCTGGGTCTGGATGCCCAGCAACAAGCTCAAGAAGAAACACAAACATCTCCGATCGATGATATTCAATTCGAAGAAAGTGGTCGTATTAATACGGGTGCTGGTGACGCAGTAGGGCTTACTCGCGAGCAGCAAGCTCAATATAATTCGTTTATACTCAATAATGATCCAGAAGGCGGTAGAGCGTATCTGGAAAGTATTCTTGGGACATCCACACCAACTACACAACGTACTCCTGAAGAAGACGCAGCGGTTGAAGCACGTGCTAAAGCCCGGGCTGATGAGTTCACATCCCATATGGATGAGCAACCAGTCCTCGCTGAGACAATCCGAAAGACGTCTGAAACTCTCAATGCTGCATCTGTTAAATCAGTAGCCGCCGGCGGAGAGGTTCGTCCTATTGGTTCCGTCAAAGAAGTTGTGATGAACCCAGTGGGCGTAGATCCTGCTCGTATCACTGAAGAGACTAAAGCCGGTATGTCAGAGGATTCTCTGAAAGCGGTGGCCGTTGTTGAAGCTATTCAGGCACCTGAGCACTCTGATCGTTTGGGTCCCGTACAAGGCAATCGTAAGAACGATCGTGCCGGCGCACGTCGTGAGACGCTCTTTCAGAGTAAGACAGCCAAGTTCGGTGAGATTGCATCATTCAACGATATGGTTTCTCAGCTTATCCGCGGTGCTATTCGGAACGGCCGTGAAGGATCCACAGTTGTACGTGACACGTCTGGTGCGCAAGTCGACGCTAAAGACGTTCTGACAGATCTCCGGAAACTGATCCAACACCAGCAAAACAAGTATGCCGCGGCAACTGAAAGTTATGAATTTTCTGTAGCCAACCCGACCGTTAAAAAAACAGATCGCACTTTTGACTCTTTAAGCCAAAAGACTGGTGAATTTCGTCCGGGAAAGGGATCAATTTATGTATACGCCCCTTCTCAAAATTCTCTCCGAACTTATGCTGCCATTGCCGAAGATCTCAATACTGGGATCCGCGCTTATAATGTGTTGCTCGAGCAGTTCCCAGAAACCTATCAAGGCGAGCGTCTCCAAGAAGTGGAAGTGCCGGCAGTCCCTGAACAAAACGAGGCGACCCAAGATGCCCCGACACCACAGAGATCTGAGCAAGGTCAAACTGAACAAACCCAATCCACGCCGGTGGTACAAGATACCGGTGTGGATAATACTCCTCGGAGCCCTGGTGACGGTCTGCAGCCTGACGGCCGGATCAGCTTTAAAGAGCTATTCCAAGGAAATAACGAAACCAACCTCTCAGGCGCTATCCGATATCTATTGGGATCCAGCGCCCTAAATCCAAACCAGCAAACGATTCTGTCTATGATTGCTGGTTCCTCTTTTGCGAGAGCGAACCCTCGTACGATTGTACGACAAGCCACTGCTGAAGAGCGCAAAGCTTCAAAGACCACTCATGGTTGGTGGGATCCCCAGAAGAATGAGATCGTCGTCTTTAACGAGAGAGCTGAAGCGCTTCTCCATGAGATGATTCATGCGACCACTCTAGAAGCTTTGTTTCAAAACTTGGCTAGTACATCTCTCAAGCGCGGTACAGACCAGCCTCTTACTGCTACGGAAAAAGCTGCATTAGAACTTAATGATGCTGCTTTAGCATTTATGGAGCGGACAGATCTTTCACCGGAAGGCCAGCGTGTTCAAGATATCATGCGAGCTTTGGTCAATCCAGCTCTTCCGATTGCACAACAAGACCGCAATATGGCTCGGGCAATCTCTGAGTACATGGCATACGGTCTCACTGTAAAAGAGCTCGAACCTGATCTGGATGCTGTAGTCTATGAAGATCCTGGTTTTGCTAAACAGGTTGTTGGCTTTGTGAAAGGTCTGATCGGTGCTTTCATCGGTGAAAGTAATCCACAGCGTAACTCACGAAAAGCGCTCACAGCGTTAGATAGATTATATCTGAACACTCGTACGCTGGCGCTTGACAGCCAAACCACATCTTTGCAAGCTCGAGAAGTTCAGCAAAGACAGGCAGAAAATGTCACGCAAGGATCTGAAGCAGAAGCTACTCCGACGACACCAGAAAGAGAAGCGGCGACAGAGACGACGACAGAAGCACCAGCTGATCAAGGACCTGCAGACACAGCCTCACCAGTAGAGACTATTGCCACTCCTCGTTTTGACATTGAACGCTATGACGCTGGTGAATTTCAGAACTTTATCGTATTTCCTACTCGAGATAGCTCTGCAGCGCTTGTTGAAAATGAAGACACACTTAATCAATTTCTCGAAGAAGTTGTTGAATTCATTGAGGGTACTTCCATTAATGACGTGGAAGAGATCTTTGTTAACGACAACGGCTCAGTCAGTTTCCGTGTAAATCTCGGAGAAGATGTTGCTACTCTTAATACCGGACAGCCGGCGCAGGCGGAGGAACGGTCTCCAGAGGAGACCGGCTCCGACGCGACGCTCCCGGCGGCAGAAGCTACTGAGACAGAAAGTGCTATTGCAGCAGCTGTAGCAGCTATTGCTGATGGAGTAGGTAAAGCAATTGAAGAGCGTCTCCCATCACCGGTGCCTGCCCCCGCACAGACAGAACAAGTATCAGAAGCAACCCCAACACCCGAAACTGCGACGGCTGACGCCGTCGAGACGACGGGCGTTGAGAACGCATCTGATGCTTCTTCAGCTGAGCAGGTCCAGCCACCTGAAGGGCTAGAACCGATCGAAACAACTCGAGTAGTGGACCAGGATGTTGGTCTCTCTGAGGGGTGGACGCCAGAATATACATTGGGAGCCACTCTCCTTGGGAACGGTGAAGGCCCAGCCTTCATGACGACTTTGCTCCAAGCCCTGGAACCAAAGCTCCAACCCGGAGATACTCTTGATCGATTGATCACAGCTGCAGAAGAGGATCTTCACTATCTTATTACCCCTGAGATGAAGGCTGCGAATAAGAAAGTTCGTGAAGACGCCTTTAAAGTTCTTAAAGGTATGCAGGATCGTGTAACGGTTCAGCTTAAAAAAGCTAAAGCTAGAAACGGCAAACCTCTTCTTCAAGAATTGCAGTCTTTCCAAAACGGTGAGAGTGATTTTAACCCTGCACGCTCTGCAGAAGGTAGAATTCTTGCATGGTTGGATGCAGAGAGCATTCGTCAAGGCGAACCAAAGTTTGATCAGCATCTTATGATGTTAGCTCTTATGGCGACAGCTGATTACGTCATGAATAATGAAAACTCCAAGGGTGTAACTGATCTTAAACAAATGGGTGATCTTTTAGGTATTAGCGATCTCAGCAAAATTACAACTGAAATGAAAGAAGCTATTAATTCAGGGCGCCCAGGTGTTTATGTAAAACCCGCTTTAGCTCGCCATATCCAAGAGTTCATGGGTGCTAAATTAAATGATCAAGTATCGCCTACAGAAACTGAAGGTGTTTTTGAAGCTTTGGCTCATGAGATCTTAGAATACTTATCATTAGAGGGAAAGAACTCTATTGGTAATGACTATTGGTTCAAAGATTCAATGGTTAAGTTGGCCGGTGGTAATGAAGTTCGAGCTTATTCTTTTGGAAAACCAAAAGGTTGGCAAGATAAGACAGGCAAAAACCTCCTCCGTGATGTCCTGACTTCTAAGTCTAGCGATATGCATCGATATTCCATCGGTAAGAAATGGGCACCGGGTGATGTCGCTCGTGTTGTGAAAAAGGACCCTACGCTCGATCTTCACGATGAGCAGATCCAGGCCCTGGAAGAGCAGCAGAGCACTCCGTTCTATCTCTCTAAGGGATTCTTTGCCATGTTTGATCAAATGGTTGCTGAGGGCGCTTCTCTCGGTACCATGGCGCGTATCCTGGGCTTTAAACCTATGGCCAATGGGCTCTTTTATAATAAAGAACATGAGCTTTCGATCGAAGGTAAAAACACCAGTGTCGCTTACAGCATTAATAACACTTTGCGTCAGATCCAAGAGATTCAGGACTATGCTGCTAAGCACGGAATGGATCCTCACGAAGTGCCAGTGTACTATCGGATCTCTGTAGGTACAAACACGCGTTTCAATTTTGAAGGGTTCAATCCGCAACAGAATAAATTAGCTCGAGAGATGTTCTCCCCCACTCGGCACGTTGTAGATCTGACAGATACTAAACAGGTAGATGTTCTCTATGCTGCTATTGGCCAGTCTTTAGGAGTTAAAGTAGAAAACTTCGGTATTAAGGAAGCTGCAAACCAAGCCCGGGATTTGCTCAAAGGTAAATATAAACCAGTCGTAGATGCACTTGCTGCTGGCATTACTGACAACAAAAGCCGCCAGTTTATGGTGGAACAGTTCGATGCGTTAGGTGGTCTTAAGGAAGACGCGTTTACCCTTACTGGTTTGTGGACTGCCAAGCAGTTGCTGGAAGCAGAGGCTTCTGGCGCTACAGAAATTGAAACAGATATGTATATGGAGCTGGACGGTAAGACCAATGGTCCTATCTCTGCGGCCATCCAGCACTTCCTCGGTGTTTACAGTCCTGAGATCCTCGCTACCTGGAGACGGGGCGGGTACTTCCTATCTAATGCTTATAACGAAAATGACGGCGTTGCCTATCATGAATGGAAGCAGGCAATTCAAACCAATGATCAAGTGACACCTATCGCTGGTAATTCCGATAGTGATTTCTACGGCCGTGTTGGCGAACTTATGGGTACGTCTCTTTTGAATGTTCAAGACGCAATCAAAGAGCAGAAATTCTTTGAGGGTAAGCCTAAAGATGCTGATGAAGCTTTCCGCTGGAAAGAGGACGGTAAGCGCGCTTTCCTTATGGCGCTAGGCGTCCTTAATAAAATGGAAGGCTTCGAGATTGAGAAAGGGGTAAATGATGTTCCTCTTATCCGTATTGCTCGAGGTGCAACCAAAAGCCTGGTTACTAAATATTCCTACGGCGCCAAAGGTAAATCGAACTCTCAGGATATCGTTGCTGATATTTTGGATCATACTTATGGACTAATTTCTAAGGTCGGACAGGGTGATCAAAAAGCTCTAGCTGAGCTCAGAGAGATTGCTCCTATTATTGATAATCTGCTGACCCATAGTTTTAACTATAATGAGTACGGTAATCTACAAAACGTCGAGCGATCGTCCCCTCAAGGGCCTAGTCTCTCTGCCCTAGCGAAGAACGCCAATCCATCTAAACAGCTGCTTCGTGATTTCAAATTTAGCCCTGACCAGTTTCAGCGGATGTCTCGAGCCTATCAAGCACTTGTTATCCCTGCCTTTGAGGCGGCTATGGAAGAGGCTGTAGATCCCTCTGTGTCACGTGTTAATGAAGACCTTGTTAAAGGTCTTAGACTCCAAACAGAGATCTATCAAAGTTATGTAAATAAAGCCGTAAAAGAACGAACCAAAGAGCTTATTGAAAGCGGAGTCATCCTCAAAGGGCATGAGCTCCCTAAAGCTGAAAGAAATAAAATTCTCAAAGAACATAGGGATTTGGCGCCTATTATTGATAACGGTGTCACAGTCTTTAATGTGACTGCTTCAGATGGTGAAACTTCTACTGATGTAAAACGTCGTCGTTTTGGGCAACAGAAAAAACGAGAAGTAAATAAGGATTTTGAAGTTGAACCAGAATTCTATCCACGTTCCCGTACTCTTTCAGGTCAGCGTATTGATTCTCGTCGTGATACGATCGGGGATTCCGGTGTGCGTGTTTTATCATTTACAGCTCAAACTAACTCAGACGTTCTTCTTCAAACAAAGAGTTGGGTAGACCCAAACTATCCAAAGAACTCTTTGGCAGTTCACGATGGCAGTAACCATGCTACAACCAATTTAGTCCAAGCTTCAAAAGTCATGAATGAATCTGTGGCAAAAGCCTGGCATACCAACACGTTACGTCCGATCTTAGAAGCTTACGACAAAGCTCTGGCTTTTATGGCTGAAAACGAAGAGGGCTATGCTGACCTCCGGGGTTATCGAGATGCTCTTGAGATTGATGTCTTGAGGAGAGACGCCCGTATCGAAGCAGAGAAGGGCGTGTTCACATCGTTCCAAGGGGTCCCTGGTGCGGATGCTCCGTTCGTCCAAGAAGGTCAAAGGTTCAAATCCGAAAAGGAACTCATTGCTTATCTGAATTATGAGACCAATCGGATCTGGATTGAAAGTCTTAGCCGGCTTGAAGAACAGAAGCGTGAAGGGCTCGAATCACTGGTAACTGAAGCTGGTCGT
The DNA here is from genome assembly GCF_937128705.1 of uncultured Kiloniella sp. Classification (GTDB taxonomy): domain Bacteria; phylum Pseudomonadota; class Alphaproteobacteria; order Kiloniellales; family Kiloniellaceae; genus Kiloniella. Next base: position 723 of record NZ_CAKZMP010000143.1, on the reverse strand, counting down.
GATCTCGGTGTAACCGAGGGCACATATACTGGTGGGCAGGTCCGTGACATTCTTCGTGAAGCAATCGACGCAAACCTCGCTCTACAGGATATCGTAACAGCTGCGTTTAAATCTCCTGTCTTGGGTCAATTGATTGAAGAAGGTTTTAAAGTCGTATTAAACGATAAAGGCGGAGACATCCCAGCAATTGCTGGTATCTATGACGGCCGTACGAAAACCATCTATTTGAACGTTGCCAATGCTGAAGTGACTGCCCACGAAATGGTTCACGCCACTACGGTTCACCAAATCTATGACTACTATGTCCGCGGGAATACGACACCGCAGCTGGATCAAGCCTTTGAATCGATCGAACAGGATATGAATACATTCCTGGATCAAAACTTTAGTTCGGATCCAATTTTGGCAAAGGTTGCCAGTGTCATTAAAGGCTATCAGCTCGAGGGTGATATTGCTTCAGCTGTTGCTGAGTTCATTGCCTATGGCACGACAAATCAAAGTACGATGGATAATATCCTCTCTGGTTTTGATCAGAGTGTTCGTGGCAAGGTCTTAAAAGCTTTCCGGTCTGCGCTTAACACGATCCGTAAACTCATCGGTATCCCTGCTAAAGAGTATAATGCTGTTAAATTCTGGACTAAGTCTGTAATGCGGGAAATCCCTCAGACGACTGAGTTTACTCATCATCCGTTGGCTCACTCTGCGTTTACTGAAGCGACGGCG
>NZ_CAKZMP010000142.1 GCF_937128705.1 uncultured Kiloniella sp. | reverse complement strand
AGGGTGGTTCATCAGCCAGCCATCAACAGTAAGGTTTGGCTCGCATATCAAAAGTTCTTTAGCCGCCTCTTGCGCTTCAACTTCTCTACCTAGGAAATGTAGGGAGGCTGTCTTTACCCTTAACGTTGAACTGTGCCTTCTATTTTCCTTTAGAGAACTTTCAGCATACTCCAACGCTAACTCGTACTGTTGATCTGCCGCTAGGGCTGTTGCAGTTAAAGACTCAAAATAATACTTTTGAGGATCAAGTGGAGACAATGAGCAGGCCCTTTTAGTAAAGGAAACAGCTTTCATTCCTTCATCACGAAATGCGTGCATGGTTCCCTTGAGCAACCAAGCCAAAGCATCATTAGGGTTTAGTTCTGTTGCTCTATCAAATCGACGTTCTGCAGCATCAAATTCTTTTAACAAATTACTATGTACTAAACCATCAGCAGCTAAAGAAAATGAACAGTCAGGATCTAAATCTAAGGCTTTAGCTGTACAATCCCTTGCGATCTGGCTGTCCTTTTTAAGATCACTACTCCACCCCTGATGAACAGACAGAACATACCACTTACCCAACCAAGCATAGAGAGACGCATGATTGGGTGATTTGCGGATAATTTCTTCAATCAATGGTCTGGCCTTGGCGAAACTTGCAAGCTTTAACCTGTGCATCAACGCAACGCCTGAAACCAGTAATGCGTGGCTGGCCACTTCTGGTAGCGGCTTGCTCGTCGCCAACTCAATAGACGTCGATAGAATGGACTGCCCAATCTGGCGAGAGATATCAGCGACAATTTCCTGCCCACCATTGAGAAAATCTGACATCTTTGCAGAAAACTGCCGCGACCAGATAATACGACCACTATCTGCATCCAGAAAATCAGCATCCAGATGAAAGCTATCCCCTGACAAACGGTAGCTGCCGTGAATAACGTATTCTACATTCAAGGCACGTCGGACATCTGCCAAATTTAAAAGGCGCATATTCAGATTACGACATGACAGATGGGAAATAACGTCGATCAACTGCGATCTTGAAAGGGCGCGCGAAACTTCTTCGGCCAGCATATCCCCCAGCACATTTTCACCGTCCCGTTTGAAACTTTGCAAAAAGGGAAGAACAGCGACAGCTGGCAAAATGCCGGTTTTATCCGACGGATTAAAAAACTCTAACGCAGAACTTAGCTGAGGGCGGTTACTTCGTTGTTCATTTACCCATGATGTAAAGCCACCTTCGGCAATTTCCAAGCCTTCCAGAAACTCACCTTCGGCGGATGTGCCAATCAGCTCAACCAGATCGTGATTAAGACCAATATTATCATGAGAAACAACAAACAGGCTGTCAAAGTCGGGGCCAATCGCCCGTTTCAAATCGCTCAATCCCCGGCGCAAACTTGCGCGACCCAATTCCACCCCCGATAACGACCACAGTTTATCCTGTAGCCACGAACGTGTTCGGGTCATATCCGGCGCCATTGCCAACAGCGCAATCATTGCCCGTAGTTTTGTACTACGTACATTGAGCTTGCTACCATCAGACCACTCAGCACTAAAGGTGCCGTAAAGCCGCAGTTTAAGTGTTTTTGCTGCCGGGTTATTTTGCATTTTTATACCCAGACCCTATCCCTATATCAGAAGCATCAGACCGATGCCTCTAAATTACCCTTTTAAGTTCACAGAGATTACCACTTGTAGAGAAAGTTAAAAAACCTTTTACGTTTTTTTCACGCTTTTTGGACGCTACCTCACCTCATAACTGCTTCATAATACACTATATAAAAAATTCAATTCTAGATTGGCGGATTAAAACTTGATCAAAGCTCATTATAACCTTTGCGATCAAAGCCTCACCGAGAGGCAAACATAGGCTATATAAAGCAAATACTTAATAAAACAGAATAGGAAATAAAAGTGTGACCGGACGTCATAAACCGACCCCACAAATAGTACCCGATCAGGACACTCTCAAGCCAAGAGACCTCAGTGATTTTTGCCAGAAGTGGAATGACCTGAAGATACACGCAAGCGACGAACAACTGGAAACTGCCAAGCTTTCACCAGAAAGCCGCGAAGTCATTTCTTGGCTAACCATCCTTGCTGATAAAGTTTGCCATACCGAAGATTTTTAATTCTCTAACGAGACACTCTTTGAAATACTGAGATCAAAGACCTTTAATTCTGCGTTCGCGCCAGAAAGAATAAAGGCCAGTGATAATCAACAGGCTACAACCAACGACGGTTGCCGTATCCGGTGGTTCATCAAAGACAAAATAGCCGACCAACAGCGCCCAGACCATCACGGTATAGCGAAAAGGGGCAACAAAGGCGACTTCGCCCACGCGCATTGCCCGGATCAGGGTGATATGAACCAGCATGATGAAAAAAGCCGCCCCCATCAAAAGTCCGATTGTATCGCCCGTGACTTCTTTCCATTCCATGGTCGGCAATAACAAAGCACAAACAAGCGTAACCGATACCATTGTTACAAAGGCCACGAACAGGGATGGTAGGCCCGACGATATCTTTCGCGTCGCCAGATCCCGTATCGCGACCGATAACATCGACGCAAGCGCCCACAGCGAATAGACGCTAAAGCCATCGGTTCCCGGTTGAACAATAATCAGAACGCCAACAAAGCCCAGTGCAATGCCGCCATAGCGTCGCCACCCCACCGTTTCGCCCAAAAAGACCGCTGCCCCCAAAGTGATCACTAGGGGTAATGCCTGTAAAATCGCCGTTACATTGGCAACGGGCATATTGAAAAGGGCCATAAAGTAACAAAGGGATGCACCAATTTCACCGATCACCCGGATTATCAACACCTTGGCATCCTGCCCGCTTAAAGAAATAAATAGTTCCTTGCGGTACCAGGCAAAGCCCCCCAGAACCAGCGCCGCACAACACCCACGGAGAAAAATCGCCTGAAACAAGGTCAGATCAAAAGAAACAAGCTTCATCAGCGTCACGTTACCAATAAAGGCTGCCATCCCAAGAGACATCAACAAAGCCCCGCGCAGGTTTCCCTTAGCGCCGCGATCACCTTGGTCCGTGGTTTCAGCTATTGCAGCATCAAGCGCAATTGTCTCGGCAACAATATTCTTCCCAACAGCTTTATCAGGCTCGTTCTCATCACCTGATGTTTTACAGCTTGTCTGATCTGCTTTCTTGCTTGGCCCGCTCAATTAAACTTTCCCCTCACCCCAATAACTTATCGGTTACGCCTATCGATTAATCAACTCTTCGGCCTTTTCCAGATCCTTTATCTTTTCCGGCCAGATGGTTTGCTCCGCATCATCATCATCTTGGGGCGATTTTGTGTCTTGCCCACCTTGGGCTTCAGCCCGCTTTTTTAGCTTGTTTTCACGATAGAAGGTATAGACACCCGTAATGACCAGAATAAGACTACCGACAATTGTCCAGAAATCGGGTATATCCCCAAAAACAACAATCCCGAGCAAGATCGCCCAAAGCAAAATTGTATAGCGGAAGGGGGATACAAAAGCGGTCTCGCCCCGGCGCATGGCGATAATAACACTCAGATAACCAACCATGACAAAACAGCCAGCACCGGTCAGGTACCCTAGGGAAATCGCCTGAACTGGTTGCCATCCTGATGTGGGCAGCAAGACCCCAGCCGTCAGGGTTAAAAAGATAGAGGTCAACAAGGCAACGTAGATTGAAGGAACCGCGTTAGAGACCTTCTTGGTCGCAAGGTCACGCATGACAATGAAAGCCACCGCAGCCAGGGCCCAGAAGGAATAAGCGTTAAAACCCTCTGCCCCCGGTCGGACAATGATCAAAACACCAATAAAACCAACCGCAATCGCGGAATAACGCCGCCACCCCACGGTTTCACCCAAAAAGAGTGCCGCCCCCAAAGTAACAGCCAATGGCAAAGCCTGTAGAATTGCCGTTGAGTTGGCAATCGGCATGTTAAACAAAGCCGTCAAATAACAGAGCGTGGCCCCGACTTCACCAAAAATTCGAAAGGCCAGAACTTTTCTGTCCGCGATTGAAACCGAATGAAACAGTGCCTTGGTTCGCCAGGCAATAAGCCCCAGAAACAACGTCGTAAAAAGTCCGCGCAGAAAAATTGTCTGAAACAAAGACAGATCAGCCGAAGCCAGCTTCATCAAAGCATCATTGAAAACAAACGCCGCCTGACTGACCACCATAAAGGCCGCACCCTTAAAGTTCTCTCGCGGGTCAACCCCTGCATTTTCAATGTTTGCAGACGGACCACTATTCCCGGAAATGTGATTCTTTGGGGCCATAGGCTTGTTCCAGTTTTGATAAGTATTAAACCATAGAGCAAGGTTTAGATTTTAATTGCAAGCAGGATTGTAGAAAATATTCATTTTGTAAAAATAGGATCGTTCTTGAAAGGTATCCCCCCTGATTTCATATATATGACAGCCACATGGAAAGGCACGACATGACAGAATACCTCTGCGTCACTTGCGGTACCCAGTACCCAGAACTGAATTCAGATCCAAAAGCCCCGCCAACACACTGTCCGATCTGTGAGGATGAACGTCAGTACGTCCCTGAAACAGGGCAAAAATGGATAACATCCTCTCAATTGAAGGCCCGACACAGCCTAAAGCGTACGGAACATTTTCCCGGTTTACATAGCTTTGAAATAACCCCACGCGCAGCGATTGGTCAGCGTGCTTTTTTCATAGAAACGCCCCATGGCAATATTCTGTGGGATTGCCTTGCCATTCTGGATCAACCAACAATGGACTGGATCAAAAGCCGGGGTGGACTTACGGCTATCGCAATCTCACATCCACATTATTACACAGCGATGAGCGATTGGAGTGATGCTTTTGATCATCCCTCTATTTACCTTCATCATAATGATGCGCAATGGGTTCAAAAACCTCATCCCGCCATTAATCATTGGACAGGAAACAGTTTAACATTGAACCCTGATGTTACCCTGATTAAATGCGGCGGTCACTTCGCGGGCGGCACCGTTCTTCACTGGCGACATAACAAAGGCTTTCTTTTTACCGGGGACATCATGCAGGTTGTCGCGGACCGTAAACACGTCAGCTTCATGCGCAGCTATCCAAACTATATTCCATTGCCTGCCAGCAAGGTGCGAGAAATTGGAAATTCAGTTGCCGATTTCGATTTTGACACCGTACATGGCGCCTTTGAGGGCCGGACAATTGGTAAAGACGGAAAGCACGCGGTGGAACGTTCGGTCACTCGTTATATCAACGCCTTAACAGACGAGTTAGTCTAACGCACAACATCCAATTCCCAGTATGGGTGATCTCCGCCAATTTTTTCAACGAGGTAGTCGATAAAAACCCTGACCTTGGCGGGAAGATGACGACGTTCAGGAAAAACCGCATATATAATTTGGCTGGGTAATTTGTAGTCGGGTAATAACGGCACCAAACGTCCAGCACTAATGTCAGCGCTGGCAATAAAGGTCGGAAGACGTGCAATGCCGACACCTGCGATAAGGGCTTCACGAAGAGCTTCTGAATTATTAACCTGATAACTGCCTGTTACATCCAGATTAATAACATCCCCATTATTTGTTTCCTCAAACCGCCAGGTGTGGTTTTTACTGGCATAGGCATATTGTAAACAATTATGTTCCTGTAAATCATGTGGGTGTTTTGGCGTACCATGCTTTTTCAGATAACTAGGCGCAGCACACAAAAGATTATGGCAAGGCGCAAGTTTTCGCGCAATTAAGGCACTGTCTTCCAAAGCTCGTACCCTGATAGCCAGATCAAAGCCGCCTTCGACCATATCAACAACCCGATCATCCATGACCATATCAACACCGACACCAGGATAAGTGGCAAGAAAGCCGGGGACAAGCGGGGCAATGTGCAAGCGGCCAAAAGACATTGGCGTATTGATCCTCAATCGCCCCTGTGGTGCCCCCTGTAACTGAGCCACCGCATCTTCAGCATCCTGCGCCGCAGCCAAAGACTGGATCGCATGAGCAAAATACTGCTCTCCGGCTTCACTAAGACTTAATTTGCGCGTTGAACGGTGCAGCAGCTGTACACCCAAGTGGGCTTCAAGTTGGGAAATGCGTTTACTCACCGCCGATTTTGTCACCCCAAGACGCCGAGCAGCAGCGGCAAAGCTCCCCTCTTCAACCACTGCCACGAAGACGGGTATCGCATTCATACTTTCCATTCGTTCTCCTGATACCCAGCCAAGGCAGCAATAACTGTCAACTTTTTCTCACCTATTAGTTTCCATTTATAGCAATTATATCCCCTGAAGAAACTCCCTATTTTAGAATCAAACACACAAAAGCTTTATTCAACATCACGTAAGATAACAAAAGGAGAGTCCCATGGTACGGTTTGAACACGCTAATTTGGTTGTCACTGATTTAGCAGCGACCCTGGATTTTATCAAAACTGCCTTTCCCAAATGGATCGTCCGCGGCCAAGGTGAAATGGCATGGAAGGGAAAGCCCCGTCGCTGGTTACATGTGGGGGACGATGCCACCTACATCACACTGAACGATAACGGCGAAGGTGAAAACCGCGAACTATCGGGGCATAACCCCGGCCTCGCTCATCTCGGTTTTGAAGTTGATGACGTCGAGGGCATTATCGAACGCCTTCAGAACAAGGGCTTTGAAATCGACATTCTGGGCGGAGACCATCCATTTCGCAAGACGGTCTATTTTGTCGATCCCGAAGGTTTCCAATTCGAATTTATCCAATATTACAGCGATGATCCTGCTGAACGAAACCTCTATGACACGCCTTAAGTACCCTGAATAAGATCAAAAATAATTATTAAAATCGGCCCCTGCCCACACCAACAGCAAAAGAGAAAAGAATGACAAGCCTCGTATTAAAAACACCTTTGTCGAATACAAAAATCTCGACATTAGAAGCCACCAATCTGATCACCAACTTGTATCAAGCTGTGGATGAAAAAAGCACATCGAAACTGAGTACCTTTCTGGCTGATGATCTTCGGTTTCAGCTTGGTAATTTTGATCCTGTACGGGGCAAGAAAGCCGTACTTGAAGCGAATGATAATTTCTTTCAGATAATTGATACAATGACCCATAGAATTGATAGCATATGGGCACAGGGCGATGATATTATCTGCAAGGGCGAAGTGCATTACAAACGGCTGGACCAAAGTGAACTCTCACTTCCCTTTGCAACGGTTTTAGAAATAAAAAACAGTCTTATTCAGGATTATCAGGTTTATGTTGATGTAACCCCGCTCTAACCCCATGGGATATTGCTTGTTCCATAATATTTGGCTTCAGAAGTATTTGCTCTGGCAGATATATATTCACTGATATAGTTGTTTTTATGGAGAGCCCATTCATTTATCCGGCTCTCCATTTTATTGCCCGGTCACCAGATATCTGGCAAATATAGAAAACCTATAATATAAGTGCGTGTGGGCGTTCCCTATACTGGCTAACCATCAAACCCTAGTCAGTTAAAGAGAATAATCGAACACACCCACTTACCTTTTTATCTTCACTCTAAGATCAGCTTTCTTCTTGCGTCCTATAGTTTTTTAACTTCTTATCTGT
>NZ_CAKZMP010000141.1 GCF_937128705.1 uncultured Kiloniella sp. | reverse complement strand
AGTTATGAAGGCTTCGTAGGGTGCGTAATAGCGGGATTGTACAATACGTGCTGCACCCGTTAAATCGACCAGTGTGATGGTGCTGGCCAACGCGCTGCCGTGAAGCATAAAGATAACTTCGTTGGAGTAAGCTGGCAGGGCACGTCGTAAGGCACTCGGGATAATGATTCGTCTGAAGATTAGGAACTGAGACATACCACAGGCTTTTGCGGCTTCGACTTCGCCAAAGGAAGTCTGTGCCATAGCTCCGCGGAAGATTTCAGTTGTGTAAGCCGCGGTGTTTAACGTGAAGCCAAGTAAAGCAAAGAAATAAGCGCCCTTTAGGAAATCAAACTCCTTGGTAAGTTCGCTATAGCCTTCGAACTGTCCTACGCCGTAGTAAAGAATAAACAGCTGTACAATAAGTGGTGTCCCACGGAATGCGTAAGTAAAAGCAAAAACAGGATAGTTTATTAGCGGATTTTTAGACAACCGCATGACAGCCAAAGGAATCGCACAAACAAAACCGATTAAAAGTGAAAGCGGTACAAGCTTGATGGTGAGGAGCAGCCCTTCGAAGTATAAAGGTAGCTCATCTTGTATGATTTGAAAATCCATCAGAGTGCGCTCCTTACACCAGCGGAGTAGCGTTTTTCTATGATTTTGAGTATCCAGATCGATAGCGTTGTTAGAATAAGGAATGCAATCGCTGCGGTAAGGTAAAATTTGAAGGGTTGGCGTGTTGCCCCGGCTGCCAGTCCAGCTTTTCGAACCATATCTTCTAAGCCAATGATAGAGGTGATCGCGCTGGCTTTCATCAGAACAAGCCAGTTGTTTCCAATTCCGGGCAGAGCGTGGCGTACCATCTGGGGAAAGAGGATACGTCGGTTGATTTGAAATTTAGTCATGCCGTAGGCTGTTCCGGCCTCTAGCATTCCTCTATCTACGGCCATAATCGCACCACGGAATGTCTCGCCCATATAGGCGCCAAAGATAAAACCAATGGTTAGAACACCTGCGATAAAGGGATTGATATCTATATAGCCCCAATCAAGGTAAGGTTCAGCAGCCACTTTCAGGGAATCCCCCGCTCCGATGACTTCCCCAAACCATGCTGTGAAGTTGAGGAGATTTTCTGGCAGGTTGTTAATAAAAACCTGTCCTCCAAAAAAGATCAGTAACATGAGAACAAGATCAGGTACGCCGCGGATGATTGTGGTATAGCCAAAGGCGATTGAGCTGGTGATTTTGTTGTTTGATAGACGCGCAAGTGCTGCAACCATCCCCAATATACATGCAACCAGCAGAGACGCCAAAGAGATGGAGACGGTGATTATGCCGCCACTAACGAGGATGCTATATCCGTAGCCATCAAGGTTAATCATTTTAAATCTTCCGATTTTAAGCCCATTCTATTAAGGGCTTTTAAAAAAAGCACCCCAGAACTCAGGTACTATGTTCTGGGTTCCGGGATGCTGTTTTACTACTTAACCAGAATACAAGATGGTCATTCCATCATTGCTCTTAGTAGATATCAAAGTCGAAGTATTTGTCGTTAATTGCTTTGTAAACGCCATTTGCACGAATAGCTTTGATTGCTGTAGAGAAACGATCACGTAGTTCAGTGTCTGATTTACGTACAGCAATACCTGCACCGTCGCCGAAATATTTAGGCTCACTGTAAGATGGGCCGAAAAGTTCATAATCTTTGCCAGCATCAGTTTTCACAAAGCCATCATCCATTGCAATCGAATCAGCGATCAACATATCAACACGACCGGCAGCGATATCTAAATACGCTTCGTCTTGTGTGCCATAACGTTTGATTTCGGTGTCTGGAAATTCAGCTGTAATGAACGTGTCGTGGATTGTACCACGTTGTACACCAACGGTTTTACCCTTCATGCCTTCAGCCGAGATTTCGATACCTGACCCTTTTTTGCGAAGAAAACGCGCCGGAGAGTTGTAATATTTCTCAGAGAAATCAACTTTCTTCTTACGCTCTTCGGTAATAGACATGGATGCGATGATTGCATCATATTTTTTTGCGTTAAGCGCAGGAATGATACCATCCCAGTCTTGAACGACCAGAGTACACTTTACTTTCATTTCTTCACAAAGCGCATTGGCGATGTCGATGTCGAAACCAACAACGTTACCATTGGTGTCAATGCTGCTGAATGGAGGGTAAGCACCCTCTACACCGATACGCAGATCCTTTGCTGCGACAGCGCCAGCTGTGAATGTCATTGCTGCGGCTACAGCAGTTACAAGAAACTTTTTCATTTAATGGCTCCCTAAATTTAATTGTTATACTTGTGTTTGTTTTATTATTTTAGATTTCCAGCGATAAACTGTTTGAAACGCTCTGATTGTGGATTGGCGAAAATCTCTTTTGGATTTCCCTGTTCCAGTATATGGCCCTTGTGAAGGAAAAGTGTCTGATTTGATACTTCCCGGGCAAAACCCATTTCGTGGGTTACAACAATTATTGTGCGACCTTCTTCGGCAAGGTCGCGGATAACCTTCAATACTTCGCCGACCAACTCTGGGTCCAAAGCTGACGTTGGTTCATCAAATAACATGACGGACGGGTTCATTGCCAGTGCACGGGCAATTGCCACGCGCTGTTGCTGCCCGCCGGACATATGCGCAGGATAATAATCTTTGCGTTCGTAGATGCCGACTTTATCCATCATTTCATTCGCACGTTCGGTAGCTTCTGCTTTGCTGAGGCCAAGAACGTGGATTGGGGCTTCGATGATGTTTTCCAGTGTTGTCATATGAGACCAGAGATTAAAACCCTGGAACACCATCGACAGCTTGGAACGAATGCGTTCGATTTGCTTGTTGTCTGCGGGTACAGGTTCACCTGACTTGGTGGCTTTCATGTTAATGAGCTCACCACCAACTGTCACCTTACCGGAATTCGGGGTTTCCAAAAGATTGATGCATCTTAGAAATGTACTCTTCCCGGAACCACTGGAACCGAGCATCGATATAACATCACCTTCGTGTGCAGTTAACGAAACACCTTTTAAAACCTCGATATTACCGAATGATTTATGAATGTCTTCACAGACAAGAGCAGGTGTTCTATCCACCATAGCCGCGGCGTTTGACGCCATAGGTTATGTCCCCATTGTTTAAATGTCTTGTTTTTTACTTCCTAATGAAATTAGTGTGGTTTTTTCATTATGAAAAGCAAAAAAAATATATACAACTCCTGAGGCGGCTTTCCTAGCCTGACTTTAAAGCCCAAGTTCTTGCTTTAGTTTTTGAATTTGTTCTTGGGCTTCTTCAGCATCCGGTTGGTTTTTTGCAGCCATTTCAGCCCTTTTTATCGCTTCAAGTACATCTGATGATCTGCCAAGTGTATGGTAAGATCTTGCTAATTGTACCCAACCTTGAAGATCATCCGGCGTTTCTGTCAAACGATCGGCAAGCCTTTCGACCATGCCGTTGATCATCTCGGTTCTTTCTTCTGCACTTAACTCTGCCGCAGCGGCCATGTCTTCAGCAGAGGGTCCTGATTGGTCATCGCCCTGTTGCTCGGCCGGTTCTTCTGGTTCTTCTGCAGGGTAAGATGCGAGCAGCTTTTCCGGGTTCATCTTTTCCAGATTGGCGAGTTCGACAATTTGTGCATCCAGTATTGGTAACCAAGGGTCTGCAGCAGACGTATAGGTGCGTAAAGTTAGCCAGATTTTAAGGGCATCCTCGTTCGCGTCTGCTTGTGTTAAAGCCAAGCCACTATAGAACAAGCCACGGGGATCTCGAGGGTTGAGTTCAAGTGTTTTTCTAAAGAGTTCAAGCGCATCAGATGAAACTTGTCCTTCGGCTTGTGCAACTAGCATTTCGCCAACCGCGCTATATATCATCGGGTTCGGCGGGTTATTTTCCATTGCATGGCGAAAGGCTCTCTCTGCAAGAGGGAAATTCCCTATTTCTGCATAGGTGCTACCTAGTAACATCCAGCCTTCTAAGTTTTTAGGTTCATTTTCGAGACGGGCCTGGAGCTTTTCCGCAAGCCCCATCATTTCGGTATTGCGTTCATTGTTTTGTTGTTGAGCAATTGCCATGCGTTCTGCTGCAATATCGCGTTCGGCGAGGGGCATACCCGGAATACCGGGTTGTCCGAGATACATGTATAGTGCTAACGCCGCGATTGGGAATGTAATGATCAGACTCCCCAGTAACCCTTTCATTGCCTTTGGTGATAAGGGGTGCCCTTTGGTTGATCCAGACTGTTCTTGTCCTGCGTTGAGGATCCTGCGCTGAATTTCAATTCGTGCAATTTCAGCCTGAGCTTCGGCAATATTTCCAGCTTTGAGGTCTTTATCAATTTCTTTCAGTTGGTCTTTGTAAACAGCAAGGTCTGATTCAGCGGTATCAGCAGGCGCCGTTTCAGCCTTTTTTGTGAGGGGTTTGATGAGCACCAAAAGAGAAAGTGCTGTCAGTATTCCAATGATTGCCCAAAAGATCATGAGGTTTCTCCTGAATTTGAGCTTTTGGTCTTTTCATTTTCATCCAGAAGCTGATTCAAACGCGTTTCTTCTTCTGGGCTGAGGGGATTGGCAAGCTTCAGGTTTTTGTTCCCTCTGTAAAAAAAGATCAAGCCGATGCCGCCGATACCAAAAACAAGTAGGGGCCCGAACCAAAGTAAAAAAGTGGCTGTGTTGAAGGGGGGACGAAACAAAACGAAATCGCCATAGCGATCCGAAAGATAGCTTTTCACGTCGTCATCACTATCACCGGCAACTAGCCGTTCCCTGACAACAATCCGTAGTTCTTTTGCCAGATCGGCATTTGAAGAATCGATGGGTTCATTCTGACAGACCAAGCACCTGACCTCTTTTGATATCTCGCGGGCACGCGCCTCTAATGCCGGATCATCAAGAACTTCGTCAGGCTCGAAAGCTTGCACAGGGTCACTGTTGACTGTGAAGAGGAAGAGGACGGCTGTAAAAAGAAGTAAGCCACGCATAGGTAAATATTTTCCCAGATATAAAGCCAGATATAAAAACGAATATCAGACTATTTTTGTGCCTGAAGATTGTCGATAATCGGTAAAATCTTGTTTTCGAGATCACCCGGGTTCAAAGGGCCGACATGTTTATAACGTATAGTGCCCGTAGCATCGACGATAAAGGTTTCCGGGACACCATAAACGCCCCATTCAATCCCTGTTCGACTTTTGGGGTCACGGCCAACCCTGTGATAGGGATTTCCGTTACGATTTAACCAGTTGAGAGCATCGTCTGGTTTATCCCTGTAGTTGATACCATAGAGGTTGATATCGTCACGTTTGCCAAGTTTGACCATGTCGGGATGTTCGGCAAGACAGGGAACACACCAAGAGGCAAAAATGTTTACAACAGAAATTTTGCCATTGGTCGTCAAGTCCGTTCTGGAAAATCCGGGCACACCGAGGTTCTCCAATGCCGTCAGATTGAATTCTGGTGCCGGTTTGTCGATTAATACCGATGGCAGAATTTTAGGATCTCTTCCGGGTTTAGTTAGAGCCCAGAAAAAATAACCAAACAGAACCAACGTAATCAGAAGCGGAAGGGTAAAGAGTATTTTCTTGTTCATGCTGCGGCATTCCGCTGAGATTTTTGTTCTCGCTTTTCCTGTTTACGCTTTCCGGCAGGGGCACCGACTCTCAAGCGTCGGTCCGCCAGTGAGAGCAACCCGGCCAATACCATTAAAGTACAGCCGAACCAGATCCATGTGACCATCGGCTCGCGATAAATGCGAACCGTCCAGCCGCCGTCTTCTACCTGATCACCAATAACGGCATAGTAATCTCCGACAAAAGTGGAATAGATTGCGGCCTCTGTTGTTGGCATTTTTTGAACGTTATAGAGACGCTTCTCCGGTTTTAAAACGGCCATGAATTCACCGTTTTGACTGACCGTAAAGGTGCCTTCTACTGCCTGATAGTTCGGGCCAACCAGTTCACGAACACCATCAAAACGATAATCAGTTCCAGCAACTGAGATTGTTTCACCGGGTTTCAGGACGGCAACGTCTTCGACTTTCCATGCAGAGGTCGAAATCATTCCCGCGACGGCAATGGCCAGACCACTATGGGCTAAGGTCATGCCCCATGTGGAGCCGGGGAGTTTGATCATGCGTTGCCAGCTGGTGGACAGCGGTGCGCGGAAAAGCTTTATTTTATCAGCCCATTCGCTCAGGGTGCCCAACAGCATCCAAGCGGCGATGCCAAGCCCCAGAATAGCCAGAAGAGGCCCACCTTCTGTGACATACCATGCAAGTAAGATTGCTAGGATTGTTGCCAGGCCTGCATATTTTAAGCGGCCAAGAACGCCGATCAAGTCGGCCCGCTTCCAAGGAAGCAGGGGGCCAACGCAGACCAGCAGAAGGAGGGGAACCATAACGGGGACAAAGGTGTTGTTATAGAAAGGCGGTCCGATTGAAACGCGACCGCCTCCCAAAGCTTCCATAAACAGGGGATAGAGTGTGCCGAGGAACACAGTTGCACAGGCAGTACTGAGCAAAAGGTTATTTAACAATAGCCCACCTTCGCGGCTAATTGGCGAGAAAATGCCGCCAGCTTTGAGGGACGGGGCACGGAACGCAAAAAGCGTCAACGATCCGCCAATGGCAATTGCTAGCAGGAAGAGGATAAAAATACCGCGTTCCGGGTTTACGGCAAAGGAGTGAACAGAGGTCAGCAATCCTGAGCGGACAATGAAGGTGCCAATAAGAGAGAGAGAGAAGGTCAGGATTGCAAGAAGAATGGTCCAAACCTTGAGGGAGTTTCTTTTCTCGACCACGATGGCGGAATGCAGCAAGGCAGTTCCCATAAGCCATGGCATGAAAGAAACATTCTCTACGGGGTCCCAAAACCACCAACCGCCCCAGCCAAGTTCATAATAGGCCCACCAGCTTCCCAGCGCGATTCCACCCGTTAAAAAGGTCCAGGCCGTCAGCGTCCAGGGGCGAACCCAACGTGCCCATGCGGCATCAACCTTGCCTTCGATAAGGGCGGCGATCGCAAAGGAAAAGGCTACGGAAAAACCGACATATCCGACATAAAGCATCGGGGGATGAAAGGCCAAGCCTGGATCTTGTAACAAGGGGTTAAGGTCGCGGCCGTTTTCAGGCGGTAGCAGAAGGCGGGCAAAGGGATTCGATGTAAAGATCAGGAAGGTCAGAAAACCAACGCCTATCATGGCTTGAACCGCCAAAACCCGTGCCTTGAGCGTTACGGGCAAATTACGCCCGAAAGCCGCAACAGCTGCGCCAAAAACGGCGAGAATAAGTATCCATAACAACATAGATCCTTCATGATTGCCCCAAACACCGCTGATCTTATATAGCAACGGTTTTGTTGAATGAGAGTTCTCAGCAACATTGACAAGGGTAAAATCAGAAACGATGTAAGCTTGGGTCAGACAGCCAAAAGCCAGAAAAACAAAAAGTAATTGAATCAATGATGCCTGACTACCAAAAGCCATCAAACGGCTATCAAGTCGTTCCGCGCCGATCAGGGGCAGGATTGATTGAGCAATCGCGGCAAGCAGGGCCATGATAATGGCAAACTGTCCAAGTTCAGCAATCATTCTGTTATTTGCTCCTCATCTCCGCGCCATTCTCCGGATGCTTTCAAAGCTTCAATAACTTCGGCAGGCATGTAATTCTCATCGTGTTTTGCCAATACTTCATGGGCAACAAACTCACCCTTTTCATTCAGGCTACCTTCGGTGATAACACCTTGCCCTTCGCGAAAGAGGTCAGGAAGTATGCCTTCGTAGGTTACGGCGACAGTTTCTGCGCCGTCTGTAATGGAAAACTTAACCTTGAGGCCG
This sequence comes from uncultured Kiloniella sp., assembly GCF_937128705.1. Taxonomy (GTDB): domain Bacteria; phylum Pseudomonadota; class Alphaproteobacteria; order Kiloniellales; family Kiloniellaceae; genus Kiloniella. The sequence continues at coordinate 9,074 of NZ_CAKZMP010000141.1, read as the reverse complement.
CCGTCCAGCTTTTCAAAAGTTCCATCTTCGACAAGGCCACCTAATCTGAGCGCCCGACCAACAGTGACTTGTTTGGTTTTGAGGTCCGAGGGGCTGTAAAAATAGGTGATATTATCGTCCAGAGCAGTTAATACGAGCGCTGTCGCAGAGGCCAGCAAAGCAATGGCGACCACGAGTACATACATTCTACGGCTTTTCCGTGTCATGGGCGGGTTGCCTCTTCCTTGTGACCTGACTGTTTGGTTGAATTTTGAATCGTTTGGAATTCTTCTAATTCAGCCTTGTTTTTTCGCAGGCGTTGTAAGGTAGTGACAAGTAATCCTGACATCACAGCAGCCGTCAAAAGATAGGCTGTCCAGATGTATGCACCATAGTTTCCCATAGAGAGAAAGTTCGTAATCTGTTCCATACTGTCCTGCGTAACCTGAGTTGTGCCGGGATTAATTATAATACTTTCCCGGCTTCTTCTCTTATTCTGTAGATAGACATAATTCTATCCTTTAAACACTAGCGCATTATGTCACACTAAAATCCTAAGACTTTGATTCACATCATGATCAATATTTGTTGATCTCTTGCTGGTTTATCAACATTTTTTAACCTTGACCTTAATGAGCTTTATCGACAACAGCGCGGCGATATTTGCGTAGTTTGGCCTCTATAAGTTCGCTTTTGATTCGTATCAATAAAACAACGATATAAAAAAGCTTGAAGGCAACCCCCATAATCAAGAGCGGCCAGAGCATCGATGGATCAATTGACGGGCCATCAGCACGCATGACAGAGGCGGGTTGATGAAGGGTATTCCACCAGTCGACAGAGAACTTGATAATTGGAATGTTCACAAAGCCGACAATGGCAAGAACGGCCGCAGCCTTGTTGCCGCGTTCCTGTTCTTCAAATGCGTGCATCAAGGCCATGTGCCCGAGGTAGAGGAAGAAGAGGATCAGCACAGATGTCAGGCGCGCATCCCAAACCCACCAAGCTCCCCACATTGGTTTACCCCACAGCGAACCAGTTGCCAGAGCCAAAAAGGTAAAGCCTGCACCGATGGGTGCAGATGCTTTGGCGGCAAGATCAGCAAGGGGATGCCGCCATATCAAAGAGCAGACGGATGCAATCGCGATTGATGTGTACACGAACATGGCCATCCACGCGGATGGCACATGGATGTACATAATCCGGACGCTTTCACCCTGTTGGTAATCAGGGGGAGAGGTGAAAAAAGACATATAGAGGCCGGCGGCCAGTGAAAGTACTGTCAGGCCGGAAACCCATGGAAGCACCTGATTGGTCAGCTTCAAAAATCTGTTTGGATTGGCAAATCGGTGAAAGACCGACATTGTCCTTATCCCTTCAATTAACATTCTTGTGCATCAGGCACAGGTTCATTTAACGGTGAGCAGACACTAGAACAAAGGTATATACCTTGCCTTGATATCAATCAATTTTGGGATATCAATCGATTCAGCGATATCCTTCAATCTGGCCGTACTCAACTCTTCATATTTTGAACGTTCTGTTCGACGTGTTCTATTCTACCGACTGTCGCAACGCGGCGGCTCCGGCTAATGGCGTTATTAATAACGAAACAAGCAATATCGCGCCAAGCAACAAAAGGTGAGGTCGCGCATTAGCGATAACCGCGCCAGCTTCCAGACTGTTCATAGCCGCATCAATAGCCCCGACACCAAAAATCAGTGTTGGTATATAAAGTGGGAGAACAAGTAAGGGAATCAAGACGCCCCCGCGCCTTGCGCCAAGGGTCAGTGTTGCTGCGATGGCCCCGATTAAGCTCAGGCTTGGTGTCCCTAATATCATGGCGATAAGAAGAATCGTCATGGCATCAGAATCCATATTAAACAGCAATGCGATTAAGGGCGCGGCGAGAATTAGGGGAAGACCTGTTGTTAACCAGTGGGCAAAGACCTTGGCGAGAACGGCAACTTCTAGCGATGTTGATGACAGAATAAGTTGTTCCAGACTGCCGTCTTCGTAATCAGCCAGAAACAGGCGCTCAAGGGAGAGCAAGACGGCCAGTAGAGCTGTGACCCAAATAATACCGGGAGCAATACGGGCCAGCAAGTTTGGTTCGGGGCCGAGGCCAAATGGGAACAGCATGGCGGTGAGAATAAAAAATAAAACAGCCATGGTTAAATCTGATTTTTGGCGGAATGCCAAATGCAAATCTCTGGAAACAATATTGAGGAAAGCCTTCATATCCAGGAATCCTCTTCGTTTTCGACCGCCAGAAGTTTCTTGTTATATAACGGGCTGTAATCTTGCAGATTAAGTTTGTTCGGGTTCTCGACATTAATGGGGCTATGTGTTGCAAAAATAATGGCCCCACCTTTTGATCGATGTGTTTTTATGACGTCTTCAAGTAACGCCACTGACGCAACGTCCAGACCTACAGAGGGTTCATCTAATAACCAAACAGATCGCTCTGAGGCTAGTAAACGTGACAGGGTCAGGCGTCTGCTTTGTCCGGATGAGAGTAGATTCGCTGGCGTATGTTTGAGTGGGAGCATTCTGAAATGATCTAAAGCGTCATCCAGGCTTGGGTCGTCTTTCTTTTTTCCAGACCAATAGGCCAGATTCTCTAAAACCGTCAAAACTGGTTTAATTGCGTTTCGGTGCCCGATGTAGTGAATATGTCGCTGGAAAATTTCAGGCTCTCTCGTAGCGTCCTGATCCTGCCAGACAAGTTTTCCCAGCTTTGGGCGAACAAGGCCAGACAACATACGTATCAGGCTTGATTTTCCACTACCGTTTGGTCCTTCGAGAATAAGGGCTTGTCCCTGAGCAAGATTGAAGTTCAATCCCAGAAAGACAGTGCGCCCGCCTCTTATACAGGTAAGGTCTTCCCCTTGAAAAAGGCTGCTGCCCAATATCTAAACCCTTATTTTTTATCGGAACTAAGATGCGAAAGGTCATCATGCCTGATCGACTCTCTTGCGTATAACTAAAAAGCGTATAGCAAAAAAAATCCCCTCTCGCCAATAAGGTGTTTCCTTATGACGCAAGGGGATCGGGAGTCTTAAAACGGGATGCGGCTGCCAGTCGGGTATCCGGCAGCCGCTAGAGTCCAGCTTTGGGGTAATATGGAGATCTTCAGGATCTCTAGTAGAGAGGGGAAGCTCTCTACGGTTTTAAATGTAGGACTCAATTTTGAAGGGACTTAGCCCTAAATGTGGCAAAACGGTGATTTATTCTAAAGCCAAGGATTCTTCATTTTTTTGTAAAGGCGCTTGATTCCTCATGCAAAACGGAGAGAAAACAAATAGATAAATAGAGTTTTGTCGCATAAAAATAAAAAATGATCGCTATTGGGTTATTTTTTTTCTTGATAAATTACGATATAAAGATATTGTTATATTGATTTTGGCGCAGAGCTTACGCCTAGAGGAGACGTTACCGTGGAAGTACTATTAAAAGGATTGCAGTCTATTGCCGAGCCAACACGGTTGCGTGTTTTGGGTCTTTGTGCCCATGCGGAATTGACTGTGAGCGAGCTTGTTCAAATTCTTGGGCAAAGTCAGCCACGTGTTTCTCGCCACTTGAAGCTGTTGATGGAAGCAGGTCTTCTGGAGCGTCATCAAGAAGGTAACTGGGCTTATTTCAGGTTGTCCGATAATCAACCTTGTTCAGAGCTGGCTCGATTGATAATTGATTTGATCCCGGCGGAAGATCCCAAACTCGCTTTGGATTTTCAACGTCTGGAAGACATCAAAGCAGAGCGAGCCCGTAAAGCACATGAATATTTCAGCAAAAATGCATCCGATTGGCATGAAATAAGATCCCTTCACATCGATACGGCTTCTATCGAAGCGGCATTCCAGGAAAGCTTGCTAAAGGAACCTGTAAAGGAACTGCTGGATATAGGTACGGGGACAGGGCGTGTTCTAGAGCTAGTTTCAGGCGAAGTTGGCTCGATTGTCGGGTTGGATATTTCCCGTGAGATGCTGGCGATTGCCAGAAATAACATTGATCGTGCGGGGTTAACGAACTGCCAGGTACGCCAAGGTGATATGTACCAAGTTCCATTTGCAAATGCCCGCTTTGATGCTGTGTGTTTGAACATGGTGCTCCATTATGCGCTCGATCCACGAATGTGTTTGCGCGAGGCTGCAAGGGTTATCAAACCCGGAGGTCGATTGATTTTGGTGGATTTCGCGCCCCACCGTATGGACAGCCTACGTGATGATCATGCGCATCATTGGTTGGGTTTTGATGATAAACAAATTGAAGAGTTCTGCGATGATGCGGGGTTAACCCTTTCTGATCCTGAACATCTTCCGGGCGATCCGCTGACGGTCTGCATTTGGACAGCACGTCGCGATCCCAATACGGAGTAATAGGAATGAAAAGACCAGATATCAGTTTTGAACTGTTTCCGCCGGCTTCGGCAAACGGTCTTGATAATCTAACCAAGACCGTAACGCGGTTGAAAGCTTTTGAGCCAAAGTACTACTCTATTACCTACGGAGCGGGTGGTTCTGGGCAGCAAAAGTCAAAAGATTTACTGAATAAGCTTTCGCAGGATAAAGACCTGACGCTTGCGGCCCATATTACAATGGCAGGGGCATCAAAAACAGATATCCTGAAAACAGTCAAAGCTTGGCGTGACCTCGGTGTGACCCGTTTGGTTGCCCTGCGTGGCGATGCCGAGGAACCCGGTGCAGCCTTTGAACCTCATGAAAATGGCTTTCAGGATTCTGTCGAGTTTATTGCAAGTCTGAGAGAGCTTGGCGATTTTGATATTGCGGTTGCGGCCTACCCAGATCCCCATCCTGATAGCAAGTCACTGGCGGACGATCTGGCTTTCTTAAAGCAAAAACAGGATGCCGGTGCAACGACAGCAATTACACAGTTTTTCTTTGAGGCTGAGAGCTATTTTCGCTTTGTTGAAGAGGCGAGAAAAGCCGGAATTACAATTCCGATTATTCCCGGGATTTTACCTATTAATAATATTACTCAACTTAGACGGTTTGCAGATCGTTGCGGCGCAACCATTCCAGATTGGGTGAGTAAAGCATTTGAGGGCTTGGAAGATAATCCGGAAACAGCGGCTGCTGTTGCTGTTTCGCTTTGTCTGGATCTTTGCCGTGATTTGATCGATGGCGGTGTAGATGCGTTCCATTTTTACACCCTCAATCGTTCTCCGTTAACAGAAGCTGTGTGCCGGCTTCTATCTATTCAAGCTGAAGAGAAGGAAGCTGCATAATGAGAAACTTTATTGATGCGCTAAACAGTCGTGTTTTATTGACCGACGGTGATTTGAAATCCTCTTTGCGCGAAGCTTCTATCGATCTCAAGCGTGCGACCTTTGGTAATGAAGATTGCCTGGCAGCTTTGAATATTTCGCGTCCAGACTTGGTAACAGCTGCACATAAAGACTTTTTAGAGGCGGGGGCCGATGTTATTCGAACCCATACAAAAGAAGCCTCTTTGGATGCTTTGGCGAAGTTTAATATGCAGGACGAAGCTTTTATTATAAATCACCTGGCCGCTGAAGCGGCTTGCTTGGCTGTTGATTCCATACCGGGTGGTGATCGTCGTCGATTTGTTTTGGGTGTTGCAGACCAGTCTAGTGCGACAGGCACAGATAATGAGCTACGTTACGGTGCTTACATTCAGGTGCAGGGTCTTGTATCTGGTGGTGTCGATGCGCTGACATTTAAACCTGTGGCGGATTTGGAAAAGGCGCGCGCACAATTGGCATCTGCAAGACAGGCCCTTTTAGAGCTGGGGTCTTCTGTGCCATTGCTTCTAGATTATTCCGAAGATCTCGATTTTACCGATGATACTGTCGGCGATTTGGTAGATGGTGTTTGCTATGTTGAAAATGGCGATACGATCAAGGCAGGATTCCCTGTATATCAGGTTGGGCAGAAAATTCTTGTACACGGAGGGCGTTCCCCAAGAGAAACTGCACAACTAGATCAGGCTTTGCGTAAAAAAGCTGCAGATGGTTATCGCCCTGTCACACGACCGAATGTTTCCCCGCGTGAGGCTACAGTTCCTGTTTCCAGCTGGAATGATTATTCGGCGGTTGCCAACAGTTAATAGGCGCAGTGTGTACAAACGTCCTGATCACGAGATGTATATCAGAGGGTACATTTTACCAGATGTACCCTCTTTTTGTTTTGTGATTAGAGTATGAGATAAAACCTTACTTTTTGTGTGAGACAATACGCACGCACCGGGTGTCTTGCGCTCGGACTCATTTGGCGTGACTATAGATTCAGATCAACAACTGAGGGCGCTCTGATCTGAGTGCGATTAGACATGGTTGAGTTTCTGGATGCAGCCCTTCTGGCGCGTGTGCAATTTGCCTTTACGATTTCGTTTCATATTGTCTTTCCGGCCTTTTCTATCGGATTAGCGAGTTATCTTGCTGTTCTCGAAGGTCTTTGGCTCTGGACAGGTCGCGATGTTTACCTGCGCATATTTAAATACTGGATAAAGATCTTTGCCGTTGTCTTTGGGATGGGCGTGGTTTCCGGCATTGTCATGAGCTATCAGTTCGGGACGAATTGGAGTGTTTTTTCTGACAAAACGGGTCCGATACTTGGTCCGTTGATGGGCTATGAAGTCCTGTCCGCCTTTTTCCTAGAAGCTGGGTTTTTGGGTGTCATGCTTTTTGGCATGAACAAGGTGGGGAAAAGGCTACATTTCTTTGCCACGCTTATGGTGGCGATTGGCACTCTTTTCTCTGCCTTCTGGATACTGTCGGTAAATTCTTGGATGCAGACGCCAGCAGGTTACGGTATCAACGATGTTGGACAATTTATTCCCGTGGACTGGTGGGCTGCAGTTTTCAATCCTTCATTCCCCTATCGGTTGGTTCACATGGTTTTGGCAGCCTATCTGACGACGGCGTTTGTTGTCGGCGGTGTTGCTGCATGGCATCTGCTACGCGACAAAACCAATCAATCTGCACGAATCATGTTCTCAATGGCGATGTGGATGGCCGTTATTGTTGCGCCGATCCAAATTATCGCTGGTGATTTCCATGGGTTAAACACATTGGAACATCAGCCAGCTAAAATTGCGGCGATGGAGGGGCACTTTGATACAAAAAAAGGGGCGCCGCTTATTCTCTTTGGCTTGCCGTCAATGCAGGATGAGACCGTGCATTATGCACTGGAAATTCCAAAACTGGGCAGTCTGATTTTAACCCATGATCTCGATGGCGAGATCAAAGGCTTGAAAGAATGGGGCCCGAAAGACAGGCCGAATGTTCCCATTGTTTTCTGGTCATTTCGCATCATGGTCGGTTTGGGTTTTCTGATGGCTGCTTTGGGGGCGTGGAGTTTTCTTCGGCGCATGCAGAAAAAACTCTATGAAACGCCTCTAATGCTACGATTTGCAACATGGATGGCGCCATCCGGTTTTGTCGCCCTTTTGGCCGGTTGGATCACGACAGAGGTCGGAAGGCAGCCCTATACGGTTTATGGGTTGCTGCGGACATCTGATTCCATCTCACCGATTGATGCACCTGCTGTCGCAATATCTCTACTTGCTTTTGTCGTTGTGTACTTTGCTGTGTTTGGTGTGGGGGTGGTTTATATTCTTCGTCTGATGAAGCGAACGCCAGACACGGATATACCTAATGATTACAGGCCTGATGGCGCTCCAACACGTGCCACGAGTATGTTTCCGACCAAAACACTTTCTTCAGATGATCGGACTCTAATACAAGAAACAGGAAGTAAGACAAATGGAAATTGATCTCGCACTTATCTGGTCTTTACTGATTGCTTTTGCTGTTCTTGCGTATGTTTTGCTGGATGGTTTCGATTTAGGTATTGGTATTTTGTTTCCCCTCTTTAAGAGGGGAAGCGAACGTGACTATGCCATGAACACCATTGCTCCGGTATGGGATGGAAACGAAACTTGGCTCGTTCTTGGTGGCGGAGGGCTTTTTGCTGTTTTTCCCTTGGCTTATTCTGTTGTTTTACCTGCACTTTATGCGCCTTTGACCATTATGTTATTAGGGCTGATCTTTCGGGGTGTTGCCTTTGAATACAGGTGGCGAAGCGAGAACTCTCAGTGGCTTTGGGATTTGGCTTTTTTTGGCGGTTCATTTGCGGCGGCCTTTTGTCAGGGGATTGCCTTGGGAGCCTTGGTACAGGGCATCGACGTGGTTGATCGTGCCTATGCTGGTGGATGGTGGAATTGGCTGACGCCCTTCTCACTGCTCACTGGTGTTGCTGTTGTTGTTGGTTATATTCTATTGGGGTCGACATGGCTGATATTGAAAACTGTCGGACCAGTTCAAGAGAAAGCTTATCGTTATGCGAAACCTGCGTTGTTTGGCCTCCTGAGTTTAATCGGGATTGTCAGTATTTGGACGCCGTTTCTTAATCCAGAGTTTCTGGCACGCTGGTTTACCATGCCACAGATTATCTATACGGCGCCGGTTCCGCTTCTTGTCTTGACCTCGGCGCTGGTCTTGCTACGTGGTCTTAAGCAAAAGAATGACGTTTGGCCTTTCTTTGCCAGTTTGGGTTTATTTATTCTGACTTATATTGGCTTGGGGATCAGCTTTTTTCCTTACATGGTGCCCCCGAGCCTGACAATCTGGCAAGCGGCGGCGCCGGATGTAAGCCTAGAGTTTTTGCTTGTTGGCACCGCAGTGCTCGTGCCGTTAATCCTAGGTTATACAGCTTATGCCTATTGGGTGTTCCGTGGGAAAGTTGATCCCGAAGAGGGCTACCATTGATGGCTAGGGAGAGCCTTGCAGATAAAACACCGGACCAGCCTCGGGCAGAGAGCTTCAAGCATCGATTGATTTGGTTTGTTGGGCTATGGCTTGGCGGCGTTTTTGCTTTGGGTGTTGTTGGTTACACTATCCGTGCTTGGCTCGGATTGTCATGAGGTTTTGACCGAGATATTGATCCAGAGTAATTGGCTAGAGAATATCCAACCCCAAATCAAGGCAAGGGGCGCTGTGAGTCAGCCATCCCATCGAAATCACATCGACCCCGGTTTCTGCGATGGCGCGTGCTGTTTCATGGGTGATACTGCCGGATGCTTCTACAATGGCTTGTCCATTTATCATGGCA
>NZ_CAKZMP010000140.1 GCF_937128705.1 uncultured Kiloniella sp. | reverse complement strand
TGTTGTTGACAGTTCATTCGGGAGTGACATGTCTATAATAATGATAGGGAAGAGCACATCTCTCTTGGCGATGTTCAGTAATATTTTCTCTATGCTGTCCCATTTATTCGCGATCATGGGGAACATATTTAAGGGGTCTAGATAGGCCTTTAAAACGGGCTGCAATAAATCATCATTCGAGAATATGAGCGCTGGGAAACCGTCTTGAGTTTCTAATAATTGGGGAGTGTTGTTTTTTTCATCAAGGCCGATGGGCAATGGAAGGCTTAAGTTAAATGTAGAGCCGCTACCCACTTCGGATACAACGTTAATCGTCCCGTTCATGGCATCAATTAAGCTTTTTGAGGGAGGTTGTGTTTCAGCATACGAAGACTGCCCGAGGGCACTAATACCGAGAAAGCCTATGGCCCCCCCAGCACAAACACCGGACTTGATTACTTTAAGAAAACCACCAGATAACACGCGCATAACGTTCCTTTCCCAAAAACGTCTAGAAGGCCACGTACTCGTATATGGTCAGATTTTACGTTAGTTTGTTCTAATCTTTAAGTCGCTCAAGGTTCAAGAGCGCCCAACCACAGCCCAACCATAGATAGCCAAACATGCGATAGTATGAACGAAGTGCTTAAGATATATTTAAATGTGCTATTGAAACGGTTTCAGAGTAACTTGACTAGATTGACTTACAACTCGGATAGCCAATTCTTTATCCGCTGTTCATTCACCCCAAAATCATCTTTCCCATAGTGAGAACGGCTATAAATCGCCAGAGTGGAGATTGTCGGCCCTAAAGGAATAAAGCGGACAGTAATGCTATCGGGATAACGCATCCATTCGGTCCGTTGAATAAAATCGTACTGAAGATTTTCGCTATCCACAGATCCTTTTTCTATCCGCGGCTGTTTATTCATCAGTGTCATCCATTCGGCCTTTAGTGCATCCACCGAAAGATTATACACCGGACTTTCAAGATCGCTTGGCGCATTACAATAACCTTTGGGGCAGACCAGAAACTGATTTGGCGTTGGCGCCAGCGACAACGTTACAAAATCAATTTTTTGTTCGTCAACCGGACCAAAAAACAGCGCGAGGCCCCTATCCCGGCCAATAAAGACCAAAGCAACCAGCAAAAGAAGACTGATCCCGATCAAGGTCCCCATAATCAACTTCAAAAATATCATGAGTGCTTTCTCTTCTTCCTATGAGTTTGCTTCGCAGCACTTGTCTTTATTTTACGTTTATAGCGTTAAGGTATTTATATATGGCTGCTAGTATTTATGGCGTACTGATATTTCTGGTCATCCTGGCCGCCCTCAAATCAGGGCGTTAGATCTTCGATTTACAATGAACAACCACGGTCTCGCGGGTTCTATGAAAAGAATTGAATACTCATTAACTCTTTACGCGTAAGATATAACCGAGAAATACAGGAACGATGTGGTAAAAATATAATAATTCAAACACGATAGCGAGGAAAACACCCTTATGTCATTAAAAATTTCTTCCCGCTGTTCCTCTGATCCAAATTCCCGACATATTGACAATGACCCCGATGTCTTTAGCCGCGGCAGCCTGATGTTCACTTATGAGATTTTACGTAAACAGAACCCAGAACTGGCCTTGACCATCCGCAATGTCGTTCACGGTACGCCGTTGGGAAAATCAGCTCAAGATATCAACAACAGAAACACAGACCATTTCAGGGTACAGGTAAGCCCCGAACAGGTTCGTGCCATTATCGAAGGACTAGCTGCCCAAGACACGCCCGCGCCCTCACCAGAAAACATGGGCAAGGTTATCATGGCAAAAGCCCTGATTGACGAGTGGACGAAACTTGCCAACAAGTTGATACAGGATCTGCCCGAAGACCGGCTCCATAGCCTTTAGCTATATTACGTGGCCCTCAATATTAGCTTTTAACTCTCGCTTTCTCTCCCCCCACAACGCCCCTCAATCACAGCAAGGATCAGCCGACGTCTTTTACGTAAGATCTTTTGACATGCCTTTTTCTATCCCCTTATCGTTCAGCCCTTTCCTGAAGCCACTTAACCAATTTCTTCAGGGCCGAATGCGGTAGCGCAGGAACAAAGTTTCCATCGCGCCCTTCCATATCTTCGTTGGCCACCATCGAATTAATAATGGCTTCTTCCATTGATCGGATTACCCCTTCGAACAGAAAATCCAAATCTGTATCGGGGATAAAAGAAACGTTTTGAACAGCCTGTTCTTTCGTTGCCAGCACATCCCGGTTGGCTGTGGAAAAGGCCAAAAAGATATCACCAGACCCATGGGCTCCAATTCCCCCGGTTTGTCCCATGCCCAATGCAGCCCGCCGTGCCAAACGCTTGAGCTGATGAGGCAGCAAAGGCGCATCTGTTGCAATGATGCCAATGATCGAACTGAGTTCAGTACTTCTCGTTTTCTCAACCATTCTGGTTTCGGAAAGCTCTTTACCAAGCGGATAGCCCAAAACGGTTAAATCATCCCGTTTGCCAAAGTTTGATTGCACAAAAGCGCCGACAGTGTAAGTCGTATCACCGTACTGTACCCGTCGAGATGCCGTGCCAGACCCAGCTTTAAAATCAAAGCTTTTCATTCCCGTCCCGCCGCCGACACTGCCTTCTTCAATCGGGCCATCTATTGCAGCTTCGATGGCTTGGGATACATGATCATTGGTAACATGAAAGCCATTGATGTCATTTAAAAACCCATCATAGGTTTCCGCTGCAACGGGCAGCCCGAAACTGTCTGCGAATTCATCCGGGAAAGCCCGATTGGCCCATCGCAAGGTCGCATCACGGGTCAAGCCACAGGCATGGGTATTGGTAATCGTTATCGGCAACGACATCAGCCCCACTTCTTCCAAAAAGTGAGACGAGGTTAGTTCTCCATTACCGTTCAGGGAAAAGTACCCGGCGAAAACCGGTGTACACACATCCGCCCGAGGTCGGGGTAAAATAGCCGTCACCCCCGTTCGCACAGGCCCCTGCCCAACCTTCAAAGCTCCGTGACCATCAATCAGGGTCGTATAACCAACGCTAACCCCCGCAACATCCGTGATCGCATTTTTTGCCCCCGGCTCGCCTGGAAACTTTAACCCTAATCCCGCAGCTCTCATTTTCCCGGCAGGTGTCATCCTTTGGCTATCGGATAAAGTATCAGGCATCACAGTTCGTTTCCATTTTGGGTAAAGATCATTGGTTCTTCCCCGGTTGAATAATTAAGCAAGTTATATGATCAAAGAAGTATCAAGAAAAATCTGACTTCATGCAACGTCAACATAACCGTGTCCTCTAACAACCAGATCGCGGTCAAACTCGCCTCAGGAAATGTTATAGAAACCAACTTTGCAACCCAATCGACAGCGTCAATAATGGTGATATAATCCAACACACCATCCAGCAAAGCTATCAACGATCAGCACAAATCATACGTCAGAAAGACCAAAGATGTCAGGTGAGATTTTACGATCAACAGGCTTCAAACCTGAACAGGACGATACACATTTCAATGCCTCTCTCTGGGTCAGTGCGCTTATTGATAACATTGGGAATGCCAATTTTTTCCCATGGATCGCGGAACAGATGAAACAGGTAATTCCGCACGAATTCTGTATTATTTTTCAATATGAAAAGGAACATCGCCCACAGGTTCTCTATGATGGATTAAGCCCGCTGGGGTATCGGGAAGGCTTGAAAAATTTCCTACAAAGCACGTGGCAGATCAACCCCTTTTACCACGCCTGTCGCGAAGGCCTTAAACCCGGCCTGCATACGATGGAAGCCCTGTCACGGGAAGCCCAGACCAGAAAATCCCAAGCCAGAAAAGCTCAAGCCCGAAAAGCACCCACCTGTTCCTATACAGAGAAAACCAGAACCAATGCCGATTACAAGATGCGGCCGGATCAGAAGGAAGAAATCGGTTATGTCACCGATGGCTGGCCATTGGGCATGCAGGAACTTATGCTGGCGGTTCCTCTGCCCGGTGATGATGTGATCGAAATTTCTCTATCGCAAAAGATTGATCACACCGACAAAGGCGCCCCCTTGCTTGAACAGTCACAAGAATTGGTGCCCATTATCATCAGCGCCATCAAAAAGCATTGTGAAACCCTTGGCCTAGGTCACACCACACCGGATCACACGTCGCAGGGTCACACCACACCGGGGCACATGCCATCTAATCAGCCGCTTTTGTCTGCGCCAGATTTTCTGACCCGCCGCGAAAAGCATATTATGGATTTAATCCTCTCTGGCCACGGATCAGAAGCCATCGGTCTTCACCTCGGCATAGCCTTGCCAACGGTTAAAACCCACCGACGCAATCTCTATCGCAAGCTCGGTATTTCATCACAGGCAGAGCTTTTTGCGCTCATGTCATCCCATATGTCCTCCCGCCGCCCCCCAAAAGGGCATCACTAAGACATCACAAGGCATAGCATTCTCTCTTTTGAGGGAAAGGAAACACCCCAAACTCATCCTTTAGGATGATTGTTCAAATAAAAGAGACCTGACAACAATCCTTACAGAACAAAGTGGTTTTTTGAGGATTACAACATGACTTTCCCAATCGAAAGCGTTCGCGCGCAATTCCCTTCTCTATCCCTGACCGATACCATACAGGGCAAAAAACAACGGCGGATCTATCTGGATAATCCCGCCGGAACACAGGTAACATCGCGCGTTATTGAGGCTGTTTCGGACTGTTTTCTCAATGCCAATGCCAACCTTGGCGGATACTTCCCAACATCTATTGCCGCAGAAAAGGTCGTTGATGATTGCCATCTTGCCATGGCGGATTTCATGGGGACTGATGATCCCGGCGAAATCATTATCGGTGCCACCATGACAACACTGACCATGCACATGTCGCGCAGTATCTGTCGGGATTTCAAACCGGGGGATGAAATTATCGTCACCCGGATGGATCACGAAGGTAACGTTGCCGCATGGTTAGAAATTGCGCAGGATTTGGATCTGGTGATCAAGTGGGCCGACTTTGACAAGGCAAGCTGGAAGATCGAACCCGAACATATCAAAAGCCTGATTACCGATAAAACAAAGCTGTTGGCCCTGAACTACGCCAGTAACCTGACAGGGGCCATCAACGATGTTAAGTCCATTATTGCCGAGGCCCATAAATCAGATGTGCTGGTTTATGTTGATGCGGTTCAACTGGCCCCGCACCACCAAATTGACGTCAAAGACTTGGGCTGTGATTTCCTGATCTGTTCACCCTATAAATTCTTTGGCCCACATATCGGGGTTCTTTGGGGCAAACGATCAATACTCGAGAAAATGCACGCCTATAAATGCCGCTGCGTGCCGGAAACACTGGCGACCAAATATGAAACTGGCACCCCCGCGATTGAGCTTTTGGCTGGTTTGACCGCCGCCATAGATTATTACGCATGGCTGGGCGGCGAACTGGGCCAGACCGGATCTCGCCGCGCACAGATGACCACGGCCTTCAACGCCGCAATCGAATACGAAGAAAACCTGACCAGCCAACTGATCAAAGGTTTGCAAGAAATTGACGGCGTGGAAATCTTTGGCCCCACCGCACAGAACCAGATGAAAGCACGGGTGCCAACCGTGTCGATCCGCCATAACAAGGTAAAACCGGATACCTTGGCAAAGTCTTTAAGTGAAGAAAATATCTTCGTCTGGAGTGGCCATAACTATGCCATCGGCGTGGTTGAAAGCCTGGGTATTCCAATGGACGAAGGCATCCTGCGCATTGGCATTGCCCATTACAACACCGCCGAAGAAGTCGAGGCTATTCTGGGTTCAATTGAAGGCATTGTGACGAACGCTTAAAGACCGACGGTACAGATTAGAAGAGTTTTGAAAAGCAGGCCCAGAAGGAACTTATCCTGATGGGCCTTTTCCTAAAAAAATGAAATTATTTTCTATAAAGACAATAGTTAATTGATCTTCTTGAGGCTGATCATTCCGCTATAGATTATCTACCCATTTTTTTCGATAAACTTCATCTATTTCTTCTAAAGAATACATATACTCGTCAGGTGACGTTTGACTATCAACTAACATAAGATCCATCACCCCTGACCATAATAATTCTTCATCTTCAGGTGGGGAAAACTCAAGTTTATCGGAATCAAATGCATACATTTTCTCACAGGCCCAACAATTAGCATCTTCTCTGGTAATCTTTCCTGCTAGAAGTTTTGAAAATATATCAACAACCTCATTCTTCGTAATTAGCATCTGATCCAATAATTCCTACCCTAAATTACCCGACAAATTTTTCTATGGCATCAATAGAGACTGACCATTCAGAAATTCGGTCACCATCTTCAGACATGATTTCTCGGTCTGAGATACTTTTGGCAATGTTAGCCTCATCAAACGATACTTGATCAAGAAACAATATCGTATTCTGAATATGAACCATATTTTCCACCTTATACATCGACCATGTCATGAGGAAATTTGCATGTTCCGGATCATACATAGTCACCATCAAGGCTGTCTTTTCGCAGCCATTTAATAGATCCTGACATGCTTCTCTCCACTGCTTTCGATAATCATCGATACTCCAGTATGTAAGTGGGGCATGAAAATCCTCTTGGAAATTATCAATCTTGATGGTTCCCAAGGCACAGGGCTCATCATAATGAATTACAGCGTCATCTGATAAAGAGATGGAGAATATCGACATGTTTATATTCTTTGTTGAAATTTCTATTTTATCGTTTTGCAGAGGATTAGAAAATTTTTGTATGACAGGCACTAATGTCCAAATTAAATGGATATTTTCTACCTTTAATAATCAAAAATACACGTTAACATTTAGAAAAACGTTTCACGAATTCCATTATACTCATTCCACGTACAACAATGCTCACGAGAAAATGTACCTAAGAAAGAAACAAACACATCGCTTGGTATTATCTCATCTGAAGCATTTACGATATTTTCTAAAAAACAAGTAGCGATAGCATTTTGGACATCGTCATCACCATATATCAATAACTCTTCAACGGCATTAAATAGTTTCGTTTTTTGGTCATCATCCATCTTGATTATTGCATCAATTACATAATCAGAAAATGCTCCTATATCCAACCAAATACTTGTATTTTCACCCTCCCAGTACTTCAAGTGATCTTGCCATGCATGGGTAAAATCAGGAGCAATTTCTAACAAATAAGGAATACATTTTTCTTTAGTTATTACGTTATTCATTAAATTTCACTAGCTTATACCATTAAGTATTCTCAATAATCTTCAACAACAGGTATCGTCGGTGACAAAAATGGATCTAACCTTTTTTCGCACGCCCCTCTTTTTATCACGCTAACCGAAAAAACACCCCTGCCTATTTCCACTTCCCTTTGCCCATCAAATTCATAAATTAACCCATAGGCACCTTTAAACTTATCAATAGTTGCAGTATTGCATAGATACCAAATCAAAATAGCGTTTTAAACAAGGGAAATACAGTGAAGTGTCTGGTCGTTATAACGCATCCGTTGGAAGACAGTTTGTGCAAACATCTCGCGAAGGAGGCAATTGCGCATTTGAAGGCCAAGGGGTACGAGATCACGGTCAAAGATCTTTATGCAGAAAGCTTTGCGCCCACCCTCACCCCTGCCGAGCGGCAGAGTTATTTTACGGAAAAATTTGATAGTAGTGTCTTGGAGCAGGATTTAAAACAGCTCAAAGAAACGCAGAGCCTTGTGCTGATCTTTCCGACCTGGTGGTTTGGTTTTCCCGCCATCCTCAAGGGGTGGTTTGATCGGGTGTGGGCGCCGGGTCATGCCTATGATCACGCAGATAACAACAAGGCTATTTTGCCCAAGCTCGACAATCTGGTTGAGATGAAGGTCATTACTACCCTTGGCTCACCCAGATGGGTTGATCTGTTGATTTTACGACAACCGGTTCGACGTGTCCTTAAAACCGCGATCCTAGGCACCTGTGCGCCCAAATGCCGGTTTCAGATGCTTTCTCTTTATGGCAGCGAAAGCCTAAGCAAAGGAAAAGTGGATCGTTTTATTCGGAAAATTAAAACGCAGTTTTAAACCATCGTTCTATCGTCATTTATCTATACTTCTCTCTTTACGTCTTGAGAAAAAGTTAAGCTAAACTACTAAACCAAATATACAATCCACTTTTATAAATTCAATTTTCAGAATTAAAAATTATAGAACAATACTTTAAAGTTGGGCCGCGTCCTGCTCGGCCTGATCATCTTTGATGCCGCGTTGAACGCGGTTTACTTCGCTGGAAATCTCAAAAAGAAGTTGCACCATACGTTCGTGCATCGCCTGCAGGCGGTTAATCTTGCTCTGCAGATCTGCGGTCTCAACAACTTCTACATTTGGCGGCAGGCTGGTATTATCTTCTGATCCTTCCAGCAACCAAATCATATTAACGCTCAACACACCTGCCAGCGCAACAAGCTTGTTCGCGCGAGGTTCAGAACGATCACTTTCCCAATTATTCATGGTTGAGACTTTAACACCGACACGGCGCGCAAGCTGCGATGCACTTAATCCCTTACTTTTACGTGCTGCCTCGATACGTTCGCCCATGGTGATATATGTCATAAAAAATTCCTAATACAATTCAACAAAATACTCTATTCATGCCCTTTGGGAATACCACTTGAACAAATCAAATCATTAAAAGTGCATCCCTTTGGGTAGTGCTAAAGGGATACACTTTTGAGTCAGCCATCGCAAGAAAAACTTTAATGACGAGTGCAGAAACTCCACCTAAACAATTGATATTAATAATAATTATATGGAAAATTTTCTTTTCGCAGCTATAAAATCACTCTTAGCGCAACGCTTTAGGAAACCAGATATTCATCTTTTCCCTTTCTTTACCTATCCGATTTATCCTTACGCCCTCACAACACGCGACTTTCCTGTGCGGGTTCTTTTTCAGCCTGAAATACGTCTCCTGACATGGCTGCCCCGCAGGATCGTTGATTGACAGGTGGGCTATTCAGCTATAGTGAAATCTGATTCTATTAATTTGATATTTGGCGATAATGAGCAATTTTTCCGATCTCGGCCTCCGTGACCCTATTCTTCGTGCGATTAAGGAAGGGGGCTATGAACAAATGACCCCGATCCAATCACGGGCTATTCCCAACATTATGGAAGGAAAAGATCTGATTGGCGTCGCCCAGACGGGAACCGGAAAGACCGCTGCCTTTTCATTGCCATTGATCCAGTATTTGCTCAAAGGCGAAGGCAAGCGTAAGGCCAAGACAGCACGGTCGCTGATCCTGGCCCCGACACGCGAACTTGCCATTCAGATTTCAGATAACGTCCGCGACTATTCCAAATATCTGCACCTGCGCAGCACCATTGTTTTCGGCGGCGCGTCAGAAAAACCACAAATCAAAGCAATGGCCCCCGGCGTTGATATCCTGATCGCAACGCCCGGCCGCTTACTTGACCTGATGTCTCAGGGACATATAAAGCTAAACGAAGTTGAATTTCTGGTTCTTGATGAAGCCGACCGGATGCTCGACATGGGCTTTATTCGCGACATCAAGAAGATCATCAAGGAACTACCTGATAAACGGCAAACGGTTCTGCTTTCCGCGACGATGCCCAAGTCCGTTACCACACTGGCCAACACCATTCTGATCAACCCCGTCCGTGTAGAGGTTGCCCCTGCGGCCACCACCGCTGAAAAGGTTGAACAGCATGTGATGATGGTGCCCAAAAGCCGCAAACGTGATTTGCTGGGACATGTCCTCAAAGACGAAGCGATTAAACGGGTTCTGATTTTCACCAGAACAAAACACGGCGCGAACCGCGTTTCAGAGTTTTTGGAAAAACTGGGCGTTACCTCTGCCGCTATTCACGGCAATAAATCCCAGAACGCCCGTCAACGTGCCTTGGCTGATTTCCGTGATGGCGCGATCCGTGCGCTTGTCGCCACTGATGTTGCTGCGCGCGGCATTGATGTGGATGGTGTCACCCATGTCATCAACTTTGAGCTTCCGAACGAACCAGATAGCTATGTTCACCGCATCGGACGAACAGCCCGTGCAGGTGCCACAGGTATTTCCTATTCCTTCTGTGATCATGAAGAACGTGCTTATCTGAAAGATATTGAAAAGAATATCCGCCAATCCGTGCCTGTTTTTGAAGAGCACCCTTACCACGAAGAAGGTATGGCCGCCGCCCCCGCTGGTGCAAAAAAAGATAGTAATAACCGTGGCGGACGCCCAAACAGAAACGCCCGTGGCGGATCACCAAAAGGAAGAGCCGCTAACAAAACGGGTAATAAAAATCGGCGTTCCGGGTCACCAAAACCATCCGGCAATTCACAAAATTCTGCAGAGAACACCAACGCAAACAGCAAGCCAGCTGGTAATCCGGCGGGCAGAACATCAGAAAAACCAGCGGGCAAACCAAATCGTAAGCCCGGAAACAGACCCGGAAATCGGCCCAGTAACCGCCCTAGTAATCGGCCGGGAAATAAAGCCGGAAACCAAACCGGTAACAGATCAGGTCGGAAAACCAGTTCTGTCTAGCTCAAAGCGGATTATATTGAACCCTAGGCTAAAAACCATCTAAGCTATCGTTGATCAGATTAACGATAGCTGGTGGACCCCTTGCGATTTCAAAACACCTTACAAATTGGAACGACAGGAATGCTGTCAACCACAGGCATGTGGTTGGCTGAACATTCTGAACAAACAACCATCGTTTCCCGAGACCCATCTGATTTTGTAAATAAAATTCGGAATCGGGGATGGTTCGCAAAAGATATCGCGTGTGATTACACAAATCCACACCAACGACAAAATCTGTTAAATGCGACTATTCAAGATAATTCCCCCAAACAGATGCCCCCCGAATATAAACAAGGCACTCTTCAGTCCAGATACGATTTGATATTGGCTTGGTTACATCAAAACCCAGTACCGTTTCTCGAAAGTCTGTCATTGAATTGTGCAACAAGAAATGCACGTATTATCTGGGTCGTCGGCAGCGGTTTTGACAATCCGGCAAAGTCACCTGCGCTTCCTAATATAATCAGCACTCAAACGCTGGAAATCGCTGTTCTCGGCTTTCAGATGAAAGATGGCAAAAGCAGGTGGCTTTCACATGACGAAATCAGCCAAGGAACAATTAGCGCTATAAAAACGCAGCAACACGAGAAGGTCATAATAGGTAAAACAAATCCTTGGTTTGCACGGCCTTAAGCTTTTATGATTTCAATCACGCACAGTCACTGACTGTTGAGGTCCAACAAACCGTGTTTGACTAGTAAGTTGCGATAGGTTCCGTCCGCTTTCATCGCGCTTAGATGCTTATCAATCAGCTGCAAAATCGCTTCGTATCCGCGGGTTTTACGCGAGATGCCGATATAAAGGTTTTTGACGTCGATTGCTTCGGTGCCATAATAAAATACTGTGCGACCGGGAAAGAGTAAATTCGCAGTGTGACGCGCGACGAGTTCATCAGCAAGAGCAGCATCAACCCGACCATCTTCTAGTTTTTTGAGAATAATTTCCAAATTTTTGGAAACGTCACGTTTAAAGTGTGTTGCTTGGGCAAAGGCCTTTGGATAGGCATAATCCTGAGCAATGCCCACATAACGGTTTTTCAAATCATCTATGGTATGAACACGGCGCGGGTCGCGTTTATGTGAAATCAAAACCAATCGATTTTCAGCGAGAACCGAACCATAGGCAATCTTCTCATCTCGATCCTGTTGATACCAAAGCCCTGGAATCAGATCGACTTTGCCGTCATAAGTTTCCTTGAGCAGACGTGACCAGGGAATAGCCTTTACTTCTACATCGATCCCTGCGCGTTTCATGGCGATTTTCAAGACATCAACAACCAGACCGTGATCAGGTAAATCATACCCCATATAGGGCGCCCATTCGGACACACCGATCACAAGCTTGCGTTCTGTAAGGGGATATTCAGAAGACGGTTCACCAACCGGGGAAGATGTTTTGCTTTGCGCCAAAGCAGAAACAGACGACAAGGACGGGACCGCAAGACAACAGCCAACAAGCAAACATAAGCGCCGTAAAGCTTGCTTTAGCCCGCTTTTGATATTCAACCAGCTCGCATTGCTATTCATGCCAGATTCCTAACGTCGTGTTGTACCCCTCACGTTAGAATCTTGTCCTACACCTTACATACTATCAGCTTTATCTTATTTTCTCAGATCTTTTTCTCTATTTCAGAGGCTCGATTTCAAAACCCATCAGTTTCCACAAAAATCTTCGCAGAGGTTTTCATAGAGATCTCGGATTTTTACAGAATTTTTCACAGTATCTTTCACTGCGTCTTTTACTGCGTCTTTTTTCAGGGACCTTTTGAAAAATCACCCTTGATTACCCCGCAATCAAAGGCCGGATATAGGGCCAGTGATAAACAATCATGCTGATAGAAATCGGATTAATGGCAATCGCCAATAAGCACCCCAATGTCTTTGTTATTATGGGGTAATAAATTGCCGTTCGCAGGCTTTGAGGCGACACAAAACGAACGCTCTTTATCCAAAGCTCTCCCCACCATTTAAAAGCCTGCCAGATCGACAGAATGATGATCTCGTAAAATATTCTGAAAACCGCCATTCTGATAACGTTCCAGAAACCCACGATTACCATTATAAAAAGGGTTGAAATAATGCCTTCCAAATTGAGCGCCTCCCCACGCTTCATTCTAAAATGGTCCTGTTTTCATTATTTTCAATAAAAACCACACACGCAGAGCTTGCAAAGAATACTTTTAAAGTGCTTCATTCCCAGTATATTATTTACACAGTGTATTATTTACTCGGTATATTATTTAACAAGATTTCTTTGAGAGCACATTTCATGATTATCAAAACGGCCCTTGTTGGTCTTGGCTCGGTGAACAAAAATCTTTTGACGATCCTGATCAACAAACAAGAAAGATTGCACCGCGATCACGGTATTTGTTTTCAGATTGTTTGCGTTTCCGATAGTTCTGGCGTTGCTGTTAATCTGGACGGTTTTGAAGCTCAGGCCATCATTAACCACAAAAATGCGGGCAAACGGGCCTCTTCTTTTCAGGGTTTCAGAAAAGGCGCGTCCATTCAGGATGTTCTGGAAGACACCAAAATTGATTTGATTTTCGAAGCGTCCCCCGTCGATTTAAAAACCGGTGAACCCGGACTGGGCATTACCCGCAAAGCGTTATCCATGGGTATTTCTGTCGTCCTTGCCAACAAAGGCCCGGTGACACTTGCCTATGAAGAGCTACAGAACCTCGCACGGGGATCTGGCGCAGCCTTGGAAATGAGCGCGACGGTCTGCGGCGGCTTGCCAATACTCAATATCGGCAGACGCGATTTGATCGCCGCTGACATCAACAAGCTTCAGGGTATTTTCAATTCTACCAGTAACTTTATTCTGGATGAAATGGCAACGGGGCGTTCCTATGACGATGCACTGGCCGAGGCACAAGAACGCGGCATTGCCGAAGCAAACCCCAGCCTTGATGTGGGTGGCTGGGATACCGCAAACAAACTGGTCATTATTGCCAATGCCATCTTGCGGCAGACTGTCACCCTCAAAGATGTTGATGTTACTGGCATCGAAAAGATTACCGAAGCTGATCTGAAAGCGGCCCAAACTGAAGGCAAACAAATCAAGCTGGTTGCCAAATACGAAAATGACAAGCTCTCGGTTGAACCCATTGCCCTGCCACAAGACAGTTTCCTTGCCCATTGCACAGGCTGGGAAATGGCGGTGGAACTTCACACCGATATCTATGGCATCATGTACCACAAACTCTGGGAACGCGAACCCGTTCCCACGGCTGCATCCATGCTGCGCGATGCCGTAAATATTTTTGAGAACAGGGCTCATAACGCCGCTTTGTAGAAACGAACACCCCATGACCCGTCCCCCGATGAGCTGCCCCCCATGACCTACCCAAAGAATACACCCCCTAAAAAAGCACATCCTACAAACGCACATCCGACAAAGACACAGCCCGAAAAAGAAACTCAAGATAGTACCCCCGTTAACAGCCAAGCCTATCTTATCCTGCTTCTGCTTTTTACCGGGGTTTTTTGTAACGCCATGATCGTGCCCTTCATGGGTTTTTTCATCATCGATGAACTGGGGCGTGATCCTTGGGAAATTAGTATATATGTCGGGCTTGTCAGTGTTTTAACCCTATTGATGAACCGCCAGTTCGGGGAACGCTTTGACAAGGGGGCGCGGGTCCGTCCACTCATTGCCATATCCGCGTTCGCTTTTCTAACCGCAACCGCGACACTCTCGCTCTATCCGGCCTATTGGGTGATTATTGGCTTTATCAGTATTTGTTTTAGTTTCTCAAATGCCTCAACCTCACTCATGTATAGCTTTGGCCGGGCCTATGCTGAACAACAGGGCATGGCCATTACCACCTACAATTCCTATCTGCGCAGCATGACCTCACTCGGTTGGATGATTGCCCCGGCGCTTTCCTTTTTCATTGCCGGACAATGGGGAAACTCTTTCGTCTTTTATACAGCAGCCTCCCTCGCCGTCCTGTGGGTTGTCCTGTGGTTTTGTGTCGTGCCAAGCGATTTTACTGCTGCGGCCAAAGAACCATCTTCGCAACAAGCATCATCTCAATCCAGATCACTCAATCACGGATTATACTTGGCATCAGCCGCCTGTCTTTTTATCGCCGGGGCGCATATTTTGACCAGTGCTGCCTTGCCGCTCTATTTTACGCAGGAAGCCAAACTGCCAACCTATGCGCCGGGTCTGGCCTTTAGCATCAAGTGCCTGACCGAAGTCGCTGTTATTCTTCTTATTCCCTATGCCATGCAAAAGTTCAGCGCCAGAACAGCACTCTATGCCGCAACGCTGATCGCCATGCCAACCTTCTATATTCTATCCCAAGTGAACAGCATCCCTCAGTTGGTGGCGGGTGCCGCACTTGAGGGCCTGTACTACGGTATCTTCGCGGGTGTCAGCATCACCTTCGTCCAAAGCTTCGCCAACGGCCGTCTCGGCCGCGCCACCTCGCTTTATATGAACAGCCTCTTCCTCGGCGGCATGTTGGGCAACGTCTCCATGGGCCTGATCGCCAGCGCTTATAGCTACCAAACAGCGATCCAGCTCTCCCTTGTCATCATCACAGTCGCGTTGGTAATCCTAATCGCATCCCGACGCAGCGACCGGGCTCTAGAAAATAGCCTGAGCGTTTAAAGGGCCTGCATCACGGCGAGGTCATCGATTTTTGGGGTGGGTCTTTTGTTTTTCATCCCGATCAGGAAGGCGTCGGCCTGATGAATTCCTTTTCCAACACCATTCTGCATCTTGTCACCCAAGGAAAATACCGGGATATGATGACAGGCGCGCCCTATTACATTCCTAATTATTAAAGAGCCTACCCATTAAGCAGGATTAGCGTGTTAACCGTATCCATAATTCACCATTAAAATAACAAACCAGAGCATGGGATGAGAGACAAAGCCGAGAATGCGTCCCCATAATATTGCATCGTCAGCACCATTAGGTGTGTTCGAAAGCATATTTTCCATAAATCTAGTCGTTACAGTAAACCAGCCAAGCATCAGAAATTTTAATACTGAAACATACACAAATTTTACAACAGCAAATACAACTACAAATAAAATAGCTTTCATCAGACCCCCTAATTAGCAATCATAGGGTGCAGATTAGAGCAGAAAAAAGCAACCAGATAAGACGCTAAAACTTTCTAACCCAGTTTGACATCGCCGAGGTCACCCGGTGACAAAACGTCCTTTATCTGCGAAGCCATTTCCTTCACCTTGTTTGGTGTATAGCTATCATAAAATCCCTGATTACTACGGCCTATGCCATGTTCGGCGATTACGACACAAATATCACCGAGGGTCGCTTGACGAGCTACTCGCGTCGCTTGACCGGATTCAAAGGCGAATATTTGGGCGATGATGTGCAAGTCCTCGGCTTTGCCGCTGAAACTAACCAAGGCTTTGCGCGGGATGAAGTGGCAGCCCAAGGCCTCTCTGGTGCCTATCAGTTGTCGAATGATCGCATCATTGCACAGTCCGAAGAAGTCGTGGTCGAAACGCGTGACCGTGTGCGTCCTGACATTATTCTCGACCGTAAAGTGCTCGTCCGTTACCTGGATTACACGCTGGATTATTATACGGGTCAGTTGATTTTCCGCCTTCCCGTCGATGCAACAGATGCCGAATTTAATCCCAATGTGATTATTGTCGATTATGAAACCAGCCAAGATGTTGAACGCAACGTCACGGCGGGTGGTCGTGTCCAAGTGCAAATGATGGATGATAAGCTGCAAGTCGGCACGACCTTCACCCATGAAAATGGCAGCGCATTATCCGCTGGCGCAGAGCAGAACCAAATCGGCGTTGATGTCATTGCCGATGTGACGGACAATACCCGTATCCGCGCCGAATGGGCGATGACTGAAAATAAAGCTCTCGACGGGGATCAAACGGCTGATGCGAAATTACTGGAAATTGTCCATAATTCCGAGAAGCTGACAGCCGAGGCCTATATCCGTGAAGAAGACGGTGGCTTTGGTTTGGGTCAAACGACATCTGCGACCAATGACATTCGCCGCTACGGCCTGCGCGGGTCGTTCAAAGCGGGCCAAAGTGACGATGCCGAAACGGGTCGCCGCTCTGTGCGCCGCGTCGATGCGCAAGTGTACCGCGAAGATAATTTATCTACCGATGATACCCGCACTAGCGGTGAAATCTTGGCCGTGCATGACGGCACCAGCTTTGACGTGTCAGGCGGTTTGCGCATGACCAAAGATGACTATGCTGACGAGACTCAGAGCCGTGAATCCCTGCTGGCGGTCACACGCGCCTCTTATGATTTGTCGCGTCACAGCATCACCTTCCAAGCTGCGGTTGAGCAGCCTTTGGGTGGCAAAAATGATGTCGCGGAT
>NZ_CAKZMP010000139.1 GCF_937128705.1 uncultured Kiloniella sp. | reverse complement strand
AATATATTTGAAGTTATCCGTACAAACGCCAGATGAAAGACCGAAAGCCGTTGAATTCGACACACGGATCGCATCATCAATATCTTTTACGCGGATAATCGGAATAGCAGGTCCAAAGGTTTCTTCGCGTACCAGTTCACAATCGAATGGAACATAGTCAACAACTGTTGGCGGATAAAGTGCGCCTTCACGATTATTACCATAAAGAAGCTTAGCACCTACTTCGACGGCATCGTTCACACGACGTTCAAACATTGACGCAGATTCAGCATCGATAACGCACCCAAGATCTGTTTCCGGGTCCATCGGATCGCCGTATTTGATCTTCTGTGCTTTTTCAAGAACAAGCTTGGAAAATTCGTCTGCGATTTCTTCAACAACAAGAATACGCTTAACGGCGGTACAGCGCTGGCCAGAGTTCTTTGTTGCACCTGCTACAGCAAGTTCAGCGGCCTTATCAAGATCGGCATCTTCCATCACAATTAGCGGAGCATTACCACCAAGCTCAAGAACTGTACGGCGATATCCTGCATTTTCAGCGATGTATTTGCCAACAGGCACACCACCAGTGAATGTCACCAGTTCAATATTCTTATTCGTGATAAACTCATTACCAAGATCTTCTGGGAGCCCCGTGATAATGGTCAGCATTTCCTTGGGTAAACCAGCTTCATAAATGATATCAGCCAATATCAAAGCCGTTAACGGCGTTTTCTCGGTTGGCTTACAAACAATACAGTTGTTTGTTGCAATTGCAGGCGCAATCTTATGAGAAATCATATTCAAAGGATGATTAAACGGTGTGATGGCAGAAATTGCTTTCAAGGGTTCACGCTCTGTGAAGATTTTACGTGACTTACCCTGAGGTGTGATATCACAAGAGAAAATCTCCCCATCGTCCAGAATACACATCTGACCAGCCAGTGTATAAACATCATAGGCTCGACCAACTTCGTATAATGAATCTTTCTTACAAAGGCCAGATTCAGCAGTGATGATGTCTGAAATCTCTTCTTTACGATCGTTCAAAATCTCTGCCACGCGGAAGAGAATTTGTTGACGCTCATAACGTGTCAATTTTGATTCGTAGTTTGCCGCGATTTCAAAAGCTTCTTTTGCATGCGCGGCAGTACCGCGAGGCACAGACCCAATCACTTCGTTTGTGTAGGGGTAATGCACATCAATACGGCCTTCGGTATCAACCTTCTTACCAGCGATACGCATTGGTTCGTGACCAACAATCTTTACAGACATTCTTCTATCCTTATTTCCTGCCCTTATTTAAGGCCAATTACTCAGCGTAGTTTACAGAGCAATAGAACGCGTCAAAGTTACGGAGACGCATATCTGATGGAATACCCGACATTGGGCGATTACTGATAAACGGTACTTTCTGTTCAGTGATACCACCGTGTGTCCGCAATGGGCGATCCAGCGCAGAAAGATCATGACGCTCTTCAGAGGTTCCCAAAGCCAAATGACGTTCGGAAATAATGATAATGTCACCCATGCGATCTTCGGGTAGTTCCAACATAGCGCAACCAGCGGGACCAGATATAGCCAACTCGACACCATCAACCTGTGACAAACGCTTGATCGCTTCATCCACACTCTGCCCTTTTGGCAAATAAGCGGTCGCAAAAGATCCCAGCGCACCATGGTGAACAACATATGGATCAGTAATCGGCAGGATAACACGGGCTTCATCTTTGCCGTACCATCCGTCAAACAGATCCTGTAAATACAGAACATTCGGTTTGCCGTCAGCATCATGTTTCGGGTTCATACCGTGGTCAGCTGTTAGGGTCAGGACAGCGCCCAACTCATCAAGTTGTGCCCAGTATTTATCCATCATTTCATAGAAAGCCAATGCACCCTCTTCTTCAGGAGCATATTTGTGTTGAATGAAATCAGTTGTGGAAAGATACATGATCTCTGGACGAACAGTTTCCAACAGTTTGACGCCAGCGGCGAAAACAAACTCGGAAAGATCAGCACTGTATACAGAAGGAACAGGCATACCAACAAAATCATTAACATTATCAATGCCGTTGTCTGCCATATTGGCAAGATCAGATTTTTCAGCAGAGAAGCAAATCGCATTGCCTTTGCTGTAATCCAGACCATGCCCGAGAAGTAAACGAAGTTTGTCTTTTGCAGTGACAACAGCAACCTTGGCACCAGCATCCTGATAAGAAGAGAAGATCGTTTTTGCGCGGTAGTAACTTGGCGCATTCATCAATTCTTCTTCACCGGTTTCCTGATTGTAGAAGTAGTTACCACAAATACCGTGGTAACGCGGCGGACAACCACTCACGATGGAAAGGTTATTCGGGTTCGTGAATGAAGGCACAACAGATTCTGCAATACGGTTTGTATTTACACCGCTATCAAGCAGGCTTTTCAGCCATGGCATACGCCCGGCCTTCATCGCAACTTCCATATAATCCGGTTCGCTGCCATCAACACAGACCACCACGACAGGGCGATCAGATCTTTTATACAAACGGCCATTGGCCTGAACGAGTTTACCAGTACTCATAGGGTATCTCCCACTATAACAAATGCCCAATCAAGGAACGAATATCGGGTTAGGCAGCAGCCGGCGCGCAATTTTTCACGCCCATTTCATTTAATGTTTCTTCGATGACAACCAATGCATTGCGAATGTCATCATTACCCATGCGACCAATACAGCCAACACGGAACGAGTCTGCAACAGTCAACTTACCCGGGTAGATCAAATAACCACGTTCAGCAAGACGATCATAAAAATTCTGGAAATCAAATTTTGGATCTGTCGGCTTGTGGAAGGTCACAATAATTGGCGCTTGCAGATGATCGGGCAAAAGAGTTTCAAAACCCATCGCACGCATACCATCGACAAGAATTTTGCAGTTGGAAGCATAACGACCTCCGCGCCCCTCGACACCACCTTCAGCTTCGTATTCACGAATAGCCTGTTCAAAGGCAACAATACAGTGTGTCGGCGGCGTAAACCGCCACTGGTCTGTCTTTTCCATCTGCACCCACTGATCATAAAGATCCAGAACCAGTGAAGGCGCATTGCCTTTTGTTTTTTCCAAAACAGTTCTACGAACAAGAACGAACCCCATTCCAGGGACACCTTCAAGGCACTTGTTGGAAGAAGCAGCAACTGCATCATATTTGATTTTTGATGCATCAACAGGAAGTGCCCCAAACGCAGACATCGAATCAATCAAAAGAGAACGTCCATGCTTTTCAACCACCTCGGAGACACCAGCAATTGGATTGAGGACACCAGACGTTGTTTCACAGTGGATAACAGCGACATGGGTAATGGCCTTATCTTCACTCAAGCGAGTATCAAGATCTGAAATACTTACGGGTTGATCTTCCGGATATTCCATAATCTCGTGTGCACGTCCGTAATAGCTACAGATTTTCGCCATACGATGACCGTAGGCACCGTTGACAAGGATTAACAGCTTACCATCCTGCGGTACCAGCGTCCCCAACATGGCTTCGACAGAAAAAGTTCCGCTGCCCTGCATGGGAACACAAACAAAATCATCTTGCCCATTAATTATGCTTAAGAGACTACTGCGAACACGTCGGTTAATTTCGATAAATTTTTTATCACGAGAACCGAAATCATGAAGCATTGCTTCCTTAGTAGAAACAGACGTAGTCAAGGGACCTGGTGTTAAAAGCCAGGGGTCACCAGACGGGGAAGCAGCAACTGCAGATGTCTTATCAGACATATGGGATCTCCTCATTTGATCCAAGAACAAAAGCGATGGGTTAACCCCACATCACCTGATTAACTTCATCTGTTCATCCACCTATTTATAAACTTTTTATTTTAAGTGTTCTGAACGTCTTGCTCTATATGCATCGAATCTTTATCATAAATCAAATCGATACTTTTTATATTACAAATTGGTTTTACCTATGAATTATGCTCAGATCCGTGCGTTCCATGCTGTGGCCAGCGAAGGAAGCTTTACCAAGGCTGCAGATGTTCTCAATGTAACTCAGCCAACACTCTCTGGTCAGGTCGCAGCTCTGGAAGAAATTTACGGTGTGAAACTGTTTGAGCGCCGGGGACGCGGTATCGAAATCACCGAAATCGGTCGCCGCCTACATGCTGTAACCCTCCGTCAGTTTGCCGTTGAATTAGAAGCAGAACAGGTCTTACTTTCGGCCCGCGGCCTTATGTCCGGTCAACTCCGCGTTGCGGCTGATGCCCCCTATCATGTCGTTCCTTTACTTGCGACTTTCAGCCGGTTGTACCCAGGGATTAACTTTTCAATGAGCTTTGG
This sequence comes from uncultured Kiloniella sp., assembly GCF_937128705.1. GTDB lineage: Bacteria > Pseudomonadota > Alphaproteobacteria > Kiloniellales > Kiloniellaceae > Kiloniella. The sequence continues at coordinate 9,461 of NZ_CAKZMP010000139.1, read as the reverse complement.
TAACTCTCAACAGGTTCTACAGGGGCTTTATGAACGAAAGTCTGATGTTGTGGTTATGCCCAACATTCATGAAGATCGACGCCTTCACGCCGCTCCCTTAAAACGGGAGCCGCTGATTGTTTTTGTTGATCGCAACCACCCCTGGGCTGCGAGACGCAGTATAAGCATTACTGAACTGCCACATCATCGTATAATTTTGCGAGAAAAGGGTTCCGTCACCCGTAAAATCTTTGAAACGGCCCTTGAGAGTGCCGGGGTTAAATTAACCGATATTCTCGAAATCGGAAGCCGTGAAGCCGTCAGAGAGGCTGTTGCATCGGGCCTTGGGATCGGAGTGGTTTTTGAAAGCGAATTTGGTAACGACACTCGCCTTCATGGGCTAACGGTTAGAGATGTTCAACTCGAAGGCCTTGAATATGTCGCCTGCCTTAAAGACCAAAAGGACTCACCAGTGATACGCGCATTCTTTGACCAAATACAAAGCTCAACAGCAACTAATCTGGCTTAGGACTTTGGTATGGAAAAATAAATTAACCACTTTCAGAGCCTGTATGTGCTATAGTTTTACCAAGCTTTTCCTGTTTAGACGTAGAGAGGCCAAGTGATGCTCATCAGAATATCCATTATATTTCTTGCTCTTGTCAGCTTCTTTACCATTAGTTTCAGCGCTAATTCTCAGGCTCAACCATCAAATAGCTGCACATCATTTAGCGGCAATGGCATTAATAATTGGTATCCTTTTGTCTATCGAAAAGACGATGGACAGCTAACCGGTATCGTTGTTGATGGAACACAAGAAGCCCTCAAAAGAATTGGTCTGGAACTTGAGATCGATAACGATAAACCCTGGAAACGTATTCTCTATGACCTGGAACAGGGAAATGTTGATATGGTGCTCGGTGCATATTGGAACAAAGAACGCGCGGCACAATACCATTATTCAGAACAACTCGGGACTGATGAACTCAGAGTATTTGTCAAAGACGGCAAACAATTTCCCCTCACATCTCCTCAGGATCTTATTGGCCACTCAGGTATGAGATTACTCGGCGGTTCACTCGGTGACGAATTCGACACCTTTGCGAGTAATCATCTAGATTTCATTGAAGTCCCGAAAAGCGATAGCATTGTTATTATGCTACAGAACAACAGGGCTGATTATGGGATATTGGGGTATGTAGAAGGCCTGCAACACATCCATGCCCTTGGTTTGGAAAAAACCATTGTTCCCTTGAATATGCCGATCCTATCGAATGCAATGCATGTCATGATAAACAAAAATGCTAGTTGTGCTCATCACGTTGAGGATATGAACAAGGCCATTTTAGACATGAGAGACGATGGTACTTTACAAAATATTATTGATGACCATCTCAGCTTAATAAGAAAGTGAGAAAACCCCCACCTGAAGCTTCTGATAAACCAACAGTATTTCCATTAAGGCACACAAGAAAATCTTTTCTATTGGCGTATTCTAATTTACTCACCGCTTTTGCACATCTATAAGATTTCTAGTTAAATACTAAGATTACTCTTTGCATTGATTTAATCACAATCAAGGGCAAAGATATTGTCTAATTTTATCGACGTTTTGAAGGTACAGTACGAATGACAGATGATATTAAAGCAAAGCTTGGTGAATACCGGGATAGTATTGATAATATTGACGCTGCTTTAATCTATATGCTGTCTGAAAGATTTAAAGTCACAGAAAAAGTCGGCTTGTTCAAAAAAGAGTACGACTTGCCCCCCGCAGATCCGTCAAGAGAGCAAAAACAAATCGAACGCCTGCGTGAACTTGCAAAATCAGCAAAATTAGATCCTGATTTTTCAGAAAAATTTATCAATTTTGTTATCGAAGAAGTTATCCGTAATCATAAAAAAATCCGTAAGGGATAATTCTAGGCCAGATCGCAAGCAAACAAGGCCTGCAAAATAGTTACTCTTCGCTTTTCTAAATATATCTACCCTCAAGAAGGTCACTCTGCTTGAGGCATTTTGTCGTATTGCCAACCTAGTCTCATCAATAAAGGATAAACACCCTAAAAGAGAGACCCTAGGCGATACCATGCATCCACCAGATAAAGATAGTGATTTCTACGAGGTATACTTAAAAGAAATCAGGACGGAGAAAAATGAAGAACGGTTACCCCCCGATATTTCCCGACAAAATCTTGATCCGATCCAAAATAGTCAAAGTGCTTGGGGTCCTTTAGACGCACTTCCTGGTAATCCCATGATGTGGATCTTGATTATCAGTGAACTCATGGTTTTTGGCCTATTACTTGCGGGGTATTGTGTAAAATTTATAGAAAACCCAGAACTCTTTACCAATTCACAAGCACAACTCAATCGTTTGATTGGGGGTCTCAACACTTTAATTCTCATTACCAGCGGCTTATTCGCTGCTCTAGCAAACGAGACAAGTAAAGAAAACAAGACATCTTTAACCCGTGCTTTCTTATCCGTGACAGCGGCCCTTGGGTTTCTTTTTCTCGCATTAAAGTTTTACGAGTACAGCGAAAAAAGCGCTTTGGGGATTTCAATAGAAACCAACAGCTTTTATACCCTGTTTTATCTCATGACTGGTTTTCATGCCGCACATGTAATCTTTGGCTTATTACTTCTTGGATTGGTCAGTTTTTACAATCGGCACGAAAATATTCAGACTGCTTGCGCCTTTTGGCATATGGTAGATCTTATCTGGCTGATCCTATACCCAATTCTCTATTTGGTGAGGTAACCTATGAGCAATCCCCTCAATAATACCCCCTGTAAAAAGCCTGTCCCCCTATTTCGCCTCATCATCACCTGGGCGCTCATGTTCGGATTAACAATAATCAGCATGTTCAGCGGTAATGTATTTGAATCGCACGAGATAGCGGCACCAATTGGTTTTATTCCTGTTGTTATATTAATGTTAACAACTCTATTCAAATGCCGCTTGCTTTTACTTGATTTTCTAGAGCTCCGTCACGTAGCACCACAATGGAAACGTGGCTTCTTTTTTGCAATTCTCGTCATCACCGGAATGGTTTTAGCGGCTTATGCTCTGGCATTTGGTATATAAGAAACAAACTTTGAACCAAAATTTTTCCTCACCATAAACCCCACCCTTATTCTGAGAGGGCTTTAACATAATACCACTGCCGACCTTTTTTACGAAACAGGCTTTTTTCCCGCTGTTCATGGGCAACACCATCAACAACAGATCGAGCGATAAACACGACTGCCCCCTCTTTGTCAGTTACCTGTCCACGATCGCTTGCAATGATCTCTAGCCCAAGCCATCGACTATCTTGCGCTCTGAGTAGGGTTCCAATTTCATTAAATGATTTTTGATACTGCGGCCACAGAGTTGTTTTTAGGTAGCTGATATCCTGTTTAACATAGGCCGAATAGCGAGATCGCATTAATTGTTCAGCAGTTTCTGGTAATGTCAAACCCGAATGAAATCGACGACAACAGCTATCATAAGGGGCGCTTGCCCCACAGGGGCACATCTCGTTCTCAACCATAAAAACTTGAACCTTGGTAATTTACGCGAGCTGCCGACTTAACTGACTAAGCCCTTGTTCCTGCGCTTCGCTCATTTGGCCGCCCTCAATTGTAGAGATATAGGTAACCATTGTTAAAAGCTGCTTTTTCTCTTCCACGTCTAAAGCTCGCCTCAGCACACGACTCAATCGCCTGATAGCTTCATCAACATTAGCAGTCTGTTCCATCAACCAACGACTTTGGCCCGTAATTTCAACGGCCTCTTCTTCGGATGTATTGAACACCCGCTTACACTCTTCTTTAATCGCAACCAGCTGTTCTCTTGTATAGTCCCCATCCATACGAGCAAAAGCTGCCAAAATTGTCGCCGCAGCAACTCTGTTGTCTTCAACATTTTCAAGCGGATTAGCTTTGGTTTTACGACCATGATTATAACGTCGTGCCGTCGCTCTGATATCATCTACAGCTTCAACAACATCTCTTGCAGCTTCCGCAGTTGACCGTACACGCCAAATAAAAAAAGCAATTCCGCCCAAAACAGCAACAATACCTAGTAAAATATGCATAGTTTATATCCGAACCCCCATGATCGTAGATTAAACTATTTCGACTAATAACTTGTGATCTTTCTTTTAATATAGGGTTATAGCGCAACACAAGAACGATTAAGTCACATTTGACTTAAAACCATGAGATGTACCCCCAACATACGTTCTATTTATTAGTTGCTCGTTCAAAGCGAACTTTATTTATAAGCCCCTGAACTACTTCATAGATTGCCAACACATGAAGAACGCCATCCCCAAGGCCTGTTACCTCTTCTTCATCAATGACAACACGCCCCACTGCAATGCGGTTAAGTAACTTGGCGTGTAAATTTGGATGAGAAAAACGATCCGCATAGGCTTTACGAAAAGCAGCCATTCCCCGAAAAAGAACTTCACCATCGATAAGAAGTTCAACTTCGACATCATCACTAAAGCAGGAACAGAACAGATCGAGGTCGTGGCTGTTATAGGCAGCAAGCTGTTTTTCAGCGAGTTGAACAGCCGAAAGGGTCATTACAGATTTCCTTTAGTTCATCAGACAATAAGATAGCAAAAGGGGCAGAAGGTATCTGCCCCTTTTCTTTTACTAAATACTGCCTATTAAACAACGATAAGCATTAGCGTTGTCGCCAAGCCTGCGTTTTCTTTTCCATATATTTAGACACAACAGCATGGAGAAGGCGCGCCGCCGCGTTCGTATAGAAAATCATCATTCCCATCGCTGCTGCCGGGGCGATATCCCCCGCATCATCCATGTTCAGAACCGCTACCGATGCCAGCTGTGTGTGGTACGAATAGATGAAAACCACCGCAGAGACTGTCGTCATTGCATTCACAAAGAGATAGATCGCAATTTCCAAAATAGCTGGCGAGCAAACCGGTACCGTGACCTTCAGGAACATTTTGTAAAAAGGCTGCTGAAGAGATTGCGAGACGGATTCAAACTCTTTATCCATCTGCTTTAATGCTGTCATCGCCGTTAGATGCGCCACAGTATAAAAGTGAGTCACGGTTGAAACAACAAGGATTGCCATTGTGCCATAGATAAAGTTGAAAGGATTATCCGGATTATTAAAGAAGAAAATGTAGGATAAGCCCAACACCATACCCGGCACAGCCATTGGCATCATCGCCAGGAATTGAAACAGTGTTCTTCCTTGTTGGAAACCACGTCCCTTTTCCACCATGTAGGCCCCGGTGAACACAACTGTCGTCCCCACAGCCGCTGTCCAAAGAGCCATCTGGATAGAATTATAATAAGAATCCCATCCGCCACCATCCATCAAATCAAAGTTATAATGCTGCAACCCAAGGGAAAGATTGTAGGGCCAGAACTTCACCAAAGCAGCAAACTGACAGGTTGCCAAAATTGTAACAATTATCAGCACAATAAAACCAGAATAGCTCATCATAAGTGCGTCAAATTTACTATCTGGTTTTGGCTCGAAAGGAACAGCACGTGCAGAAAGTTGTGCAACCTGTTTTTTCTGCACCTGACGATCGATAAAGAAAGCAAAAATCGCAGGGATCAAAAGCACCACGGAAACCACAGCACCCATGGAAAAGTTTTGCTGCCCGATAACCTGTTTATAAATATCAACTGCGAGAACGTTATACTGTCCACCAATCACCTTTGGCACACCAAAGTCCGTAATCACCAATGTGAACACAACAAAAGCCGCAGAAATCAAACCATACCGTGCACTTGGCAACGTAACAGTCCAGAAGATCTTCCACTTTGGGGCGCGTAAAACAGTTGCAGCTTCATACAAACGTGCATCAGAAATAGACAGAGCAGTCATTATGATCAGAAGTGCATGGGGAAAGGTAAAGAATACCTCTGCAATCACGATCCCCAATGGTCCATATATCGTCTCTCCAAACAAAAGCCACTTCATATAACCCTGTTTTCCGAACATATAGATAAGCCCAATCCCCGGTAACAAAGATGGAACCAGAATGGGGATCATTGCCATAATCTTGAAAAAACCCTTGAACCGCATACAAGATCGGGTCAAGGCATAGGCATAGATAAAAGCCAGTGTAACAGTTATCACCATCGTGATAATTGAAATCGTTACCGAGTTTTCAATGGAATTAAATAGAGCTGGCGTAGAAAAATACTTGATATAGTTTTCAACGCCAATGAATACGCCATCTTTATTCTCAAATGATTTTGAGAGCATGATGTATAACGGAAAAGCCAGTGCAATCAGCAGATAGGCCCCAATCATCACCATAAAGGCGCGCATGGTCCAGTCATCACGACTGGCCTTTGGTTTTACCACTTTCAATGGCGTAGAATTTGTTACCTCCGCCATATCAATTTACTCCAGGAAATACCGTCAAACGGTCATGGGGAATAGAAACCGTAATGGTGTCGCCTTCTTTAACACCAGTACGCCTAACCATGTTGATAGAGAAATCTCCTTTAATATGGGCATCGCTATTGGTTTGTTTACTCAACAGGTCGACCCGGAAAAAAGATCCCATAAACTCCATATACTTCACTTCAGCTTCAAAGGCGTTTGGAAGTTTCTTACCCCCCTCTTGAACCAAAAGATTTTCAGGACGGAAGGCCACTGTAATATTGCCACGCTCGGTAATTTTTTCTGGGTCGCATTTAAGTTCAACACTACCCATTTTAAGGGTATCACTGCCATTCACCTGGCCCGGAACAAAATTCATCGTACCAATAAAATCGGCAACAAAGGCTGACGCCGGATGACGATAAATTTCAAGTGGTGATCCCACCTGCTCAATGACCCCATCATTCATAACAACGATACGGTCTGCCATTGTCAGGGCTTCTTCCTGATCATGTGTGACCATAATCGTCGTAACGCCAAGTGTACGCTGTAATTCTTTGATTTCATGGCGAAGATGGGCACGTACCTTTGCATCCAGCGCAGATAGAGGTTCATCAAGCAATAGCAAACCAGGGTTTGTCGCAATCGCTCGCGCCAATGCAATACGCTGTTGTTGGCCACCAGATAACTGTGCAGGGTACTTGTCAGCTTGTGAGTTAAGACCAACAAGTTCGAGAAGTTCATTAACTCGTTTATCTATGTCAGCCCTAGGCAGCTTTCTGTTTTCCAAACCAAAGGCAATGTTTTTGTGGATCGTCAGATTTGGGAATAAAGCATAGGATTGGAACACAATACCAAAATCACGCTCACTAGGCGGAAGAGATGACACATCTTCTCCCCCTTGTGTCACTGTGCCAAAGGTTTGAATATCCAGACCTGCGATAGCACGTAACAGTGTCGTCTTCCCACAGCCGGATGGCCCCAAGAAACACACGAACTCGCCTTCGTAAATCTCTAACGAAATATCGGATAACGCCGTAAAGTTACCGAACTGTTTTGTTAAATTAGATGCTGTTAAATAGGGCTTTTGCCCATTTCCTGTTTCGACCCGGATATCAGCAGTATTTGCGCTCATTGCCATTCCTCTCAAGCGGCAAAACGGCACAGTTTATCCTGTGCTCTTTTGCAACAGCTTAATTGCATCAGCATCAACAACTCTCGATATTTTGCACAGACTTTGCACATTTCAAAATCTGGCTCAAACATCAAAACAATAGAATTACGTTTGATTACTGACGTTTTATTTAACTGTAAATTATTGTGTAGAACGTTAAGTGAAAATGTATCACCGTTCTAACACTTGTATTTTGATATTCCGCTCTCTGGCTCACCAAAGAGCGGAATATCTAACTTATCTTATGATTTTGGTCTGGTTAGTTTTTAGGCTCAGACTTGGAATCATAACGATCTGTCCATTCAGCCAGAATCGCATCACGATTGTTCGCAGACCATTCAAAGTCCATTGCGATCATGCTGTCTGTAATGTTTGCAGGGTAATTTTCAATTGGTTTTGAAATACCTGGCATAGCAACAACAGCGTAACCTTGATTGTAATGCTCCATAGCTGGTTTTGAGACAATGAAGTCCATCAATTTCTTGGCTGCATCCAACTTCTTGGTGCCCTTAACAATCGCTGCGGCTTCCATTTCCCAACCGACACCTTCTGATGGCATCACGATTTCCAATGGCGCACCTTGGTTTTTAGATTTTGCGGCACGGAAAGCAAAAGAAATCCCGATGGACACTTCACCAGCTGCAGCCTGTTTACAAGGTTTGGAACCAGAGTGTGTATAATGGCTGATGTTTTCGTGGAGGTCATCCATGAACGCCCAACCATCTTCTTCACCAAACATTTGTAACCAGCTAGCAACATCTAGGAAACCAGTACCAGAAGACCCTGGGTTTGGCATTGCGACATGGCCTTTATATTCAGGCTTCGTCAGATCAGCCCAAGATGTTGGCATTGGAAGATTGTTCGCTTCTGCTTCAACTGTGTTCACACAAACAGCAGCAACCCACGCATCCATACCAGCCCAAACAGGGGCATCTGAATTATCACGGAAGCGACTATCCAGTTGATCAACGCCAGCAGGAGCATAAGTTTCAAACATGTCTTCTTTTTTCATAAGAAGAAGACTGGACCCAGCCAAGCCCCAGACAACATCAGCTTGCGGGTTGTCTTTTTCAGCCAATAATTTAGCAGTAACAACACCTGTGGAATCGCGTACCCAATTGACCGTAATGTCGGGATGCACTTCGTTAAATGCAGCAGCATAACGCTTAAGATCTTCCGCTTCCACAGCAGTATAAACAGTCAGATCTTCAGCAGATACACTGCCAGTAAGAAAGCCAATAGCGGCCAAAGTTGTGGCTACGCCACCTAGCAGTTTGGTTGAAAATGCTTTTTTCATTACTTTCATGCTCCTCGTTGTGATCGTCAAAGGGCTTTCCCTTCAACATCCCTATTCAGTTTTATGTACTGTGCCGTCTATAGCGGCACTTTGTTACATTTATGCTAAGTCTTTGTTACGCAAAAACTTTAACTTGAACATCCGTCCAAACTTAATTCCTCCGAAAAGGAATCAAGGCCCTTTCAAACTGAGAGTATCCTGCCAAAAGCACTCTCAGTTTACCGGCTACGCCGGATTACGTGTTCGCCTTCGCAGACCTTCTCTCAGAATGAGGCCGTACCCGAAGACGACTTTCATGCAATTCACCACTCGCATCCAAAATCGGATAAGCAACAGATGTCAAATGTGAATTTATTCGCTTTAAATCCCTGATCATATCGATATGCAAAGCAGAGGATTCAATTGATTCAATGCGTCCTTCTCTCAACCGATCGAGGTGCTTGTCTCCACCACGTTGCTCCATATCCCTGAACTTCTCTTTACCAGCAATAAGCTGTCTGGCGATATCCACATCACCAGATACAAAAGCCGTCATCGCCAGCTGCATCTGATCCAATGCCATGCGATGTAGCTCGACCAATTCAATCCAACCTTGCTCAGAGAATTCAATTCTTTTCTTAATTTTTGTATTCGCT
>NZ_CAKZMP010000138.1 GCF_937128705.1 uncultured Kiloniella sp. | reverse complement strand
GATAACCTTATAACCACGTTCAGCGAGGTGAAGTGCGGCTGATGTGCCGGTCATACCGCCGCCGATGACGCATACATCACAGCTGTGTTCCCCGGTAATCGGGGGGTGATCACGGCTTGGGTTTATACTCGCCGTATAATACGAATTTGTGTAATCCTGATCGTTCATTTCTAAACGCTCCTTAGGTACCAATCAAATTCGACTGTGGAAATATGGCTGTTAAAACGTTCTCGTTCGGTTTTTCGGCAAGTAGAAAAGACGTTGCAGAATTCTTCGCCCATGTATTTCGGCAAAATTTCGGCTTTCTCAAAGGCGTCAATAGCATCGGGCCAGATGTTTGGCAGGGTCGCTTCTTTTTCTTCGTAAGCGTTACCTGTTATCCGCGGGCCGGGATCAATTTTATTTTCAAGCCCATGAAGGATGCCAGATAAAACGGCAGACATCACAAGGTGCGGGCTGGCGTCTGCGCCTGCTAGCCTGTGTTCAATGCGTGTCGCAGCCGGATGTCCCGCAGGAATGCGCAGGGCAACCGTTCTATTATTAATACCCCAGCACGGTGTGTGTGGTGCATAAGATCCTAGTTGAAAGCGCCGATAAGAATTTGCGTTCGGGGCAACAAGCGCCATTGATTCAGCCATGGAAGCGCAAAGGCCACCCATTGCCCATTTTATTTCGTCGCTCAGGCGTTCTTCATCTTTCGTGCCTTTACCTTGAAAAATATTCTTTCCATCATCATCCAGTAAGCTGACATGGATGTGGGTGCCGTTTCCAGATTCTTGTGTATAAGGCTTTGCCATGAAAGTCGCTTCCATCCCATGACGTTGGGCAACATGTTTGATCAGGCGCTTAAGGAGAACAGCTTGGTCGCATGCCAGAAGAGGGTCATCAACATGGTGCAGGTTGACTTCGTACTGTCCTGGGGCATATTCCGCGACCATTGTATCGGCGGGGATGCCTTGCGCCTTCGCTGTGGCGGCAACTTCGTCTAAAAAGTCATCAAAATCATAAAGTTCATCAATGCCGTAAACGGCTGGTCGTGCGTGGCGTAGCCCCGATATTGGTGATACCGGAGGTTGCGGGTAGCCCGCCATGGTTCTGTCTTTGTCAATAAGGTAGAATTCCAATTCGACAGCTGTCACGGGCTTTAGCCCCATTTTTGTAAAGCGATCAATGATGCCTTTTAAAACATGACGGGGATCAGCAAAGAAGGGGGAACCATCTTCTTCGTGCATGGTCAGAAGAACTTGCGCCAAACCCTTTCTGTGCCATGGGGCTGGTTTAAGCGTTCCAGGAACAACATGGCAAACCCGATCAGCATCGCCATTCGCCCAGACCAACCCTGCGCCTTCTACATTTGCCCCTGATGTGTCGAGGCAAAAAATGGAGCCCGGTAAAAGAATTCCTTCTTTGTAAACGGATGCCAATTTATCCCTGGTAATGCGCTTGCCACGTAAAATACCATTGCCATCGGCGATAAGAAGTTCAATCAAACCAATTTCAGGGTGAGCTTTTAGAAAGTCCGCCTGTTCAGAATAATGATCGGGTGTGCTGTTCATTTTATTTGTCGCCTGTTCTAACACATTTTAGGCAATTATGCGCATCGGAAGCTTATATTTGTCAAGAGATGTCCAATAAAAAGAACTCTTTTCTTGTTGGTTTAGGATTCACGTTAAAGTGTGTTCGTTATATTGATCATGCTATAATTATTTGTAATTAATAATAAATAATTATGTTTAAGTAAAAATACTTTAAAAATATAAATTTTTTTGTATGCATTTTAGAAAATGATATCTATCATTCTGTTCAGAATAACGATCATCATTTGCGTTAAGGTAGTTCAAAAATGAGTATTGGTAAGGCCTTTGTGGGTGTTTCCACCTGTCGTATGCCGAAGAATGGAAATGAATACGATAGTGTGAGCCGATATTATTCAGAGGCTGTCGCAAATGTCTCTGAGGCAATTCCATTGGGGATTCCTGCCTTAGGGGAAAAGTTGGACAGCGATGCGTTATTGGATCATCTGGATGGTGTTCTTTTTACGGGAAGTCCCTCGAACGTTGATCCCAAGCATTATGCTGGTGAGCAAAGTGACGAAGGAACACTTCATGATCCGGCACGGGATGCAACGACATTACCACTAATCAAGAAGGTCTTGGAAAAAGGAATTCCAATGCTGGCGATCTGCCGTGGGTATCAGGAACTTAATGTGGTTTTTGGCGGCACGCTTTTTCAGAAAGTTCAGGACCAACCAGAAAAAATGGATCATCGAGCTGACATGACGGGTGCAATAGAAGACCGCTTTGCTCTTGCTCATGACATTGAATTGGTTTCTGGTGGAATTTTATCGGGGTTAAATAGTGATCCCGTTGTTAAAGTTAATTCCGTTCACGCACAAGGCATTGATCGTTTAGGAGAGGGGCTGACAATAGAAGCTTACGCCCCAGATGGGCTGGTCGAAGCCGTCAGTGTTTCCGGGGCTTCTGCATTTGCGCTGGCTGTGCAGTGGCACCCGGAATGGAACGCCAGTGATAATGAATTCTCCAATAAGATTTTCAAGGCTTTTGGAGATGCTTGCCGCGAGCGCGCCAGAAGACGCTAACAAGAAGGCGGTGAGTAGGACAGGGTTTGGTATAGGAAGCCAATATCCAATAAAACAGGTGATTTATGACGTTTGAAGAATTAGAACAGTGGTGCAAAGAACGAAAAATTACTGAGGTTGAGTGCATGATACCTGATATTTCAGGCGTGCCACGCGGTAAGATCCTGCCTACTGAAAAATTCTTACGTGGAATTGGAAGTAACGGGCATCGTCTTCCTGAAAGTATTTTTACGCAAACCATAACAGGCGAATGGCCCGAAGAAGATACTTGGGTTGATATTGCTGATCACGATGTGATTCTCGAAGTTGATACAAGCACCATACGTCCTGTTCCTTGGTATAAAGAACCAACAGCCCAGGTCATTTGTGATTGTATTTATCCAGATGGAAAACCTGTAGATCTCTATGCGCGTCAAATCCTTCGTACTGTGCTGGGACTTTATGAGAAAAAAGGTTGGGAGCCTATCATCGCGCCTGAGCTGGAATTTTATCTGGTCCAAAAAAATACCGATCCAGATATGCCCTTGGTACCACCCATTGGTAAAAATGGTCGACCTGAAACTGCTCGCCAGTGCTACGGTATTGATGCTGTGAATGAATTCGACCCTGTGTTCGAAGATGTTTACGATTATTGCGAAGCGATGGGGTTGGACATTGATACCCTAAACCATGAAGCCGGTGCCGCACAGATCGAGATTAATTTCTTGCATGGTGATCCTCTGTCTCTTGCTGATCAGGTTTTCCTGTTTAAGCGCACAGTTCGTCAAACTGCCTTGTCTCATGATATCTATGCAACTTTCATGGCTAAGCCGATGAAGGATGAACCTGGTAGTTCAATGCACATTCACCATTCTGTGGTTGATGTCAAAACGGGCGAAAATATCTTTAGTGATGCTGATGGTAATGCAACTGAAGTGTTTGGCAACTTTATTGCTGGCCTACAGCGCTATTCCAGTGCGGCAATGCCATTCTTTGCGCCAAATGTGAATTCTTATCGACGGTTTGGGTATGATGAATCTCCGATTAATATTCATTGGGGAATTGATAATAGAAGTTGTGGGTTCAGAGTTCCAAATTCCAGCCCACAGAGCAGGCGCGTCGAGAACCGTTTGTGTGGATCCGATGTTAACCCTTATCTGGCAATCGCAGGAAGTTTACTTTGCGGGTACTTAGGTATGACACAAGGACTTAAGCCTGCCGCAAAAATCGAAGATAATGCTTATGTTCTGCCGCGCGGTTTACCGCTGTATTTATCCGATGCAATTACAGAATTGATGGATTGCAAGCCGATCAAAGATGTACTGGGTAATCGCTTTGTCGAAGCCCACTGTGCAACTAAAGAAGTCGAATATAATAATTATCATCAAGTAATTAGTTCGTGGGAACGCGAACATCTGTTGCTTAATGTTTAGAAGCTCGTGATCTTACTTTTAAGGTCTGCAGTTAAGAGGGTGTTATGAACCATATAAATAAAAGTACTGAATATTGGCAGGAATTGGATCGGGCGCACCATTTGCACCCCTTTACTGATACCAAGAGCCTGAACGAAAAAGGCACCCGTGTTATTACGAAAGCTGACGGTATTTACCTTTGGGATTCCGACGGTAATCGTGTTCTTGACGGGATGGCTGGGCTTTGGTGTGTAAATATTGGTTATGGCCGAAAAGAACTGGTCGATGCCGCGCAACGTCAAATGATGGAACTTCCCTATTACAATACTTTCTTTCAGACGACGAATGCCCCTGCGACAGAACTGTCACAGGTTTTGGCTGAAATTACGCCCGAAGGTCTTAACAGGGTCTTTTTTGCCAATTCCGGGTCAGAAGCTGTCGATACTGTTATTCGGCTTGTTCGTCGCTATTGGCAGGTCGAAGGGCAGCCTGAAAGAAACGTGATCATCAGCCGAAATAATGCTTATCATGGAAGTACTGTTGCTGGTGCATCTCTTGGCGGTATGGATCCTATGCACGAGCAAAGCGGTCTTATGATGCCGGGGATCGAGCATATAATGCAACCATACTGGTACAAAGATGGCGGCGATCTGACACCGGATGAATTTGGGTTGAAAGCAGCGCAAGCACTGGAAGAACGTATTCTGGACGTTGGCCCAGAAAAAGTTGCTGCTTTTATCGGCGAGCCAATCCAGGGTGCTGGTGGGGTGATTGTTCCGCCAGAGACCTATTGGCCTGAAATTCAACGGATCTGTGAAAAGTACGACATCCTTTTGGTTGCTGATGAAGTGATCTGTGGATTTGGTCGTACCGGAAACTGGTTTGGTAGCGAGACCTTTGGGATCAAGCCCGACCTTATGTCTATGGCAAAGGGCATGTCATCTGGTTATCTACCTATTTCTGCGGTGATGGTTGGGGATCGGGTTGCCAATAGTCTTATTGAAAAAAGTGGTGAGTTTTATCACGGCTATACATATTCCGGTCATCCTGCAGCCTGTGCTGTGGCGCTTGAAAATATTCGGTTGCTGCGCGAGGAAGGTATTGTTGACAGGGTACGGGATGAAACCGGACCCTATTTTCAAAAACGCCTGCGTGAACTCGAAGACCACCCGCTGATTGGTGAGGTTGTTGGTTATGGTATGGTCGCTGGTATGTTGGTGGTAAAAAACAAAGAGACTCGTGAGCTTTTTGAAAACGGATCGGAAGTCGGTAACATTTGCCGTGATCACTGTTTTAACAACGGCCTGATAATGCGGGCCTGTGGAGACCGGATGGTTCTTTCGCCGCCATTGGTCATGACAAAGGCGGAAATTGACGAGTTGTTGGAAAAAGTAAAATATTGTCTTGATTTAACAGCTAAAGATCTTGGAAAGTTATAACTGGGAGTGGATATTGATAACTCACTCATAAAAGAGGCCGATATCCACATAACTTTACCGGGTACATTTACTCAACGGAGGCTACATCGTGAAAAAAATTGGAAATAGTTTGCTGACCAGTGTTCTGGCATTAGGTCTAGCAGTAAGTACCCAAGCCAGTGCGGAAGAAGTGGTTAATGTCTTTAACTGGTCCGACTATATAGACGAAGAAATCCTTGCGGAATTTGAGGCCGAAACCGGCATCAAAGTGGTTTATGATGTTTTCGATTCTAATGAAGTGCTTGAAACAAAACTTCTTGCCGGTAGTTCCGGTTACGATGTGGTTGTTCCGACGGGGACTTTTTTGGCGCGTCAAATTCAAGCTGGTGTTTTCCAGAAACTTGATCAGTCGAAATTGACGAATAATGGCAATCTTTGGAATGTCGTGAGCGAGCGCGTTGACAAATATGATCCGGGTAATGCTTATTCTGTGAACTACATGTGGGGCACCACAGGTATCGGCTATAATGTCGATATGATCAAAGAACGCCTTGGCGTTGAGCGTATTGATAGTTGGGATGTTGTTTTTGACCCAGAAAAATTGGCTAAGCTAAAAGACTGTGGCGTGTATTTACTGGATGCTCCAACAGAATTGATACCCGCGGCTTTGAATTATCTGGGAAAAAATCCGGATAGCCGTGACAAGGGTGACTTGAAGGCCGCGGAAGATCTATTGATGTCAATTCGTCCCTTTGTGCGGAAATTCCATTCTTCTGAATATATATCAACCCTTGCCAATGGTGATATCTGTCTGACAGTTGGTTGGTCAGGTGATATTCTACAGGCCCGTGATCGTGCTGCTGAGGCAGATAACGGTGTTACCGTTGACTACGCTATTCCGAAAGAAGGCGCTTTGATGTGGTTCGACCAGATGGCCGTACCTGCCGATGCATCAAACGCTGATAATGCACACAAGTTTATTAATTATATCATGCGTGATGACGTGATGGCTAAAGCTTCTAACTACGTCTATTATGCAAATGGTAATCTTGCATCCCAAAAGCTATTGGCAGAGGATGTCATTGGCGATCCGGCGATCTATCCTGATTCAGGAACGATGGAGCGGCTCTACACAATTATGCCTTATGATCCCAAAACACAGCGTGTGATAACTCGCTTGTGGACCAAGGTCAAAAGCGGCAGCTAAATCCAGATAAAAGCATCGTCTCAATTTAGAGACGATGCTTTTTTATGTAGAGTATTGTTTGAGGGTGCTATGAATACTTCATCAGCCAAGAAACCATCGGCTCGCTTTGCGCCTTGGGATAATCCCGATGAAAAGCCGTTGGTGCGATTTAAGAATGTTACCAAGCGTTTCGGGTCATTTACCGCGATCGATGATATCAGTCTCGATATTTATGAGCGTGAATTTTTTGCTCTGCTCGGCCCATCCGGTTGTGGCAAGACAACGATGATGCGCATGCTAGCGGGGTTTGAAACACCCAGCGAAGGTATTATTTCCCTTGGTGATGATGATATTGGGGCGGTGCCACCCTATAAGCGCCCTGTGAATATGATGTTTCAATCTTACGCACTTTTCCCGCATATGACGGTTGAGGCGAATATCGCTTTTGGTCTGAAACAGGATAAATGGCCCAAAAACCTTATCGCAGAACGCGTAGAGGAAATGCTGTCACTGGTTCAGTTACGAAAGTTTGCCAAGCGGAAACCTCACCAGCTTTCGGGTGGTCAGCGACAGAGAGTTGCACTTGCCCGTTCGCTTGCCAAAAAGCCTAAACTTCTTTTACTTGATGAACCTCTGGGGGCGCTTGATAAAAAGTTACGGGAACAAACCCAGTTTGAGCTGATGGATATTCAAGAAAAACTGGGTATGACCTTTGTTATTGTGACCCATGATCAGGAAGAAGCCATGACTGTTGCCAGCCGTATCGCGGTGATGGATGACGGGAAAATCATGCAGGTGGCAACACCTGAAGTCATTTATGAATATCCCAATAGTCGTTATGTGGCTGATTTTATCGGGGATGTGAACATAATCGAAGGTCGGCTTGATCATAAGACCGAAGAAGGAATTCAATTGGCCTGGGCCGAAGGAGAACCGGAAATAAAAATTGCGAACAATGCTAGCCGATCAGAAAATGAAAATGCTTGTTTCGCCATTCGTCCCGAAAAGGTGCATGTCACCCGTGATGAACCCCAAGGCGTAGATAACAAAATAAAAGGGCAGATTGATGACATTGCTTATGTTGGCAATCTTTCCACTTATCACGTCAGGTTAAGTAATGGGATGATTTTTAAGGCACAGGAATCAAACATACGTCGTTTAGCAAATCGGGAGTTTACTTGGGAAGATCATGTCTGGTTGTCTTGGCGTAGCACCGCCGGCGTCCTATTGGATTAAGGGCGGGGATCATGGATAGAAAACTCGGACGCTTTTTACTTATTGGAATACCCTATTTCTGGTTGTTCCTGCTTTTTCTTGTTCCTTTCGGGATTGTGCTCAAAATCTCGCTTTCGGATGTCGCCGTTGCAATTCCACCTTACACACCGACCTTTGACCTTGATAATGGGTGGGAAGGGATTAAGGCTTTTGTGGGGAATTTGGACTTTGAGAACTATGTCTGGCTCACCGAAGATGATCTCTATTGGTCGAGTTATCTATCCAGCTTGAAAATTGCGTTTGTATCCACGGTTCTCTCCCTTTTGATTGGCTATCCCTTGGCGTACTCTATGGCCAAGGCACCATCTGAATGGCGTCCAACCTTGTTAATGCTGATTATTTTGCCTTTTTGGACGAGCTTTTTGATCCGGGTTTATGCGTGGATTGGTATCTTGAAGACTGAAGGGCTGCTCAATCAGCTTCTAATGTTCGTAGGGGTTGTGGACGATCCATTACACATACTGAATACAGACACAGCTGTTTATATCGGTATTGTCTATTCATATCTGCCCTTTATGGTGCTACCACTTTATTCTGCACTTGAAAAAATGGATGGTTCGCTACTTGAGGCAGCTCAAGACCTCGGATGTACGGCGATATCTGCTTTTTGGAAGGTGACGTTACCTCTTTCAATTCCGGGGATTATCGCAGGATCTTTCCTTGTATTTATTCCGGCGATTGGCGAGTTCGTTATTCCTGATCTTCTTGGGGGATCTGATACCAAGATGATTGGCAAGACCCTTTGGGTTGAATTTTTTAGTAATAGAGACTGGCCCGTTGCTTCGGCTGTTGCTGTATTACTCTTGTTATTGTTGATTGTTCCGATCGTTCTGTTCCAGAAACAGCAAGAACGCGCGCAGGAGGCAGAACAATGAGTAATCGTTTTACATGGTTTAACACCACGTCCCTGACCTTGGGATTTGTCTTTCTGTATCTGCCCATTCTTATTCTGGTATTCTTTAGCTTTAACGAGTCCAGACTTGTAACTGTTTGGGGCGGATTTTCGACAAAATGGTATGCCGAGCTTTTCAAAGATGAAGCCTTTCTGGACGCAGCACTGGTTACGTTACGAGTTGCTTTAGTATCGGCGACTATGGCCACCATTCTGGGGACTCTGGCCGCGGTTGTCATGGTACGGGCAGGGCGTTTTCGCGGCCGAACCCTTTTTTCTGGTATGATCTATGCGCCGTTGGTAATGCCAGAGGTGATAACCGGGCTTTCCCTGCTTTTACTTTTTGTTTCTATGGGAATTGACCGGGGTTTTTGGACCATAACAATGGCCCATATTACCTTTTCAATGTGTTATGCCGCTGTTGTTGTCTCGTCGCGAATGGTTACCTTTGACAGTTCATTAGAAGAAGCCGCGACTGATTTGGGCTGTACGCCTTTTCAATCATTTATAAAGGTGACGTTGCCGATCATGGCACCGGCGATTATTTCTGCCTGGCTGTTATCTTTTACCCTGTCGTTGGATGATCTGGTGATCGCATCCTTTACGTCGGGGCCGGGGGCGACAACTCTGCCAATGAAAATATATAGTCAGGTAAGACTTGGTGTGACGCCAAAGATTAATGCGCTTTCGACGATTTTAATTTTGATTGTCACAATGGGTGTCATCACAGCATCAATACTGACGAAACGGACAGAGGCGCGGCGTAAAGAAGATGAACGGATGGCTGAATCTTAAGCAAGAGGTAAGGGGTGTTAAGGCTTAAGACGAAATTACGTAAGAAATTCAGTCCTAGCCTTGTCCCTAACTATGTCCTGACCATTTCGTGACTAGATCTTGATTGTCTCTCCTGTAACTGTATGTGCGATAATTTCTATGTTGCGCTTGGTTGAAATTATGTTTTTCAATTCTTGGGGAGGGATGAAAGATAGTCCCGTTGATAGAGCATCAGCCGTTGTGGCGTTATCAGCGATAACACTCATCGTTTTGTAAAGAGCTAGGGCATCTGTGTTCTTAACTTGAAGTAAATGCGAATGACCATCCTTCAGGATCGTACCTGTCGGGGACGATGTGGCAATTGCTTTACCAGCATGAAGGTTTACAGCCTTTTCGGGCATTTTTTCTTCTTGGCCTTTAATCGACACCGCCCATTCACGTCCTGATGGATGATTTCCCAACGCTTTAATTTCGCCAACGTTAACCAAGCTATTAGTCAGTCCATGGCTTATCAATAGCTGATAAATTCGGTCGGTAATAAAGCCTTGGGCGATACCGTTAAGGGTAATGGCCATCCCGCGTTTTTTGAACGATATATGTTCGGGGGAAACTGTTATGTTTCTATAATCAATCAATTCTTGGACTGATTGTATGGCCTTCTTGCGCTTATGATCTGTTAGGTTTGGCATTTCACTATGGACGAGCCATAGGGGCTGTATCGTTATATCGAAAGCCCCCTTGGTCAGTGATGAGATTTCATGTGCCTTGGAGATAACTTGAAAAAGCTCTGGCGAAGGGTTTTGAAGCTCGCCCTGTGAATTTAAGAGATTAATTTCTGAAGAGGGAAGGTAGAGGCTAAATATTTTTTCCAAACGGCTAATTTCGTTTTGAATTTTTCGCGCGAGGTCTTCTGATCCCTTTTCTTTGGGCAACAGTATTTCAGCTTGCCCGCCAAGTGCGACACCTTGCCATTTAAAAAACACGGCGTCTTTTTGTGTCCCCAGAGCAAGAGATTGCTTGATTAAAGCGGGGGATAGAAGAGAGGCTGTTCCGATAATTTGTAGAAAACGCCGTCTAGTTTTATTTTTAAGCATGTTATTTACCTGAATATAATAGCTTTATTCTAATGTTGATAACGCAGGATTGTCGGGGATCTCGACCATTCCAAGTACATAATCAATCGGGATTTCATCTAACGAAATCATTCTTCCCCCGTACTGAGATATAAAGTTTTCTGCTGATGAGACTTCTTTAAACGGCACAACAGCAGGTGCGCCCATACCCCCGCGACGGTTGCTTTCAATTACCAAGGTCGCTTCTTTTATATCAATCCAGGGGCCTGCCTCTGGTGATTTCCAGTTCGCTTTTCCCATGTCGGTAACATAAACGGCTGTTATTTCATTACTTTCGTCTGGCAGCTTCATATAACCGACGGCATCTCTGGTTGCTGCGAACCAGATTGGGACTGCTTGTCCCAAGATGTGGATTTGCGCTTTAGGGCCGGGGTGACCCGCAGCAGTCATGCCACAAAAATAACTTTGGTCATCAGATGTAAGTGTTGCTGGATCTGGTCTTGGGGTGTCGTCTGAACCAAAACAACCATTAAGAAGTAAGCTACCAGATACAAGCAGTAATGTGCAGAGCTTGTTCATATCTCTCTCCTTGAAAAGAGGTATCCGGAAAGCAATAGCGGAAGAGTGATCCAGCCTACTAATGCAACGATGGCATATTGGACGGGAAGTACTGCTCGTCCGGCAATGGACGACATTCCAGAAAGAGCTGCTGTACTGTCAAAGCCGGTAAGATTTAATAATCTGAAGGAATCAGCCGGGTTAAATAGCAGCAGGAAATTTACAAAATCTGATTTTATATTTTCACCTTGATCGACGACCAAAGCCCCTAAAACGGCCATATCAAACAGAAGTACAAACAACAACCAAACTGCGACAGCCAAACCCATTGCAGTTGCCCGTTCTTTCACGCAAACGCTTAGTAGATAACCGATCGACAAGAAAGCACTACCTAATAAAACGGTAGAGGCAATTAAGCTCCCAAATACGAGCCAGTCCTGAAGGCTAGCCCCATTGGAACTAAATCCGATTAGGAAACCTGCGGCGCCATAACCGAGAAGTGTCGCGATGGACAGAATAAGAGTGTGTCCAAGAAATTTTCCTAAAATGATTTGCCATCGATTGATGGGGTAGGTGAGCAATAATAGCATAGATCCACGCTCGACCTCGCCGACAATACTGTCATAAGAAAGCATTAGGGATATCAAAGGGACAAGAAAAACAGACAGACTTGAAAGGCTGACAACAGTGACTTGCATGGTACTAATTTTTGCGCCGCCGACAGGTGCTGTCCCCACAAATGCCAAGCTGAGGGCAAGCACAGCAAGCAGACAGGATGCCGCGATGATCCAGCGGTTACGTAGGGCGTCTTTTAGTTCCTTTAGGGCAATGATCCAGATTGTTTTCATCTCATTGTCCTCTCTGATCACTAAAGACGGCATACAACTGGTCTAGCGATGTATTCTGTAGTTCGACGTCTTCAATAAGTGAGCCTAGTTCTCCTAAGTGACGAAGCATTGCCATCTTTGAGCTGGGGGCGCATTCGATTTCCAGATGCTTGCCGTTCATAAAGGTTATCGTTGCATTCTGATTTTGAAGTGGTTGAGCAATTTGTTTCGTCATACCTTCTTTCACAGTGATCCGCAGGCTAAGTGGTAAGTCTGCTTGTGTGCGAAGGTCTTCTAAAGAGCCAGAGGCAACGATCCTGCCAGAGTTCATAACGGTTACGGCATCTGTCTGGGCTTCGAGTTCGGTTAAAACATGAGAACAAAGCAAGATCGTAACACCGTCTTTTCTGAGGTCACGGATAATATCGTAAAAGTGTTGTCTGGCAGCGGGATCAAGACCTGATGTCGGTTCGTCAAGTAGCAGCAACCGTGGTTTACCTAAAAGTGCCTGTGCCAGTCCCAAACGTTGTTTCATGCCTTTAGAGTAGGTTTTATAACGACGATTAAGGGCATCAGACAAGCCAACGATATCCATCAGCTCCAAGCTTCGAAACTTGGTCTCCCCTTTTAGACTTGCATAGAAAGAAATCAGCTCTTTACCTGTCATATTCGCATCAAACGCGACATTTTCAGGTAAAAATCCAATGGCATTACGGTAATGGAAAGCTGTCTTGTCTTTGGGGTCATGGCCGAGGATCGAAAGTGATCCCGCTGTCGGTTGTACCAGCCCAAGAATTAGTTTCATCAGTGTTGTTTTTCCGGCACCGTTATGTCCGACCAAAGCCATAAGACAGCCTTCAGGTACAGAGAAGTTAATGTCCGTCACAGCTTTGTGGGAAGGATAATGCTTACTGACATTTTTTAAAATAATGCTGTTTTTAATCATGGATTTGTCTCCATGCCAGAATTTAAGCGGCCTGAGTTTAATGTGTCAGAGTTCATTGAAATACGATCAATTTTCGGGTGTGTCATCAAGGGTGCACTGTCAAAAACGCCGCCGGGCTGTAGTGAAGGAAACTGCGACTGCGACCAACGTAAGATTTCCATAGCTGGTGAGTTGATCAACAACTTCGCAGCGGGGTAAGCCCAAATTACCTGATCCAGAACATCATTTGGGCGATAGACGCTATCGGCGATATTATCACCGTTTAGATCGAACGCAGGGTTATCGCTCCAGTAATTACCTCTATTGTTCTCTGACCAATCCAGATGACGAGTACCAACATATTTGACTTGGTGTTGATTGTTGATAAAGGCGTTTTCACTAACGGTATTCTTTTCAGATCCCGCTGTGAAGTGGATACCAATTTGGCACCCTTCAAAATGATTTTGCACAAAACGATTTTTGTTGGAGTTGTAGATGAAAACGCATTTTACGCCGCCGTTCTCGACCAGATTTCCTTTGAAAAGGGATGAGTTTGCATAGTTGAGCGCAAAACCATGTTCCTTGTCATTGATTGACTGATTGTTGGTTATTTTCAACTTTTTTGAAAACATGAGAGCGTAACCAACATCGTTGCCGCGGGAAATATTGCCACTGACTTCACTGTTGTTTGTATACATGTAGTGAATGGCAAAGCGCGTTTTTTCGAAAGTATTGTTTCTGAAGATGTTCTTTTTACTCGTGGTGGTGAAAATACCGTCACGACCAAAAAGGATTGTATTGCCTTCGACAATTGATCCCGGCGTATTCCAAAGCTGGACACCATTCCCACGATCATTGACTTGCAGAACCTGTAAACCCTCAATGCGATTATTCCTGACAACAGCATTTTTAGGTCCCCAGAGATAAACTCCGATGAGGTTGTTTTGTAAGATATTATTTTCAACAACAGTATTGTGAGCTGTCTTATTGACAAAAACGCCACTGTTTTGTTGTGAAAGATCCTGTCCGGAATTTATGATCTTTAAACCGGAAACAACACTGTCAGGTGCAATAACTTCAATGGTATTACCTGTGCGATTACCATCAATGACGGCACCTTGTTGGCCTTTAAGGGTCAGTGTTTTTTTTAAGACAATCGGACCTGTATAAATGCCTTTGTTCAGCACAAGAACATCGCCATCCTGTGCATTGATTAGTGAGGTTGTTAGTGTTTCTGGTGTTACTTGTAAAACGACGGCTTGGCTCTCAAACATCGTCATCAAGACGACGGTGCTAAAAAGAAACGCCAAAACATATTGTTTCATGATCAGTTTTTTTAAAAACCAAGCCATCGATCTACTCAACTTTCCCTAAGCTGGCTCAACCAGCATACGGCCACGCATTTCCATGTGAAGCGCGTGACAGAACCACTGACAATAGAACCAGTGAACACCGGGACGATCAGCAATGAAGGTTACGGAAGCTGTTTGTTGAGGACTTACTTCGAAGCAAACGCCATAGTTTGCCAAGGTAAACCCGTGGGTCAGATCTTCAACATCATCAAGGTTGGTAATCACGACGGTGACTTCGTCCCCTTGTTTGACAGTGAACTTTTCCAGACTGAATTCTGGAGCAACAGAGTTCATGTAAACCCGGACCTTGTTACCGTCTCTGATAACATCCTGACAATCTTCCAGATCAATGCCATCTGCTTTTGCCATTGCAACGGTATCGGCAAAGGTTGGTTCGTTACGATCATAAACATGAACCGGATTAACAACTGATCTGTGGACAATGATACAGTCATGTGGTTCGGCAAAGGTCGGGCCGTCATGAACAATTTTCATCTCGTCGCCAGAAATATCGATCAACTGTTCGTTCTCTGGTTTAAGAGGTCCAACATTGATGTAGCGATCTTTAGAGAACTTGTTCATAGAGATCAGCCATTTACCATCGGCTTCAGAGGTTTCCCCCATAGACGTATGGTTGTGACCAGGTTGGTAATGAACATCAATCTTCTGAATAATCGGATCGATATCTTCACCTTTGTAGGCGCGAATGGCTTTTTCAATGTCCCATTTAACAACCTGGCTATCCAGGAAGAGGGTGGTATAGGCGTTGCCGCGTCCATCAAATGCTGTGTGGAGCGGACCAAGGCCAAGCTGTGGTTCTGCTACAATCGCATCACGAGGTTTGATCTTGCCGTCAAACACATCATCAAGACGGTCAACGTCAATAACAGATGCTGTTGGTGACAGTTTACCGTTCACCACAATGTGGCGCTTATCCGGCGCAGCATTGACACCGTGCGGGCTGTTAGAAATTGGAATATAGGTGGTAAGGGAAGAACCTTTGGTTCCATCAACAACTGGAACACCGCCGTCAAATACTTCGTATTCACCTTTGGCTACGGCTTCTTCGATACGTTTGATATTGAAAACAACGACATGATCCTGCTCTGATGATGTCATTTCAGCTAAGTTAACACCTTCTTCAGAGTTGTAAGAGGAAGATATCGCGTATTTACCCTGATAATCGGCATCGACGTTATCTAGGTTACCGCTGACTTTAACCTGCCACTTAACTTCCATGGTGTCGCCATCAATGGCAGAGAACACAGCAAAGTATTTACTTGGATCGTCTAGAACAGAACCATCGTTTGGCAAGGGAACACGGTGTTCGCCATTAGCAAAGATATAGCCCGTACGGGGGTATCTTTGCGGACGCAGACCATGAATATCTGACGCATTCGGAATTTCGATGATTTTATCGACCTTCATGATATCACAGCGAACACGTGCGACACGTGTATTGGCCTTGTCATTCATGAAGAGATAACGGCCGTCATAGGCACCTTCGGTAAAGGACATATGAGGGTGGTGTAAATCACCGTTCATATAGTCGCCGCCGCGTGTTTCAAGAAATTTCTTGGTTTGTGGCAACAGGTTTTCAGTAAGAATTTTCTTACTTTCGTTGGTTTGTCCCCAACCTGTCGCAGAACATCTATTGAATACCGGTACGCGCATAAGCTCACGCATAGAAGGAAGACCAAGAATACGGAGTTCACCCGCTTGTCCTGATGACCAAAAACCGTAGTATTCGTCCAATTGACCCGGCTCAACGGCGGCGGGGTTATTAGCGCCAGCCGCAGATGCTGTTGAAACACCCCCTAATCCAGCAATACCAGAGGCAGCACCGACACCAGCGATAGTCGCTAGTTTAGCTGAACCCCCAAGCAGATCACGTCTGGACAGACCTTTATCTTTTGACATTTATATGCTCCTCTTTAAGTGCCCAACCTGTCGCGTGTCTCACCATTCAACAGGCTGGGCGTGCTGTCGCCCTTGGGGCGACGGTTTTGCTAGCCCGGGGTTCCTTTCCCCGGGGTAGCGCCTTTCCCTCTGGCTTTTGCAGAAGGTCCGGGGTTGTTCTTATCATCACCTATGAAATCTGGAATTTCAGTCGCCGAGCAGCTTGCTTTTACAACAGCAGCGCTTTTGCTTTGAAGATCCTGTAGGCGTTCTCTACGCTTGCGTTTTTGTACCATTGGCGGACAGCGATGTTCATCGTGATAAACAACCTGACAATGCAGACAATAGAGACATTCGTTCGGGTTGATCTCGCCCGTGGGATGGATTGCTTGGACCATACATTCTTTGGCACAAGTCTGGCAGGGACTACCGCAGTCTTTGGGATGGCGTTTAAGCCATTCAAACATGCGCATACGTCCGGGAATGGCCAAGGCAGCGCCCAAAGGACAAATGTATCGGCAATAAAAACGTTCAACAAACAGGCCAGCAGCCAAAAGAGCAACCGCATAGAGAACCCAAGGCCAGTCGCGAACAAACTTCAGGATGATAGAGGTTTTGAATGGTTCAATTTCTGCCCAATGTTCTGCGTCTTGCAGGGAATAGAGGGATAGTCCAAACAGGCCAAGAAAGATAATGTATTTCAATGGCCACAGGCGTTCATGAAGTCCCCATGGTAGCTCGAATTGCGGTATTTTACAGAATTTAGCTGCTTGATTTAAGAGTTCCTGTAAGGCCCCAAACGGACATAGCCATCCACAATAAGCCCCGCGTCCCCAAAAAAGTAGCGCCCCGGCAACAGATAACCACAATAAGAAGATCATGGGTTCCATCAGGAAGTAGTTCCAGCTGAAATCTGTTATAAGCGCATTCGCAAAAGTGAGGACGTTAACAACAGAAAGCTGTGCCTGAGCGTAAAACCCAATAAAGAGAACGGTAAAGACAAGAAACAGATTTCTGGTCCATGTCAGAAGTTTTGGGCGTTGAACCAACCAGTCCTGAAAAAAGAAAATGATCGTGAGTATGGCAATCGCAACACTAAGAACGGCGATGTCGGGTCTTTTAAGATCCCACATGCGTTTCCATAACTCTACGCGATGGGTATCTTCGGATGCTTCCTGATTTACAGAAGACTCTGATGTTTTTGTTGTCGCAGTGGGTGCGGGGGCTAGTTTCTCTATTGTGACGTACTTGTCTGGCAGATCATAATTTAGTTCGAAGGCCAGAAAAATCTTTTTGATTGCAGCAATTTCACGGTTGGCAAGTAACTCGATACGAAAATTATCTGCCGGGTTAAACTCAACATCCGTTGGGATACGGAAGAGAGCTATTTCCTTGAAATAAGGGGCGCCATCCGCACCAAGATCGCCGATGCGTTTGTGGAACTTATCCCTAAAACGAACAGAGCTTTCTCCCTGGATAAGTTGAAAGCGGTCAAAGATGCCACCACGCACATAGCCCGAACCTTTGAATGAATAGCGACCATTGGCAAAGATAAGAACAGCCTCTTGATTGGGTTCTAGTTGTTTTTGCAAGTGGTTGTATTCCGCATCCCCAAGCAAGGTCTTACCAATAGCGGGTACACTAACAGGAGCGACATAGAGATCTATGTAGATATCATCTGGCGCCCCCTTTTCTGGACGAGCAGCTGCTTTTTTGTTTCCAGAATTTTCAAAGGCTTCGTTGATTTCTGCAAGGGTGATTACCCTGTGACGAACAGCACCATTGCCAAGTAGCGTTTGCCAATCAGTAACCTCGGTGATGTCTTTATTGACGTGCCTTATTTCTGTTGGTCCGGATGCTTGATCTTGTTGAACACCAGCAATGCCAAGATATCGTGCAAATTTAATGGCTGACCTGAAGATAGAATCTTCAATGACCATGATGGTGACCGTTGCACCACTGATCATATCGACTTCACCCGTGTCGCGGCTCTGTCCTGTCCGACTAACAGCATCAATACCAGTGTAACCGGACATAAAATTAGATATTTTTTCTTCTGGAATACCAATCAGAACTATGGGTTCGTGGTGTTTAACAAGCTTTGTCCCACTGACAACACCTTCCGGGGTTAGGCCGACGACTACGTTGATCGGTTTACCAGAATATCCCGTGGCATTAACGAAATCGGTATTGAGATAGGCGTATCCAACTTTTTCGTTATCTTTTAATATTTCTGCATAGGAAGGTGCGCCGGGAACCAGCCGAAACTCTGTCGCACCTTCAAATATTTCATTTGGAGTTACCTTGGAGAGGTATTCTTCAAAGTTGTTTGACGCTGCATTGGCCGTGGACAAAGCGAAGAGAATAGTAAGCCCGATTAGAAGCGGTATATAGATGAGCTTTTGTATAAAGACAGCAGATACATCATGACAGGCGGCAATTGCCTTTGTTCTGTTGATGTTTTTTTCCGTTGTACTCTTTGCCCATGCCTTTTGGTTCGGCATGAAGCATCTCCTTTCGCTTACATACTGACAAAATCCTAATGGAAACAAACATCTGCCTATTTACCGAAATTGCCTTTGATGTAAGTCAATAAAGATGCAAAAAAATTATGTCTTTAAGTTTTTCATTCCCAACGCAATAGATAAAAGCCTGATTTCAGGCATTTAATAAGAGGAGATATAAGGGGAGAGCAAAAGAATTAACCCGTGGGGCTGAATAGGTTTTCTTCTATTTGGATAAGGGTTGGACGGTTCTCAGCACGCGCTCTTTTTAACGCCGCAGGCAGCTCTTCTTTTGATGAAAGATGTTCAGCGTAAAGACCATAAGCCTCGGCTATAGCAGGAAAGTCTGGGGAACTGGGCGTGACACCCTCTGGGGTTATATCATTTTCCAGCATAAAGTTTTTAATTTCCAGATATCCGTCGTTATTCCAGACGATAACGATAATGTTTGCACCTGCGTCTATCGCTGAACCCAGCTCACCTAGTGTAAATTGAATGCCGCCATCACCCGTTAAGCAAACTACCGGACGCTCAGGATCGGCAAGTTGTGCGCCGATAGCAGCCGGAAGTGCGTAACCCAATGTTCCAAAGCCCGTTGCTGAATTCATCCAGCCTTTGGGGCTATCCGGCGAATAATAGAGATTACCGGCATAAACTGGCTGGGTTGAATCGCCTATGATCACGACACCGGGCAATGATGATTTGATTGTTTCAAGAAACTTGATCTGTTCTTGCATCGGCTTTGATAACTCGTTGAATGCCGCTTGTTTCGTCGTTAAGGCGCGATCAGCTCCATTTCTGTTTACGTGCGATTGTTCATTTTCTTTCAGGGAGTGAACCAGTTTCTGCATGGTTAGATCTGCGTCACCAATAACACCGATCGTTGGGTGTATGTTTCTATGTAATTGAAGAGGATCAAGATCAACACGAATTAAAGTGTTGGGAATTGTGAACTCTTGATTTCCATACATGTCAAAATCGGTTGGACCGAGTTCTGTTCCCATGGCCAAAACAAGGTCAGAATTTTCAATAACGGACCTAACTGACTTCAAAGAGGGGCTGGCTGGTATTGCGAGGGGATGGCTATCAGGTATTAAACCCCGGGCGTTAACCGTCATAATAACAGGACAATCCAAGTATTCAGCGAGTTCCTGAGCTGATTTATTTTTCCCTTTAACGCCCCCACCAATTATTAGAAGTGGTGATTTTGCACCAAAACAGAGGTCTGCGATCTGATCAATAGCGGTTTTATCTGGGGCCGGGGGATGAGGAAATGTCAGAGAAGGGATGGGCATAAGGTGATCAGCTGGTGCAGACATCAGGTCAATTGGTATTTCAATATGAACAGGTCTTGGACGTGCGCTTGAAAAAACAGCAAATGCTCGTGCCATTACCTGTGGTAAATCATCAGGGTGATTGACGGAATAACTAAAGGATGAAACCTGTTCTGCAAATGCGCTTTGGTTGGGTAGCTCATGTAGGTTCCCATTACCGTGTCCAAGATGTTTGGTTTTATTAACACCTGAAATAACCAGCATGGGAATTGAATCTGCATAGGCTTGAGCCATTGCCGTTGAGATGTTGGTTAGTCCGGGGCCTGTAATAACAAAACACACACCCGGTTTTCCGCTAATGCGTGCATAGCCATCTGCCATGAAGCCTGCGCCTTGTTCGTGGCGCGGTGTATAGTGGGTAATAGGAGAGTTCGCCAGACCACGATAAAGTTCGATTGTATGAACGCCGGGTATGCCAAAAACCCGATCCACTTCGTAGCTTTCAAGTAGCTTTATGAGAAATTCGCCAAGTGTTGTCATGATGGTTTCACTTTATAAAGGAAGGCAGGGGTTATGTGGAATATACCGCGGCTTGTTGTTGACCAAGGGTTTTGCAAAAGGCGCAAATTCGTTGACAACCTTCGATGATTTGTTTTTCAGAAAGGGTGAAAGACAATCTAATATGCCCCTTTGCGCTGTGACCGAAAGGCTCAGCATCTAGTACGCAAACACCTGTTTGAGCATAAAGTTGCTCCGCAAAATCACGGCTTGTTAGGCCGGTTGACCTGATGTCGACCAATAAAAACATTCCAGCTTGGGGACTGTGGGTTACCAAGTTTATTGCTGGTTTAAGAGATTCCAACGTTAGATCACGACGCTTGTGATAGATCTCTTTCATTTTTTGAGGCTCTTCAGCCAGATCTGTTAAAGCGACTTTTGCAGCTTCTTGCGAAAATCCCGGCAGACCATACAACATACAAAGCGCAATTTTTTCCATCGCTTGAATTAAGTGTTTGGGGCCAATTGCCCATCCCAGCCGCCAACCTGTCATGGCGTGAGATTTGGATAAGCTACTTATTGTAACTGTTCGCTCTGCCATACCTGTTATAGAGGCGATAGAGACATGCTCGCCGGTGAAAATCAGGTCAGAATAAACTTCGTCTGCGATTACCCATAAGTTATGCGCTTGTGCAAGTTGCGCGATTTTCTCAAGTTCTGCTTTTGTCATAACAACGCCCGTTGGATTATTTGGGGTTGTTAGGAAAATAGCCTTGGTTCTTGGTGTAATTGCATCTTCTATTGCCTTGATATCAGGTCTGAAACCTGTTTCTGCTGATTGGGGAACGGGGACGATCGTTGCGCCCGTTACACAAATGCTGGCCTCATAGGTGATATACATCGGCTCCAGAGCGATAATCTCATCGCCTTGGGTCGCGATACACAGTGATGACGTGAAGAGGGCACACTGAGCCCCCGCCAATACGATAACATTGTCGGCAGATACCTGTTGTTTCGTCTGTTTGTTATGCCGTTTGGCGAGGATATCTCTTAATTCGTATCGACCTGTTAATTCTGTGTAATGGGTATCACCTGCATCCAACGCATCTTTGGCAGCTGATGTGATTTTTTTCGGCGTTGAAAAGTCTGGGTCTCCGACGCTCATCACGATGATATCTTTACCCTCGGACTTTTCCTGCAAAGCCTTACTATGTAAATCCCATGCGGATGCACCAGCACCAGTTACGCGTTTTGTAAGGGGGGAAAGTTGCATATATCACCTGACTTGTAATGGTTGTAAGCTCACCGTGCCTGTCAAAGAATACAGTTGGCATATCTGGATAATACATAAAACTGAACAGTCGTTCAATAAGAAAAATATCAGGCTCGTTTTAATGACCTGAATGCATGTGTTGTCAGAGAGATATATACGGGGTAAATCTAGATAACAGGTGGTTTTTAAGGTTTAATTTTCTGAGAACAATATGACAGAAACTCCAAAATTTCGGCGTCAGGCACCAGACGCACGGAAAAAAGATTTGGTTAAAGCGACCATTCGCTGCCTTGAAAAGAAGGGAAGCGATGGACTGTCCGTGCGAAGTATAAGTTCGGAAGCCGGGATATCTGTCGGTCTCATAAATCACCATTATCCCAGTAAAGATGATTTGATCGCAGATGCCTATGAAAAGCTTGCGACAGATATTTTGCAAAATGTTGTCGATATTGTTGCTGAAACAAATGGATCGCCCCGTGAAAAAATGAGTGCTTTTTTTAAAGCCTATTTTTCTTCAATTGTTTTGGATCAAAAGTTTCTGAGGATCTGGATTGTGTTCTGGCACATGTCGGACAAGTCCGAACAGGTGCGACTGTCTCATGACAAGACAAATGCAGGCTTTCGCCAACAAATCGAACTCATGCTCCGGGATCTGGTAAAGTCTTCTGAAACGCCTGAGTTTAACTATCGACTTGCGGCCATTGGCCTTAGTGGAATGCTGGATGGTCTTTGGCTTGAATGGTGTCTTAACCCCGATGTTTTCTCTCCTGAAGAGGGGTTAATGTTATGCGAAGGCTGGGTTGATGGCCTGATGGCTGGCGCCTTTAAGCTGTAAAATCATGCTATAACTATTGGAATGACTATGGAAGTTTCCTTTTCATGGAGAGGAATTTTTATGGGAAAAATTTCTAGTTGAACATGTGTTCAGTTGTGTTATCGTTTATTGTACTGAAAGCGGTTTTCAAAAAACTGAGTGTTAGGGCCAAAGAAACAGGAAAACTTGTTCATGCCCTCGTTCCGAACAGGGAGAAAGTAATGAAAAATTTCAGACAAACGATGATGACGGGTCTTGCCGGGATCGCAGGAATTACAGGCATCGTGATAGCATCCACCGGGTTTGCCTTTGCGGGTGAAACACTTGATCGGATAATGGACAAGAAGACCTTGGTAATTTCAACTGATGCAGAATACCCCCCGCAATCTTCGTTAAATGCAGATAACGAGTTTGTTGGTTTTGACATTGATGTTGGCCATGCTATTGCCAAATACCTTGGTGTAGAAGCAGAATTTGTAACACCGGGGTGGGATGTTATTACGGCAGGTCATTGGTCAGGACGTTGGGATATGTCTGTGGGGTCTATGACGCCAACAAAAAAGCGCGCAGAAGTTTTGGATTTTCCTGCGATCTATTATTTTACACCTGCGGCATTGGTTGTTCATGAAAAGAATACATCCATCTTAAGTACGAAAGATGCATCAGGTCATAAGGTTGGTGTCGGGGTTTCGACGACCTATGAAAGCTATTTGAAGAAAAACTTGGTGATTGATGCTGAGAATGTTCCTGAGTTTTCTTATATTATCGATGATGCTGATATTCGTACCTATGATACAGATTTACTGGCACTGGATGATCTGCGCCTTGGTGACGGGGTGCGTTTAGATGCTGCTTTTACTGCATTACCAACTGTTTTAGAGGCAAAGAAGAAGGGTTACCCTATTAAAATTGTTGGCCCGGAAGCTTTGTTTATGGAACCTTTGGCGATTGCAACAGACAAGGGTGACGCGGAGCTTAATGCGAAAATAAAAGAAGCTGTTTCTGCTTTGCGTGCGGACGGAACGCTCTCTCGCTTATCTCAAAAGTGGTATGGCGGTGACCTGACACAGTGAGTATGATCTTGTGAATAATATGTCATTTAATTTCGTAGAGCGGCCATTAGCACGATGGTCGCTCTATTTCGTTGTTATCTATCTTATTTTTTTGAACTTTGATCTATCTGGCTTTGCCGAAGGTTCTGGGTTTTCAATAAATGTTGAACTTATTCGCGGCACCTTTGTACTTGGGGTTTTGTTGAATTTTTTCCTTGTGAGCAAGTTGCCTAAAACAGCACAGCTTTTTGTTACCTGGGGACAGCTTTTGGCGCTGTTTCTCTTCTTTTTTTACAGCTTCGATCTCTCTTACGAGTTTATTCTGTCCCGATTACCCCATTTGCTTGGATTTGGTCTGAAAAGTGGGTTTCTTATGGGGGCGGCACTTACGGTTTTTATCTGTGCCGTTTCTATTTTTGCGTCAACCATTCTGGCCTTGGTTGCTGCTCTTGCGCGCCTGTCAAAAAACGGCATGGCGTTGGGTATTTCAACTTTTTACATCTCTTTTTTTCGGGGAACGCCGCTGCTTTTACAAATCCTTTTGGTTTATTTAGGGTTACCGCAAGTTGGTGTTGTTCTTGATCCGATCCCGGCAGCTATCATTGCTTTGTCCCTTTGTTATGGTGCCTATATGGCAGAGATCTTTCGCGCAGGTATTCAAGCTATTCCAGCAGGACAGTCCGAGGCGGCCAGAGCTTCGGGGCTTAAAAAAAATCAAATTATGCGGCTTGTCATTTTACCCCAAGCTATCCGATTGATTATTCCTCCGACTGGTAATCAGTTTATTGCCATGCTTAAAGATAGCTCTCTGGTTTCTGTTTTGGGAGCTTGGGAGTTAATGTATATGTCCAGAACCCATGGTCGTGCAGAGTTCAAGTATATGGAAATGTTGATTTCTGCGGCGCTCATTTACTGGTTTCTGTCTGTAGGATTTGAAATCTTTCAATCCAGGATCGAAAAGAAGTACGGCAAAGGTATCGACGTCAACCATGTCTAGTTTGGTTGACGTCAAGATACTAGTCTTGTTTGCGTTTATTCTGTCGCTTGATAATACGGGCTAAAAATACAGGAACGATAAAGACGATTACCAAAAGACGCAGAGCGTGATGCGTGGTGACAAAAGCAGGATCTATTCCCATAGATAAAGCGGCTAATGTCATCTCTGCAAAACCACCGGGGGACAGGGCAAGGATCAGCGCTTCAAACTCTAGATCAAATGCATAGGACAATGCCCCGGATACAACCAGTGTTACCGCCAGCATCAAAAATGCCATGATGATGGACAGCAGCATTAAACGACCTACCTGTCCAAGCGAGTACCCTGCAAAACGGGCACCCAAAGCGGAACCAAGAGTAAGTTGTAACAGGATCGTGACGATTTCGGGTGGTTCGCCTTGAACGAACCCACCAGTGTGTACAATTGCACTAAGTAAAAGTGGCCCTGTCAGCTGATACGCGGGAAATTTCGCAATCTTGCCGAGGAATAACCCGCCCAAAGCAAGAATAAGTAAAATCAGGATATCAACCGAGGACCACAAAGGGGCGCTAGTCCCTTGTTCAACTATTTCTAATCCTGACCAATAGGTGAGGAATAGCGGGATTGCCAAGAGTATGGTTGCCACCCGGCATGCGTGGGCGAGGGTCAGGGCTGGGACATCAGCGCCAGCTTCTTCGCCAAGCAGGGTCATTTCAGATAATCCGCCGGGGAACCCTGCAAAAATCGCTGTCAGGCGATCCATCTTTATAAATTTACGACAGTAAAACTGTGCAATAAAGGTGAGGATAGCAAGATAGAGCACAGCGGCGATCAGGGTTGGTATCCATTCGCCAGCACGGGCAAGAACTTCGGGAGAAAAAGTCCCGCCCAACATGACACCAAGAATAACCATAATGATCAGACGTACAGGTTTTGTAACGCCAACGGGAATACCTGACAGCGAGGCAATAAGGCTACCTGTCAGACATCCAAGCATCCAGGGAAGCGGGAGGCCAAGTGCCCAAAACACACAGCCCCCCGTCAAACCGGATAGAAAAGTCAGAACCAGCTTAAGTGCTGTTATTTGACGTACTTTTTTGGGGGAAGACACATTCTATCCTTCACCATCATTTACTTTGAGGGCGCGTCTTCTGCGTACATCAATGAGGTTCTGTACCAATGGGGCAAGTAGCACAATAATAGTGATCCCCAAGATACTTGCCGTAATTGGGCGCTCCCAAAGGAAAGAAAGCTCTCCGTCACTGATCGCTAACGCGCGACGTAAATTATCTTCCATCATCCCACCCAGAATAAAGCCAAGAAGCATGGGCGCGAGAGGGAAGTTTATCAAACGGAAGACGATGGCAAGAATAGCAACGATGACCATGATATGAATATCAAAGGTGTTAAAGGAAACGAGATAAACACCGATCAACGAGAAGAACAGTATCAAGGGCGTCAAAATCTGCTTGGGTAGAGATAACAACCGCGCGATATACGGAATCAAAGGCAAGTTAAGAACCAGCAGGATGATATTACCGATATACATAGAAATAATCACGGACCAGAACACAGCAGGTTGTTCCACAAATAGTCTTGGCCCCGGTTGAACGCCATATGAGATTAGCGCGCCAAGCATAACAGCCGTTGTTCCTGACCCCGGAATACCGAGTGTCAGAAGCGGCACAAACGATCCTGAGCAGGCGGCGTTGTTTGCCGTTTCCGGAGCGGCCAACCCACGCAGAGAACCCTTACCGAATTTGAGTTTTTCCTTTGCGCTGGCAAAGCTGCGTTCCATGCCATAGGCAAGGAAAGAGGCAATCGTCGCCCCCGCACCGGGAAGGACCCCGATAAAGAAACCAAGAACAGAACTTCGTCCAACAACTGGGGCCAGGTCTTTGACTTCCTCTTTGCTGATTTTCATGCTGCCAAGATTACCTTTTGTGGCATCTTCAGCTTCTTTTGATACTTTTTCTGGCTTTAGAACGACCATCAAAGCTTCTGACAGGGCAAAGGTTGCCATTGCCAACAGCAGGAAGCTGATACCATCAATTAAATCCAGAGAGCCAAAGGTGAAACGTTGAAGTCCGGCTGTTTGATCGGTTCCAATGGTCGAGAGCATCAATCCAAAGAGCGTCATTAGCACGGCAATCAGGAATTTTCCTTTTCCGGCAAAAGCGGATACAGCTGTTAGGCCAAGAACCATGAGCGCAAAATAATCTGCTGATTGAAAACTGAGTGATACCGAAGCCAGGGCAGGAGCCGCAAACAAAAGGAATATGGCGGCGATGGTACCACCACTAAAAGAGCTGTAAGCGGCAATTGCGAGGGCTTTACCTGCGTGTCCCTGTTTTGCAAGGGGGTAGCCGTCAAATGCTGTGGCAACTGTTCCAGCTACGCCGGGCGCATTAATTAGGATTGCAGATGTTGATCCACCAAATATAGCGCCATAATAAACGCCAGCCATCAGGATCATACCTGTTGCCGGATCAAAGCCATAAGTGATGGGGATCATCAACGCGATGGCTGAAATAGGTCCAAGCCCCGGCAACATGCCGATAAAGGTTCCTGCGAAACACCCAACAAAAACCATAAGAAGATTAA
>NZ_CAKZMP010000137.1 GCF_937128705.1 uncultured Kiloniella sp. | reverse complement strand
GATGCAAAAACGCGCGAAGAATGGTGGTACCCCAGCTATGTTGAGCAACTTTGCCCAGGACTACCCGACTGGAAAGCTCTAAAGAAATGCGCCTCCCTCTTTTCTGATAGCTCGACAGCCCCACAAGGCAGATATGTTGCTGGTCCATGGGAAAAACCAGAAAAGGCACGTATCAGAGCGCTTGAAATGGATTTCACTGTACGTCCGGTAAAACAAGCCGATGATCTGTGGGTTGAATTGGAAAAATCTTATAAAAACAAAGAACCGATTGTGCTGTTTAATTGGAGCCCCAATTGGGTCGAAGACCGATACGACGGTAAATTTGTAGAGTTCCCGAACTATAGCGCAGAATGCGAAACTGACCCTGCTTGGGGGGTTAACCCCAAACGAATTCACGATTGCGGCAACCCAAAAGACGGGTGGCTCAAAAAGGTCGCTTGGGTCAAAATGGAAATCACATGGCCCTGTGCCTATGCCGTTCTCAACGATATGAATTTTACCAATCCAATGATCAGTCAGGTTGCCGCACTTGTTGATGCAGACGGAATGACGCATGACCAAGCCACCAATCGTTGGATTGATAAGAACCAGGAGTTACAAAAATCGTGGGGCAATCAGTCTTGCGGAAAATGACAGCAACTTCTTGTTCCAAAATATATAATATTTTGAGCAGATAACGTGTCGACGAAAGATCCACGCCCCCCAAAGCTTCAAAGACGGCTTGCTTCCAAAGTTGCAAGATCTGTCATTTTTGTCGCCCTTGTCATCGGATTGATGATGAGTACGATTGTTGCTTATCTGGACCTGAAAGAAACGAATAATAATTTCAGGAAAACCGTTGCACAGGTGATCAAAACAGCCCACGAACCAGCTGCTAGATCTGCCTATAATGTGAACGATGACTTAGCTGGTGAAGTTGCAAACGGCCTCATGGAATATAAATCCATTATATCCGTGACAATTCTGGATGACTTGCACAATACACTTACAAGCAGATCCCGCATTCACGAAGCATCGCCACATCGCTGGATTGCAAACAATGGATTTGGCGGACTACAATCCTTTGAGGTAGAACTGCGAACCATTGATGACCCCGAAGTTACAGCAGGGTACTTACAAGTCATAGCAGACCCCATAAATGTCGCAGAAGAGTTCATCCAGAGGGTCGCGCTAGAAGCCTCGGTCATCATACTACAGAGTCTTATTATTGCGGGTATATTTTCGTTTATTTTTTATCGATTGCTGATTGGTCCTTTACAAAACATCTCTCACGCGCTGGCCGCAACGGACCCCGATGCCCCGTTACAAACACAACTGGCTGTGCCAAAGAAAAACCACGGCGACGAGCTTTATGTGTTGGCAGAATCAGGAAACCGACTTTTACAATCAATTTCCAAACGTATCCAGGAACGCGACACGGCAGAATCAGACCTTAGAAAAGCAGCGGAATCATTAGAGCAACGAATTATAGACAGAACAGTTGAGCTGGAAAAACAATTTGAGGCAGCCCAAGCGGCCAGTAAAGCCAAGCAAGAATTCCTCGCGTCTATGAGCCATGAAATAAGAACCCCGATGGCCGGGGTGCTTGGTCTGGCAGATATGCTATTGGACGACAGTATAACACCGGACACACGTGAAAAAGTTGAAAAAATAAAAGAAACGACCCAGTCGCTACTTGTCATCATTAACGATATTCTTGACCTGTCGAAAATTGATTCAGGTAAACTCAAGCTGGAAAATATAGATTATCAATTACGCCATGAGCTCAACAAAACCATAGAAATTGTTGAACAATCTGCCCGGCAAAAATCTCTAAAGCTGAATATTGAAATAGAAGATAAAATTCCTAACAACCTGCACGGTGATCCTACCCGTCTACGACAGGTCCTCATTAATCTGCTGGGCAATGCCATCAAGTTCACTGAAAAGGGGGGCGTAACACTTTCAGCCCGACAACTAACCGAAAATCAAGACAAAGCGTGGCTTGTCATTAGTGTCACAGATACCGGCATCGGTATTCCTGACAATCGGTTAAAAGAAATATTTGATGAATTTACCCAGGCAGATGCCTCAATTTCCCGCCGTTACGAAGGAACCGGGTTAGGTCTTGCGATATCAAAGCGTCTAGTTGATGTCATGAATGGCAGCATCGAGGTTTCGTCAGAGGAACACAAAGGCACTATTTTTGAAATCAAGATTCCCTTAAACAAATCAAACAAAGAAGCGGCTGCACCTGTGCAAAAAAATGTAGCAGCCATTTACGAAACACGCCGCAATCTATCAATTCTGGCGGTTGATGATAATCCCCTCAACTTGCGTATTATTTCAGTACTTATGGGGAAATATGGACATCACGTTAAACAAGCCGATACTGGAAAAAAAGCCGTCGACATATTATCTGATCCCGCGCAAGATAATATTGATCTTGTTCTAATGGATATCCGTATGCCGGAAATGAGTGGCCCCGAAGCAACAAGAATTATTCGGGATTTGGAAGGCAGTATTGCCAAGGTTCCCATCATTGCCCTTACTGCTGACGTTGTCGAAGATCATGTCAACGAATATTTAGAAGCCGGCATGAACGCATTTGTTGCAAAACTAATAAACCCGGGCGTGCTTCTTGAAGAAATGAATAATGTCATGCAGGAAATAATCCACGAGCCCGTCACAGAGAAAGAGCAAAGCGCCTAAGACTGCTCTTATCTGATCAACCTTTATCTGTAGGCAAGATGGAAACTATCTCATGATGTGTAAAAAACAGATCGAATCACACCTGTTGACACTGTTCCCAATCGGTTCCTTATACCATTTTATTGGTATTAACTGTGCTTTAATGACAAAGTCTTAGGATATACGATACGGGAATCAGGTGCTTTTATATGTCGATCCGTGTTCGGGTTATTATCATCTTTACCCTTCTTATGGTGTTGCTGGGGGCGACAACCATTACCCTTGGGTTAATATATAACAATTCGACAGAATTAACCCAAAAAGAACGACAACGCCAAGAAGCCTTAAAACTCGCTGATCAACTTCGTCAATCATCTGACGATTTAACACGCATGGCACGAAGTTATGCCGTAACAGGGGAACAGCGTTTCAAACAATACTTCAATGATATTCTAAGCATTCGAAATGGGGGAAAACCAAGACCCAAAAATTACACTCGCATCTATTGGGACTTTGTTATTTCCGGACAGACGAGTACGGATGCTCCGAAACCAGCAGCATCCCTTTTATCACTGATCCAAGCTGTGGGCGTTAGTGAAAAAGAACTTCATTTTCTGGAAGAGGCCAAATCAAATTCCGACGAACTTGTGTTTCTTGAACGTAAAGCGTTTGCTGCACTTAATGGCCTGTTCGCAGATAAAAACCGAAACCTGGCCCGTAAGGCCCCGCCAGACCCTCAGCTTGCAGCAGATATTTTGTTCAGTGATGCCTATCACGTTGCCAAAGCCAAAATTATGCGCCCTATAAATAACTTCCAGAGAGAAATCGATCAGCGGACAGCAAACGAAGTTGCTATGATCGAAAATAAAATCAACCAGTTAACAATTCTTGCTGCTATTTTGGTTATATCCACAATCTTCTTTGTCCTGATTAGCTACTTTCACATGCAAAGCAAATTAATCAGTCCGATCCTTTACCTTGCAGAAGTTAGTAATGAAATCAGAGGCGGTAATTTAGACGTCAGACTTGGCGATACAAATGCAGACGAAATCGGTCAGCTCGGGGTTAGCTTTAATGCCATGCTCGACAAAATTCAGGAAAGCCTAGCATCACTGCACAGCGAGATATCAACCCGCCAAGAGCTTTCTGAACGATTTGATAACCAGAATTTTAACCTGCTACGCGCTCAACGGGTTGCCAAGATGGGGCACTGGTTTTGGGATTTAGCAAACGGGTACGAAGAATGGTCTGAAAACCTGCCAAGTGTATACGGACTTCCGGCAACCGCAAAGCCCGGGTACGACACATTTATTGGCTGTGTACATCCAGATGACCGAGAACGCGTCGAAAGAATTCAGGGTGAAAACCTCGAACAGGGGACAAATTTTTCACTCGCCTATCGTGTGGTTCATCAAAATGGTGAAGTCCACCACGTGATTAGCCACAATAATCTGAATTGTGATCTTACGGGAAAAGTTCTTCAGGCCACTGGACTGGTTCAGGATGTAACTGAATTAAAACGTGCTGAAGAGAAACTGGAAGGCTCAAAAAGAGAAGTAGAAGAACTCAATCGCAACCTTGAAACCAAAATCAAACAACGCACCAAAGCACTAGAAAAAGCGAAGGACGACGCAGAAACGGCCAACTCTGCAAAATCTGATTTTCTGGCAACCATGAGCCACGAAATCCGCACGCCTTTGAACGGCATCATTGGTATGACTCAGCTACTCAAAAATACAGAGCTAAACATTGATCAGGAACATAAAATCTCAACACTGATTTCTTCCAGCCAAAGTCTATTGGAAATTATCAATGACGTACTGGATATGAGCAAAATCGAAAGCGGTGCACTGGAACTAGAAAGCAGAATTTTTGATCTAACCGAAATGCTCCCCCCCCTTAAAGCAACCTTTGGCGCACTCGCTGAAGAAAAGGGTATCAAATTTGTTAC
The DNA here is from genome assembly GCF_937128705.1 of uncultured Kiloniella sp. Lineage (GTDB taxonomy): Bacteria > Pseudomonadota > Alphaproteobacteria > Kiloniellales > Kiloniellaceae > Kiloniella. The sequence goes on along the minus strand of NZ_CAKZMP010000137.1, from coordinate 73 downwards.
CGAAATTGACCTACACGATCACAAGCTGGTTTACAGTGATCAGACACGCTTGCGCCAAATATTAAATAACTTA
>NZ_CAKZMP010000136.1 GCF_937128705.1 uncultured Kiloniella sp. | reverse complement strand
AGCGATGTTGGATTCTCAAGGTGCTCAAGCCGTTGCAGATCATATTCTGAAACAAAAAAAAGTTCTGATCACGGACACAACAATGCGGGATGGCCACCAATCATTATTGGCAACACGTATGCGGTCGACGGATATGCTGGGCGTTGCCAAAGCCTATAGCCACAATTTGCCAGACCTCTTTTCCATGGAATGTTGGGGCGGCGCGACGTTTGATGTCGCCTATCGCTTCTTACAAGAAGACCCTTGGCATCGCTTGCGGGAATTACGCGCACTTATGCCTAACCTGCTCACACAGATGCTTCTACGCGCCTCCAATGCTGTTGGGTACACAAATTACCCTGATAATGTCGTTGAGCAATTCATCTGGCGCGCAGCAGAAAATGGCGTTGACGTCTTTCGGGTTTTTGACAGTCTCAACTGGACGACGAATATGCGTCTGGCCATCGAAACGGTTATTAAAACGGGCAAGATTTGCGAAGGCACAATCTGTTATACGGGCGACATTTTAAACCCTGACCGCTCCAAATATGATTTGGATTATTATGTGAACATGGGCCGTGAATTGGCGGATATGGGTGTCCACATTTTGGGTCTGAAAGACATGGCAGGATTGTTGAAGCCGGCCTCTGCGCGGATTTTGGTCAAAGCCCTCAAAGAGGAAACAGGCCTCCCCGTTCATTTCCATACGCATGACACTAGCGGCATCGCGGCAGCGACTGTTCTCGCCGCGATCGATGCAGGCGCTGATGTTGTCGACACGGCCATGGATGCATTCTCTGGCGGAACGTCTCAGCCTTGCCTTGGCTCCATCGTCGAAGCCCTCCGAAAGAAAGCCATCGACGAAGCACAAATCATGGCGCTGCTGACCCAGGGTATGGACGTCTTCGAGAACAACAAGAACATGACCAAGAGCGAGACCTTCGGCGCGCTCGGCACTCTGACAAGCATTGCCGACACAATCAAACGCATGAAAGACGCGAAGCTCATCGACTGAGCGACAACGACAACCCAAGTATCCTCAAGACACAACTCGGAGGGTGGTCAGCCGGCGCTTACCTATGATCTAATGAAAGTATGAAAATTCAAAGAGAGTTAGAAATAAGTCTCTTTGCTCATAAGGAGACTTTGGGGCCCCCGCACCCCAAAGTCTCCTCTTATTCGTCCTCCGGAGGTTGCCTGGAGCTTGAATAGAGCCAAGCATAAAATAAGGCGCCCCGAACAGGCACCTTATCCGTGAAGTAACAGTTGAAGACTGGGAGGCTGCTCTAGCCTAGAGCCTCAAGCATACGGCCGTAGGTCTTCGGCTGCACCGCTTGCTCTCGGCGGTGTTTCAACTCGTTGAGTTGAGAAATCAGTTCTGCCCGTTGGAGGCCGTCGATTGGAGTCTTGTTTAGTCGCACGATTACATTTTGAAGCTTGCGATCGATCATCGTCACCGTTTCTTGGCTAGGAGAAACAGGGCTCACAGTGTGACGTCGAGATTTAAACAGGTTCATCAGGTCCTCCACTTTCGTCAGCGGCAGAAGGGGGGGCTTCTTCACCACTATTAGCATAACATGCAACGAGCACCGCAATCATTTTCGAAAGAATGCGTACGGTCTCGACATTTTGAGACGCGACATCATCCTGAAGATCCGTTGAGAACTTATCGGGTTGGTTCGTCGTAACGCTTACGACGCCCCAGACTTCGTTCTCTACACCAACGAAGATTGGCAAAGATGCTACAGACCTATAACGGCTCAGCTCTGCCTTTGGATCCTCTTTAGCCTGTGCGCCAAGCTTGTTTGTATGCAAGCTGGCCGGCAGGAGCATAGTGTCTGGTACGATAACCTCGTTGGCTGACATCCAAGCTTGTCCGCTATACCCTTCCCCTTTTTGCCATGATCGAGACACGTAGTCTTGTTCTTCGGCCTTGTTGGGCTTCCTGTTCAAAACAATCTCAAGGCAGGAGGCTTCGGCCGAAGATTTTCTGACCACTTTGTATACCGATATGGTCATCTTGTCGGCATATGTCATGCCCATAGAGGCCAAGAGTTCAGCTTGGCAGACGTCGAATAAGTTCTTGATCGCCTTTTCAATGCCAGGCCGGGGGCTGGCCACAAGCAACTGCTCTGTTTGTTCTAGCATGAGGCTAAAGGCTGATTGCATCTGCAAACGCTGCGTATCAATGCGCTGCATGTCCCCGATTTGGCGCCTTATTTCATTGCGTTGATATAAATAGCGTTGGGTATGGTCTATGGCGCGCTTGGCTTCATCGAGAAGTACTATGTGGTCTTTCTCAAGAATTTTCTGGATTATGGCGCATACAACGGCCAGGGACGCTCCTAAGATACCGAATGTGGAAGCTGACCAAGTCGTGAAACTTGAAGCCGAAGATGCCGCTATTCCTCCGACCGTGGCAATCAAGCCGAAGACAATAACACCTGTACCTGCCAGCCTGCTGATCCGTTCTGCATTTTTGAGATGAGAAAGGGTTCTTTGCCACCAATTTCGGGCAGTGTCGTCGATGCTATCGTTGTTGCTGTCTTCCATAATTTTCGGTCCTAACTTTCATTGAAAAGCGCCTCAGACAATTTTTCGGCAAGAGGCTTCAACTGCACCTGATTAAAGAAGCCCCACAACAGCCTGTCATAGACGTCTTAGCGGTGGCGCTAAGACGTGCCGTCAGTGTCGTAAATCGAAGATAGAGCCGTAGCCAACTCCTCGCGCTCCCATCCTTCCCGCGCTTCCCTAATCCCGACAAGATGCTCGACCCGCCCTTCTCGCCTCGTTTTGCGGCCTACCCGCGGACGATCGAGCTCTTTCATTGCCTCTATTCGTGCGGCAGAGTCCTTCGTGCCCCAGGTTAGTGTGACACCGACAATCTTGCGCCGTCGGATGATTGGTACAAACCCAGCATGAAATCCTGCGAGATGATTGATCTCGGCAACGGCTCTCTCCAGTGCCTTCGCACGCAGGTTCCTCCATTCTTTCAGCTTGCCATCTGGGACGCCAAGGATCTCTCTCAGTTCTTCAAGTGTGTAATCTTGAGATGTCTTCCTCATGCCAGCCCGCAGAGACAGCACGGTGTAAAGGCGCAATGCATAGCGGCTCTCGAACGCTAGGACGGCGCGTTTGCTAATAACGGCCCAGTGTGTGCTGTTGCTGATCGCTTTACGCAGGGTGGGGCTGAACTCAAAGCGCAGCTCGGCTTGATGCTCGTCTTCATCTTCTCGCTCCACATCTGAGAGGATCGGCCCACTCTTGGTGTATTTCCTACCTTTTGGGTCTGTGAGGCGGAGCTTGAGGGTTGTTGTGTGCAGCTCGTCGACCAAGTCGATCAGCTCAGAGATGGACAAATGGAAAGTCTCGTTCAGCGCTGCCAGAGTAATCTGGTGAGTTTTCGCCTCTGCAACATCTACCCCCGCTGCTTGGACAAGAAGGTGGAAGAGCTTGGCTCCACGTAGGGACATCTTGCCACCAGCAGGGAAGCGCATGTCGACCATCTCCCCAGCTTCGACAATCGCGTCCGGGTGGTCTCGATAATTACGAACAGCATCAAGTGTTCTCGGAGGGGTCTTCTTAGACTCGATCATCCTACTACCTGTACCGCCTACAGGTAGTAGTGTCGAGTTCTGCAGCCCGTGATTGGTAGCACGTACGCCCGTGATTGGTAGCACGTACGCCCGTGATTGGTAGCACGTACGCCCGTGATTGGTAGTCCGATGGTGTATTTTATGTATTAAAATCAGACACTTATTTCTCCATGAAATAGAAATAAGAAATAAAGAAAAGATAGAAAGCTGATTAGACACGAAAGTTCACAGAAGTTTCGTGTCTAAGAATTGCCACTGTAGCTCAACGCGAGAGCAACTGACTGTTAATCAATTGCTCCACGTTCAGGGTCTAAACTAAGATATGAAGAAGGTATCCAGCGGCTCCGATTAGCATTCCCATCTCCAAGAGATCGAAAAGCCGGTGACCTGATCCTGTCAGCCGTAAACCGGCATGAGAGATCGAGATGTTGATATTGTCTACGACAGACATTGTCATTGCTCCAAACATGAGGGGGGTGTTCCTTCCCGAAATTTGCTCGGAAAGGGTCGTTTTCATAACAGCTCACATCATTTTCGATGAAATGCTGCTTGATCCGATCTCGCTGAATAGGGCAGTCTGCATTTGCTAGAATGGCTGCGCCCGATGAGATGTTGCTTTGTTACTTACTGTTTCGAGCCTCCTTTCGTCGGGCCAGTTTTTTGGAGCAATGCTCCTGCTGTTGAGCCATGGCAAGGTACCGTAAATGGCAAACCGCTCAACCCTTTTCTAGATTTGTCCAAGTGTTTGAGCGGCCCGTCAAGAGTTCCTCGCTGTTACGCTTTCAATGCGCAGTGACGAACTCCAGACCTTCATTCATTTGGAGGTATCTGATCTTCAACTCATTGGCTTAAACCGCCTTCACATGACATCTGTAACTGCCTTCTCCAGAGCGTAGTAGCTCCGTTATAAACGAACCCAACATACTCGATTACTTACTTATACCCCGACCCAGCGCCTTCGTCGCATGGGATTGACTAGCAACTGGGATATCCGTTCAGGTGCCGCCGTTTCCCCCAGATAGATCAAACATGCGTGCTTCCGTTTTTGATGTCTTGGTTACGTCTATGAATGCTCCTGGCAAGTTAAGAGAGCCCTCTCGAACGTCGTTCGAAAAGGTATTATCACGAAGTAACTGCGCCCTTTAACTCACAGAAAATTCGAATTTATTTTTTAGATGGTCCGGAGGCGCTAGCTAGTGCACGCGCCATTTTTGGTCAACGCGGTTATCGCCGAAAATTGCCTTTTTGTCACCATATATAGGATAATTAATTATCCACATCCCTACATTTAGCGGGCGCAGGCCTCAGCGACCATAGGGCCGGTTTCTGCGATTCAGTAAAAAACAATGTGCCTTTCGAGGGTTAGGGAGGCCCTCTCTTGCATGGCAAAATCTGAATATTGCGCGCTTCGCGTCATGGTTGTCGGCCTTGCACAAGTCCTTGTGGATAACAGCGATCCGGAAAGATACTGCAAACAGAAGGTTCCATCACTTTCCTCCGTTCCTTTTTTTGATGCCGTGGTGGAGCGGCGGAACGCTCCCGGCCTTCTCATTTCGACGGAAGTTCAAAATTGGCCGCTCTCAAGCAATGACACCCATTTAAAACTGTGCAAAACTGCTCTTATGTGAGCAATTCAGCTCAAAGGTGTGATTTTATTGGTGAAATCTGATTTTCACACCCACCGTGCACAGTGTCGGAGTTGAGACATGGCAATGTTTTCACCAGCAACCGCGGCGAAAAAGGCCGGAGTTTCTCGATCATTGATCTCTCGCGCACTCAAAGACGGGTCTTTGAAAGGGACCAAGAAGAACAATGGACACTGGTCGATCCAGGACACTGATCTTGACGAATGGATGGAGCGTACAACTGTGCGCGCTGAAACCGATAAGACGGCGCCGGAAAAGGTAGTGCCTCAAACTGGAACGCGAGACCCAGATGATGCAGCGAAGATTGAAGAACTCACGAGAGAGCTATCGAAGAAATCTGAAGAGCTGGCAGATGTAAAAGCCAGACTGGAAGTGACGAAGGAAAGCCTTGTCGAAGCAAAGAACGACAGAGATGCCTGGCAAGAACAGGCGCAACAGTTAGCTTCCAACAGTCGGTCCGGTTTCTTCCGGAGGCTCTTCGGCGGTTAATTCATCAAGACGCGCCATTATATTCCTGACATCGAGACCAGCTCTCTTTGCTTCATGCTCTTGCAGCTGTTCAAACGTAGACTTCTCAGGCTTCCGCGCGAAATCTCGCATGAAGTCGGTCAACTTCTTCCAGTTCTTGGCGATAAGATCCCTCATCGTTCGAAGCTCAGTAATCAGAGCATCCTGCTCTTTGCGCTTTTTCTCGACTTCAACCGCAAAAGCCTTCTGATCATTTGCCAACTTTTGCTGACCAGAT
>NZ_CAKZMP010000135.1 GCF_937128705.1 uncultured Kiloniella sp. | reverse complement strand
CCCGCAAAAGTGATTATTTCTGAATATGTTGATGTCGCTCATGCGTTTCTTGGTGATAAAGAAACAGCCATGGTAAACGGTGTTTTGGATCGTCTTGCACACAGCCTGCGCAAAGACGAATTTTAATATAATTCCAACAGGACTTTCCAGGTGGACAAAACAGAATTTGATCTAATCAAAAGCTATTTTGCGCCGCTTACTGCTGGTTATCCCGAAGCCTATAACCTTACAAATGATGCTGCACTGATTAGTGAAAATCCTGATCGGTCTACCGTTGTTACAATGGATACTCTTGTCGAGAGTGTCCATTTTTTATCAACTGATCCTGCCGAAGGTATCGCGCGCAAAGCTCTACGGGTAAACCTTTCTGACTTAGCTGCCATGGGGGCTAAACCAAAAGGTTACACACTTTCAATCTCCTACAGTGCATCACTTGCAAGTGATTGGGTGAGATCGTTCACTCAGGGTCTAGCAGACGATCAGAAAATTTTTGGATGCCACCTGATTGGCGGCGACACCGTTTCAACGCCCGGGCCATTGACGATTTCTCTTACTTGTTTTGGTTCTGTCCCGCGCGGTAAATGCTTACACCGAACGACTGCTAAAGAGGGAGATGATATCTGGGTAAGTGGCACTATTGGAGATTCTGCTGCTGGTTTGAAGCTCCTCAAAGGGGAGATTAATACAAAAAATTCTGCGGCAAAATCTTTTTTAATAGACAGATATAGAGTTCCTCAACCAAGAACCCCTTTGGGCATTGCCTTGTTAGAACAAGACATCAGCAAAACGGCCCTTGATGTATCCGACGGACTTCTTGCCGATGTCAAACATATTGCAGACGGTTCACACCTTCAGGCTAGCATAACCGCCTCAAAAATACCTTTGTCTAATCCCTTTAGAGATATGTACCAAGATATCACAGATCCTGAAATTCATCTGGCGGCTTCAGGCGGTGATGATTACGAACTATTGTTCACAGCATCACATAGCAACAAAGGCAAAGTTATTGAATTATCAGAAAAGTTAAATATTCCAGTTACACGAATAGGCGTTTTGACTAGAGGGCGAGGTGTCTTGTTATTAGATAAAGATAATAAGAGCATGCCTGTCAGCGAATATGGTTGGAAACATTTTTAGTATTTAATTCATTTGAGTGAATACCCTTTGTTTAATTTAAACTAAACCTTATTATTACTATTACATCTAAAGACATTTCACTCTGGTGGTTAAATGAAAAAAATTATCATACTCATTGCAATAATCTTGCTGCTTGGGGGCGGTGGGTTTGCCGGGTGGTGGTTTTTTTTGAAAGCACCAGATAGCGAAGAAGAAGTTGTCGAAGAAATTCCTGAAATCCCATCTGCTTTTCTCGAATTTTCGCCAACCGTAATTCACCTTATCAAAGAAGGTGTTGTGACGCATCATGTCACAGTAAAAATCACGATAGAAGTCGCAGAAGGTCCCGACCTTATTAATGCTGAACGCTGGCAAATTCGGCTACAAAACGACTTTATGACAGAGCTTCATTCCCTTTATTATTACAGATACTTCACTCAAGATGGGTATGTGAACGATAAAATCACCAAACGTCTGATCGATGTTGCTGATAAAGTTATGGGCAAGGGGGTTGTACGTGATGTTGAGCTTCTTATTGAAGGTATTACAAAACCCTCAAACAGTTAGATTTAACAATTCATTATGACAAAACTAATTCCCCTTGGAATTAGATACAAGTCCTGTGTATGGTTGCTTGCAATCAAGTAGAGACCCATACATGCCGAAGCACGACCCTACCAAATCTAATGTCATTTTTCTTGCCATCTGCCAAGCCTTGGGGATGAGCTGTAGCTCTATGCTTATTTCCATGAGTGCTCTTGTTGGAACGACGCTTGCCGACGACAAGTCATATGGAACACTGCCTTTATCACTCCAGTTTTTAAGCATGATGATATGCGCATTACCCATTTCATATTTTATGAAACATTACGGACGTCGTGCAGGCTTTAGTCTTGGGGCTATTTGCGGTGCTCTATCAGGTTTTTTCTCTGCTCAAGCCGTTCTGGATAATAACTTTGAGCTTTTTTGTTTAAGCTCATTTCTTTTTGGGGCTTTCACATCAACGGTCGCTTATTATCGCTTCGCGGCTGCAGATACCGCTACAGAAGTTTTTAAAAACAAAGCTATTTCCCTCGTTATGGCAGGCGGCGTTATATCCGCTTTTGCAGGGCCTGAATTGGCAAAATGGTCAAAAGATCTAGAGTATTTTGGCCCAATATTATTTGTAGGAAGCTTTTATGCGATCACGGGTCTTTGTTTCGTAACATTATTGATCGTACAGTTTTTGAACATCCCCAAACTCGCAGTACATGAGCTAAAATCAAGTGGTAGGTCTATTTTAGAAATAGCCCGACAACCCGTTTTCTTTGTCGCTGTACTTAGCGGTATTGTTAGCTATGCATGTATGAATCTAATCATGAGCATAACACCAGCAGCGATGATTGCCTGCGCACATCCCTTTGACGCGGCCGCCTTTGTTATCCAATGGCACGTATTTGGTATGTATGCGCCATCCTTCTTTACAGGGTCTATTATCAACCGATTTGGTCTAATCAAGGTCCAGATAGCTGGGGTTTCTCTAATCGCAATGGCCGCGGCCATCAATTTGACTGGCATAGAGATCGAAAATTTTTGGTTTGGACTGGTTACGTTAGGCCTTGGTTGGAATTTTCTTTATGTCGGGGGCAGTGCCATGCTAACGGAATCATACAGGCCAGAGGAAAAAGCCAAAGTTCAAGCCTTTAACGAGCTTTTAGTTTTCGGGGTTGTCGCAACAACAGCCTTCAGCTCTGGTTTTGTTTTTGATAAATTCGGCTGGACAGCAGTTAACACCCTGGCATTCATTCCAGTGGGAATTTTTATTGCTGTCCATTTGATATATCGACACCCGTTAAGGCGTAGATTGTCTTCACCGAAAGTAATCTAGTTGAATTAGTTATCGCCACCTGGGGTAAATTTACCAAGGTTACCAAGAAGCTGTTGAATAATTGTCAGATCTTGTCCCTCTGTTGGTGTTACCCGTGTGACAGGGTCAATGATACGTCCGTCTTCCAGTGCAAACTGTTGTGATTCTTCTAATTTTCCATCCTCGGAAAATTTAACGACAAGAATACTACGCTCAAGAACAACAGGGTCGTAAAAGGCTGTTTTTTCAACTCTTTCACCAACGTAGTACCAGACCTGATCTTTAAATGTAGAGAGGGTAGATGGTGAACCTAATAATTCAGCAACATCACGACGACTGGATACACCTGTTTCAAGTTTGCTGACCTCTTCCGGGTCGGGGTAGTTTCCTCTTACATTTACACGGCTTTCACAGGCACTCAGTGCAAAAGGGATAAGCATTGCAGCCAAAAGCATTTTGGCTTTAGAGGAAACTTTATGAGACATAATCGTATTCTGACCTTATTGATCTAAATATGAGCGAATGGCTATTTAACATAAAAGATGTTTTTGCTAAACCATACGCGTTACACAGGCACTATACTCGTCTATATACTTTTTTCGAGTCATAAATCCAAGCTGATAATATCGAAGGGTTCAGTAGTTGTTCAGGAAGCTTTTTCGTCGCGATAGCGAATCTGATGCGGTGCATGATCTATATGCGAACCTCATGTCACAGGCACGTAAGAAAGAATTTTACGAAAATTATTCTGTACCTGATAGCTTGGATGGGCGTTTCGATATGATTACATTACACATGTTCTTGGTACTGCACAGATTAAAGGATGACAAACAGACAACAGAAACGTTTTCTCAAAAGCTCTTTGATTTAATGTTTTATGATATGGACCTTAGCCTGAGGGAAATGGGTGTTGGGGATGTTGGCGTTGGTAAACGTGTGAAGGCCATGTTACAGGGTTTCTATGGCCGTTTAGCAGCTTACGAAGAAGCATTGCCTCTTGAAGAGGAGGACCTCGAAAGTGCGCTGGAACGCAACCTTTACGGAACGACCGGTGCCGACAAAGAATCGCTGCAATACATGCGTAAATATATAACCCGGCAAATCGAACACCTAAAAGGGCAAGAAATCATACAGTTGATGTCGGGCAAGATTACCTTTTGCCCTTAAAGTCTAGTATAGCTGCGTTGCAATAAAATAATTTGACCGATAATTTTACGGCCCTTATTGTGCGCAATCTTGAATTTAAGTGTAATATTAGCTTGTTATCTGTTTAAGAAAACACTTAATCAAAGATAATATCGTTTCAAATATAATCAGGAGTTCAGCAATGGAAACGCCGTGCGAAAGTGAATTTTCGCGTCGCTATCCCGTTGATAAAGTTCAAGCACGCTCACAGGTTTTAAATATAAAAGCGAAACCAGAAGAGTGTGAAGCTGTGGCAAAAAGATTTGATTTAATTGAATTAAAATCGCTTTCCGCAACACTGGAACTTGACCCAAAAGGGAAGGGATCGTTGCTTGAAGTAAAAGGTCAATTGAAAGCCGATGTTACACAATCCTGCATTTTATCTGCAGAACCTGTGACGGCGAAGATCAATGAACCTTTTGATATACTCTATAGTTTTGAGTCTATCCGAGAGACAACAGACGAAATCCTGATTGATATTGATGCGGAAGATCCGCCTGAAATGGCAGATCCAAAAGGAATTGATTTTGGAGAGGCTATTGTTCAGCAACTAGCTGTTATGTTAGACCCTTATCCGAAAGTACCTAATTCTACTTGGGATGGCGATTCTGTGGACGAAGCGCCAGATGAAGAAGAAATGCAGGAAGCAGCAAAAACGAGCCCGTTTTCTGTACTAAAAAACCTGCAAATTAAAAAGTAGGGTATATTTACCTTAGTTAGGGCTTGCCGTAAGCGAAGTTATTCGTTAATAAGCGGCGAGTTTTTTATTAAAGCTGAATGCGAGAGTTAGAGCAATGGCTGTTCCAAAGAGTAAGATTAGTAATTCCCGTCGTGGTCAACGTCGGTCACACGATGCGCTTCCTTCAAGCGTTTCACAAGAATGTCCAAACTGTGGTGAGCTGAAACGCCCACACCATGTTTGTGCTTCATGCGGCACTTATGATGGCCGTGACATAGCAGAAGCTGAAGCCTAAGGCTTGTCAAAATAGTCTTTTGTGATAGGCCGATCATTATATTGGTCGGCCTTTCTTTTATGGATCAATTTGACAAGCGGGAAACCAGTGAGCGGTAGCATAACCATAGCCTTAGATGCAATGGGAGGTGATGACGCACCGGATATCGTAGTACATGGAGCTGAAATAGCTTCACAAAGATATCCTAACGTTAGATTTCTCATGTTCGGTCGAGAGCAAGAGGTTATGCCTCTGCTCGACAAAACGACCAAATTAAAAGATGTCGTTGAGTTTATTCATACAGAGGACAAAGTTCTCAGTGATGATAAACCTGCAGTGGCCTTACGCTCTGGGCGTAAGTCATCAATGCGTCTTGCCATAAATGCAGTACAGGATGGCCGTGCGGATGGTGTTGTTTCCGCCGGAAATACTGGTGCTCTGATGGCTATGTCAAAGTTTGTCCTTAAAACCCTTCCTGGTGTCGATCGCCCTGCGATTGCCTCGTTCTTTCCAACATTACGTGGGGAATCCCTCATGTTGGATCTTGGGGCTAACCTTAGCTGTGATGCTGATAATCTTGTCGATTTTGCTGTCATGGGGAATGCCTTTGCCCGCTGTGTCCTGGGCGTACAGGAACCTTCGGTTGGTATTTTGAATGTCGGATCCGAAGATGTGAAAGGGCATGAATACCTGCAAGTTGCGAGCTCAATGCTCCGAAAAGCAGACCTGCCTGGTGATTTCATTGGCTTTGTAGAAGGCGATGACATCGGTAAAGGCACTGTGGATGTTATTGTTACTGATGGCTTTACTGGTAACGTTGCCCTGAAGACAGCCGAAGGCACCGCAAAACTTATCTCTGAATTCTTTAGACAGACCTTCAAAAGTAGTATGCTAGCCAGCCTAGGATATCTTTTGGCAAGTTCTGCGCTTACTAAATTAAAGAAACGTGTTGACCCTCGCCTGTATAATGGGGCTATCTTTCTTGGTCTTAACGGTATTGCCGTTAAAAGCCATGGTGGTACTGATGCTATCGGGTTTGCAAATGCCATAGGCGTCGCCGTTGATATGCGTGACCAGGATATTGTCACCAAAATTCGTGAAGATTTCGATTCGTTGACACGCGAACCGATAAATGAGCAGGCTGGGTTTGAATGATCGTACGTGCAAATATCAAAGGCTGTGGCTCTTATTTACCAGAACGTATTCTGACAAATGATCAGTTAGCCGAACGTGTTAATACATCAGACGAATGGATTCAACAGCGCACGGGCATCAAACACAGGTATATTGCCGGCGAAAACGAATTAACTTCTGATTTGGCAACAAAGGCTGCGCTTGCAGCTTTGGAGCATGCCAATATTGATGTTTCAGATGTTGATCTTATTGTTTGTGCGACCGCAACTCCAGATGAGACCTTCCCAGCTACAGCAACCGTTGTTCAAAAGAACCTCGGGATAACCAGAGGCGCTGCCTTTGATCTACAAGCAGTTTGCAGTGGTTTTGTCTATGGTCTATCGGTTGTTGATAGTTTGATCCAAACTGGCCAAGCAAAAACAGCATTACTAATTGGCGCAGAAACCTTTTCCCGTATTCTCGACTGGGACGATCGTTCTACTTGCGTTCTTTTTGGTGATGGAGCAGGTGCAATTGTGCTTCAGGCCGAAGAAGGTAATGGAGACGCGAACGATAGTGGTGTTTTAAGCTCGCACATTTATGCGGATGGGCGCTGTCATGATGCGCTTTATGTGGATGGTGGACCATCTTCAACCGGAACAGCTGGTTTCCTTCGTATGGAAGGCAAAGAGGTGTTCCGACAAGCTGTCACAAGAATGCCAGAGGCAATTGATGCCGCGCTTAAAAAGTCAAATTTAGGCCCTGAAGATATTGATTGGCTCGTTCCGCATCAAGCAAATATCCGTATTATTGAATCAATGGGAAAAAAATTAAAACTTCCCAAAGAGCGGGTTGTCGTGACTGTTGATAAACATGCAAACACCTCTGCTGCTTCTATTCCTTTGGCATTGACCGAAGCCGTTTATGATGGCCGAATTAAACGCGGTGATATGATCATGATGGCAGCCATGGGCGGTGGTTTTACGTGGGGGTCTGCGCTGATACGTTGGTAACGTAAACGTATCTGAAAAGATGTCATGCAGCACCTTTATGAGATTAAACTTGTAATTTCCTGAAAAGTTTAGCAAAATCGCTTTGTATATCATCTGAATTACTGGTTTTTTCCGGAAAATTCACATAACGATAACAAGGGGAGTGGAACTTCATTATGAGCACTACAGTCACTCGTGCTGATCTCAGTGAAGCCGTATATCAAGAAGTTGGCCTATCCAGAAATGAGTCTGCAGATTTGGTAGAATCTGTTCTGAATGAAATTTCTGACACCTTGATCAAAGGTGATTCGGTTAAGATATCGTCTTTTGGTAGTTTCGCCGTTCGTGAGAAAGGTGAACGTATTGGACGTAACCCAAAAACCGGGGAAGAAGTTCCAATTTTACCACGCAGAGTTCTCGTATTTCGAGCTTCTCATGTTTTGAAAAATAAAATAAATACGTCTCTTTCTTAAAGTATCGTATTATTTTATCGGAACGTATCAGTAACAAACTGATAAAATCTAAAAAAGCAGGAGTTTAATCTGCAAATGTCTGCTGCGGAAACCTCTAGTAAATCTGCGGCTGCGTTCCGGACGATTAGCGAAGTATCTGGAGACTTGAATGTACCACAGCATGTGCTGAGGTTCTGGGAAACAAAATTCCCTCAAGTTAAACCTTTGAAACGCGCGGGACGCAGACGTTATTATCGCCCGGAAGACCTGAAAATACTTCGTCAGATAAGAGACCTTCTCTACAAAGACGGGTATACCATTAAGGGTGTTCAAAAACTGTTTAAAGAGGGTGCATTTAAACCCCAAAAATCAGTTGATGAACAAAAGTCTGACCAGAAAAAAGAAATTACAGCAAAAGATTCCTCCAAAAACGTACAAAGCAAAGAAGAGCAAAAAAGCATAACAGAACAGTTTGTTGGCCTTTCTCTTGATCATCAAAAAGAAATTTTGGATGAGCTAAAATCTATTCGGGCTTTGCTTGACTAAAATTTCACTTTTTTCTCTCAACAGCATTGCCTTGCACTTATAGCGAATGTATATAGTGCCGAGAAATCTTAAGTATTACAGCTTAAGTTTTTTTCTATCGGAGTATAGCGCAGTCTGGTAGCGCACTTGGCTGGGGGCCAAGGGGTCGCAGGTTCGAATCCTGCTACTCCGACCAACAGAAACCTCTGCCCCTTTAAGGGCCAGAGGTTTTTTTGATTTACGTATCAGTATATGAATTCAACAACTTATCAGGCTGGTATTATTGTTCGTCTATGATAATCTTGGCGCAAGTAATCTGACGCTTGGGGGATTAGTCGGTATGAATACCGAAATCAACGAAACAAAAACAGCTCTTGAAGCAAAAGGCCTCAACAAAAGCTTTAATGGCCTTAAAGCGCTTGACGACCTGAGTTTTAAAATACAATTAGGGGAAACTCTTGTTATCATAGGCCCGTCAGGTAGTGGAAAAACACTGCTGCTTAAAACCTTGCTTGGTATTACGCCTCAAGATACGGGTAACATCTTTATCCAAGGCTCTCCCAAAGAAGACGTTCAGGAAAATTCATCAAACTTCCTTGACCGATTTGGTATGCTTTTCCAACAATCAGCGCTATTTGATTCAATGACAGTTTGGGAAAACATTGGTTTTAAAGAGCTAAAAAAGCCAAATGCGAATAAAGAGATAATAAAAAACGATGTAATAAAGCTGTTAGATAGAGTTGGGTTAAGACCTGAAGTTGCCGATCTATATCCAGCAGAGCTATCTGGCGGTATGCAGAAACGAGTCGGACTTGCCCGGGCCTTTGCTGGCGATCCTGAGTTTTTGTTATTGGATGAGCCAACAGCTGGTCTTGACCCAATTATGAGTAATTCAATTAGCCAACTCATAAAGCAACAAACAAAAGAACATAATACAACATCAATTGTTATTAGCAGTGATCTAGATTCCGCTCGAAAAATATCCACGAACATAATGATGTTACATCAAGGAAGAGTGGTTTGGTTTGGGCCAACCAATGAATTAGACGAGACAGATAATCCCTATATCAAACAATTCATTCATAAATCTGCAAAAGGTCCCATCGCAGTTCTCACTGAATAATGTTTTACGTTGATTGTGAAAGTTTTACGGAAATTGACGAAAAGAAATCTCGTTTTATTTCGTACTTAATGCCAATTTCTTCTTTTGATAAACGCCTAGCTGAATTACGTGACGAGTTTAAAAAAGCAAATCACTATGTTTGGGCGTTTAGAAGGCTCAACCAATACGATCAAATAGAAGAGGGATCTAGCGATGATGGTGAGCCCGCGGGAACCTCGGGTCCCCCAACCCTCAAAGTCTTACAGGGGAATTCTCTGATTAATACGGCGGTTATTACAGTTCGTTTTTTTGGCGGCACAAAGCTGGGGACCGGCGGTTTGGTTCGTGCCTATAGTGAAAGTACGAAACAGGTTATTCAAAATGCACACCTGTTGGCCTACGTTAAATTACACCAACAAGAACTAGCTTTACCTTTCAAATCCATATCGCACGCTGAATACCTCTGTGACCAGATTGGCGTTAAAATTATCCAAAAAGATTTTGGCGCAACCGGGGCAATTTTTATTGTAGAGGGAATGGAAGAACAATTATCAAAATTACAAGATCAGCTTAATCTGCATTAATGATATTCTGAACGGCAGAGGTTGCCTTTAATGACTTCGCCAATGCAAGAAGTTCATTACGTGCCAACATTAGAGCTTCTTTGTCTTGGGTAGAGAGATTATGTTGGGTTAAACGATAATGATAAATGCGGTGAGCTTGTTTTGTAAGAATAGCCCACTTACTGTTAGGATCATGGACCAACGACAAATGTTTGGGCTGATCACGTTTAAGTGCCGCCTCTATATTTGTTGAGTTTTTTATGGCCCCCTGATGCATTAAGCTCGTCCCCGTACTAGAAGCTTTCTCATCCACTTAAGTTTGGTTAACAGTCTCTTACTACAATTTAACTAAAATTGCTACTATAAAGCCTTCTAGCCGGAATCTTTAGGTCATGTAACCCGTAAAGCGGAAAACCTCCTCTAACAAGAGGAGGTTACAAAAGATATAAGCTATCTTAGTGTGGTTTCTGATCCGGGGCTAATGGTGCAGGATTAATATTTCCAAGCTGTTTTGCATGATCAATAACTGGGAGCAAGTCTGACATTATGGTATCAAACAGTTGTTCAAAGCTATTAATCATATAATAGATCGGTTGATAGATATCAATTCGATAGTTTGTTCTGAATATACTTAACGGATCAAATTCCATAATTGTCGGTTCTTTGTTGTCCATACAATAAACAGATTCACCCGATGAAGATGCCAGACCAGCACCGTATATACGGTTTCCCATATCCGTTTTGATCAGACCAAATTCAACGGTAAACCAGAAAAGTCTTTGTAAAGGCCACATGTATTGCTTTTCAACAGAGAGAGCGAGTTTACCGTACTCCTGAACATAATCAGCAAAAGATTGGTTGGTCAACATAGGGCAGTGACCATATATCTCATGAAAAATATCAGGCTCTTTTATATAATCAAAATCTTCCCTTAACCGGATAAAGGTTGCTGCAGGAAAGCGTCTGTTTGCCAGAATGGCGAAAAAATCTTTCGGGGGGATTACAGCGGGAACAGATTCAACACCAAACCCAGTCGCATCGAACAAACGATTGCTAATTTCCTTTAACTGAGGAACTCGACTACTATTTAATCCAAGTATTTCCCTACCCTTGATAAACTCATCACATACCCGGCCTTCAAGTATGTCGTTTTGGCGGTTTATTAAATCGCCCCAAATCTCGTTCTCAGATCGGCTATAGTGATATAAACCATTTGAATCCGGTATTTTAGATTCATAGATAGACCCTTGGTGTCCCATTTTTACCTCATTATTTTATCCCTGCTTTATTTGTTTATTTTATCTCAAAATATGGGGTATTATGTTCTAATAAACCACATAAAACAGATTTAATAACAAATTTAATTCAACAAATAGCTGTATATTGAAATGATTGACCTTGATGTTCTAGATATAAAAATACTTAGCTTGCTGCAAAAAGATGCCTCTCTTTCAACGGCAGAGATAGCTACGACTGTTGGGCTTTCTCAATCACCTTGCTGGCGGCGGATAAAACGTTTTCGAGACGAGGGACTAATCCGCAAAGAAGTGTGTTTACTGGACCCTAAAATTGCAGGTCTGAGCGTAACAGTCTTTACAACAGTCACATTGGTTCAGCATAGCGAAGAACAGGTTCGACAGTTCGAAGATATCGTCAATCGACGCCCAGAAATTATGGAATGCTACACAATTACAGGTAACAGAGATTATCTGTTACGCATTATCGCAAAAGACATTGAATCTTATGATCGTATGCTGACAGAACAATTTTTACATTTACCGATAATTAACTCAGTAAATTCACGCTTTGCCCTACGAAACGTAAAATACTCAACAGAACTACCGATTTAGAGGACCGGACATGAAAATTCGGAAAGAAGAGATCAAAGATCGTGCACAGGTTTTTCAAGTTGTTCACGATGCTTTTGGTAAGTGGGATGAGTGTGATCTCATCAAACAACTACACCTGGACAATGATGTACTTTTGGGACTTGTTGCTGAAGAAGAGGGGGAAATTATAGGGCACATTCTTTTCAGCATCATGGAAATTACATCTCCACACCTACACATTCAAACCGCAAGCCTCGCACCGCTATCTGTAACGCCTGCTTATCAGGGGCAAGGTATTGGAAGCCAACTTGTCGAACGGGGAATTCAAGCTTGCAGAGATATCGAAGACCTATCCGGCATTATTGTTCTCGGCGATCCGGCTTATTATTCCAGATTTGGTTTTGCAAGCTCTTTAACAGAGCATCTGGATGCCCCTTTTAAAGGGGACGCATTTATGGGATTGGAATTCAGAAAAAACATCTTCCCTGAAAATGGGAAAGTTATGTATTCTCAGGTATTTGGAATACAAACTTAATGTCAAAAACAAAAGATAGTTATTATGCTTAGCAACATTTCGGGAATGACTTATTCAAACCGTCTTGTCCCTTTTCTTTTGCATCGTAATCGGCCTCATTAAGTACGGTATACGCTTTTTTGTCGCTGTCAGATTTGTGCTTGCTAAAGTCTTCATCTTCAACGAGATCATCATCAAATACAGCTCTGTAGGCCGCACCTTCCAGATCATCATATTGCCCTGTGCGCAAAGACCATAAAAAAGCAGCAAGCCCAAGTAAGCCGAGTAAAAGAGCGATAGGAATAAGAAATGTAAGAGCGGTCATATTATGCTCCTTTTTCTGAAAGTCTGAGCCGCAAGGCATTAAGAGTAACCACAATGGATGATCCTGACATCGCAAGTGATGCAATTAACGGCGTTACATATCCACTCATAGCCAGTGGTACAGCAATCATATTATAGACAATTGCCAACCCAAAGTTCTGGAAGATTAAATGCTGTGCTTTTTTTGCAATCGTTATTGCCTCTACGATTGGTTTGAGTTTATTTCCTTGAAAAATAAAATCGGCCGTCGTCTGGCTAATATCTGAAGCGGTCGCCGGGGAAGCAGATACAAAGGCACTGGCCAATGCTGGGGCATCATTTAATCCATCCCCCACCATCAAAACCTTATGGTCTTGATCTGCTAATGAATCTAAATATGAAATTTTGTCTTTTGGATTAGCCCCTGCAATCCACTTTTTAATAGACAACAATTCGGCAGCTTTTTTTACAGCGCTCTCCCTATCACCCGAAAGGATTTCAACAGATTTTAGATGCTTTTGTGCATAGTCAACAGCCGCAGATGCATCATCTTTCAATTGATCTTCAAAAGTAAACCGAACTTTTTTACCGGTATTATCTGAGAGCCATAGCTCACTAACCTCGTCATCAAGTGATTGATCGTCATCAACAATACCACACCAGCTTCGATTACCAATACGAACTCTGTTATCATTCAAGTAATATTCCAAACCTTGTCCCGGTTCTTCATGCACTTGATCTCTCTTAACAACAGGCGCATTAGCGGCGGCGACCAATGCTTTTGAAAGAGGGTGTTTGCTTGAAAGGGCCAGTGAAGCAGCTAAGGATAAATCGCTTGGTGAAACGGTATCTTTATTGATTAAAGCAGGCCGCCCCTTGGTCAAGGTACCCGTTTTATCGAAGACCACAACGTCTGCATCAGCCAACCGTTCTAACCCATCAGCTGCTTTCACCAGGATACCCCTACGTAGCAGCAAGCCACTAGCAACAACCTGCACTGTCGGTACAGCAAGTCCCAAAGCGCAGGGGCACGTTATAATCAAAACGGCAATTGCATTCATTAATGCTAAATGCCATCCACCATCACCTAGGGCCCACCATCCAATAAAGGTGAGTGCAGAGAGAATATGAACAACAGGCGCATAAATTTGAGCGGCTCGATCAGCAAGACGTACATATTTTGCACGCCCTTGTTCCGCTGTTTCCATCAATTTAACAATTTCAGAAAGCAGTGTTTGATCGTCTTGCGCTGTGACTTCGACCTCAATAGGTGTAGAGACGTTAAGTGTGCCAGCAAAGACGGCATCGCCTACCAATACCTTTTGCGGTAAAGATTCCCCAGTGATCAAAGAGCTATCAATTTCGCTGTTCCCGCTTATGACAGTACCGTCCACAGGAATTTTTTCTCCGACAGCAATGGCAACTTTCATACCCGGTTCAACAGCCTCTACAGGCAGCGAAGCATGCGTCCCGTCATTTTTGATAATAGTTGCCGCAATAGCCCGAAGCGATAACAAGTTCTGTGCCGCAGACTGCGCCTTACTGCGCATCCGTCGATCAAGATATCGGCCAATCAGAAGAAAGAACAAAAGCATAACGGATGCATCAAAATAAGCATGTTGTGCACTTTGCAGGGTTTCGGCAACACTCATCCCCACAGCGAGAAGAACAGCAAGCGATATAGGTACATCCATATTCAAACTGCGCGTTTTCAGAGCTGCAATTGCTGATCTAAAAAAGGGCTGTCCTGAATAGGCAACTGTTGGCAAGGCAATGAGGCCAGATACCCAATGTAATAAGTCACGCGTTGCTGGTCCCATATCATCAACACCTGACCAGACTGCAATTGACAGCAACATAACATTTGCAGCGGCAAAACCGGCGACACCCATTGCTTTCAAAAGCGTTTTGTCTTCTTTATTACTCGCAGAGCTCATAAGTGCTGGGTTATAGGGCGTCGGCGGAAAATCAAGATCGTCAAGTTTGTGTACGATGGCGTTGGCTGATGTCTTAGTTTCGTCCCAAAGAACATACAACCGTTTTGTCGACAGGTTTACACGTGCTGTTTCAATCCCGTCCATTTTGTTGAGGTTGCCCTCAATAAGACGAATGCAGGATGGACAGTGAATGGTATCTACAATTAAGTGTAATTGTGAAAGCCCAGTCTCATTTTTATAGACGTAAGCAGTCGGATCTATACTGGCAGGTATCTCCGGCTGAGTTTCAACGTTAGGGTTATTGAGATCAGAACAACACTTTGACATTATAAAGCTACTTCACGAAAAAACGTTTTTCCAACTGGAAGGGTGTCCCGTTCGGAGATGTTGCAGAAAGACTGGCATGCCATTGGCCCTTTAAAGGAAGATCAATAACAGCCTCGTATTGTCCACGGCTGCTTTCCGCAAGTACAAGTGTTTGATCGTACCCTTGAAGAGTAGGGCGACCAATTTTTACGGTAACGTCAAACCCAGACAAATTAAGGTTATTTTGATCCTGCAATGTAAAGGAAATCATTTTCTGTGCCCCCTGGGAAACGAGTTCCAGAGAGCTCTGCCAGTTGAGTTCTTCTTGAATTTTTGCAGCTTCAATCGTTTGATTATAGTTCAAGCCATCGACATAAGCATTTTCCTTGGACAGCCCTGTCCATGTATTCGTCGCAAAATAAATAAATGCGATATTCATACCGATGATGACACCAAAAAAAGATAAAATAGAAATCAGGAAATGTTTTCCGGTAAATTTCTTTTCCTTTTGTGGGGTAGGGACCTTGTTCATTACAGATACGCTTTCTGCTATAGTCATTTGTTCGGACCTATAAATACACTATCATTAGACACGCTATATCCAGTCTCTTTATTCGTGACAGTGATTGTAATTGGTTCAGAGGCCGTTTCCAGTTCTTGTGCATCAACCGTTAGGAACAAATGAACACTCCTCAGGTTATCGGATTTAACGTCGACAACGGGTACTGGACCAACATTTTCAATATCGTTAATTTTAATATCCTTAAAATCAAGGCCTGTAACCGTCACTAGGAACTGTTGCTGCATACGTTCTTTGTTGAGAATTTTCACAGTATAACCGTTTCGGATACTGCCGTCCGACAGCTGGACAAACAACGGATTACGATCCCTCAACACATTAAGATCCAAGGGCGATCTACTGGCAAGCAAATAGACCATAAAGGCGCAAACAGCAAAGATAGCAACGGCGTAAAATACCGTCCTCATACGTAAAAGGCTGAACTTTTGCGGCACGCCCTTTAACCGTCGGGCCATATTGGCGTCGGTGTCATACCCAATCAATCCCCGGGCAGTTCCCATTTTATCCATAATGCCGTCACAAGCATCAATACAAAGGGCACAATCAACAAGGTGAACATTTGGTTAAAGAACGGAGCGCCTACGGAAATACTGCCTAAGCCTAACTCTTTGTGAACAAGAGGCAGTAGCGTACCGAGAAGAACAACTAATGTTGCAGCACACAAAAAGACATTGTTGCCCATCAACAGCACTTCTCGAGAAAAGGCTTGGTAGCGTCCAGGGCTTTTAAGCGAAGCCGCACGCATGGCATAAAGTAGCAATCCAAAACCGCTAAGTACAATCAATATGCCTAAGATGAACAAGCCTCGAGTAGGATCGCTTGCAAAAGAGTGCACCGAAACGATGACCCCGGAACGTACTAAAAAGGTCCCTAATAAACTCAAACTAAATGCGGCAATTGCAAGTAGCACTGTCCATGACTTAAACGCCTTTCGCTTTTCGGTCACTGCCAGCGAATGCATCAGGGCCGTACCTACCAACCAAGGCATGAAAGAGGCGTTCTCGACTGGATCCCAGAACCACCAGCCACCCCAGCCAAGTTCGTAATACGCCCACCAGCTGCCTAGCGCAATGCCCACGGTGAGAAATGCCCAGGCAGAGATAACCCAAGGCCTTGACCAGCGTGCCCAGGTTGAGTCTAGCTGACCTGAAATTAGTGCTGAAATTGCAAAAGCAAACGCGACAGAAAAGCCAACATAACCCATGTAAAGCATAGGCGGGTGAATGATCATGCCAAAATCTTGCAGCAGCGGATTAAGATCTCGCCCATCGACCGGGAAAAATGGCAGCATGCTGTTAAACGGGTTTGAGGTAAGCAGCATGAATAAGTAAAAACCGATGCCCACCATTCCCAATACCGACAGCACCCGTGCGACCATAGCAAGAGGAATACCCTTGCTGAATATCGCCACTGCTACTGTCCATATGGAAAGCATCAACACCCACAGCAGAAATGAGCCTTCGTGGCCGCCCCACACAGCGGTAATTTTATAATAGATAGGAAGTCGACTATTTGAGTGCTGGGCAACATAGGCCACACTAAAGTCGTCGGTTACAAAGGCATAGGTTAAGCATACATAGGCAATAAGCGTGAAGGTAAATAAGCCTATCGCCAGCGGTTTGGCCGTTGCCATTAGCGCTTCGTGCTGACGGTGAGCCCCCCATA
>NZ_CAKZMP010000134.1 GCF_937128705.1 uncultured Kiloniella sp. | reverse complement strand
AAGATGTCGAGCGCGTGAAAGATGTTGGTGGTCAGGTAATAATCTCTCCCAATATGGATAAAGATGTGATTACGCGCACAAAGGAACTCGGTTTGCTGTCGATCCCGGGCTGCTTTACACCGACAGAGTGTTTTACTGCCTTAAAGGCGGGTGCTGATATATTAAAGATTTTCCCCGCAGATACCCTCGGCATTCCTTTTATAAAAGCAATCTCTGCTGTCTTGCCCTCTGGCACGCGGATCTGTCCCACAGGGGGGATAGGTGCGGAAAACATGCATCAGTTTATTGCGGCAGGGGTTTATGCCATGGGCATGGGCTCGTCACTTTATAAGCCCGGTGTTGATGCTGTGGATGTTGGTAAAAAGGCGGCCAAACTGGTTCAGGCTTATCGGGATGCCAGCCAATAGCAAGGTGCTGATAGAGGCAACGACGCAATTGATCCCGACTATTTACGACTACTTCGGTGTAGAACAAATCTACCAACACGAATGTTATCTGTGATCGATGCGTTAATCATTCAGAAGATCTTGAAATAGGCAAAAGATCTCATAAAGAGGAAACAGCCAGATCTTTGATGAGCTGAAAAAAGATATGCTCATTGCCGCCTTAAGCTGTTTATGATGATTAATGATCTATTTATTACATGCGCCGGTTATTTGATAGGCCAGCCATCAGACATGCAAAATAATGTTAAGCCCTTCATCCTTTTTGGGCGGCACAAAATAGCTGGTGATGACTTCAAACTCTTCGTCGCTGGGGGCGAATTCGTGGGACCCTGATGCGTTGCGCGCGTGCAGGCGTTCTTTGCACAGGTCATTGCTTACGTCCAGATAGTGGAGCTTGTTTTCCACCTTGGCGCGGGTCGCAATGCCCAGCATCCATGCGCGAATGTCTGGTGTGTTGGCGGGAAAGTCGAGCACGACGGATATTCCGGCCTGAAGCAATTGTTGCAGGTGGTCTTCCATAATGCTGCGCAAACGACCAGAACAACGCACATAGTCGGGAATAGTATTGATTTCTTCGGGATAAAGTCGGGACAGCCAGGTGTCTTCGTTGATCAGAATAACCTTGGGATCAACCGACAGGTCACGTGCGAGTGTTGATTTCCCTGCGGCGATTTTTCCACAGACAAGATGAAGCGTGGGGGGGAGGTCTGTCATTTGACTCATTCTTGCGTTGCTGTCCGATATTATTTATGTGCAATTAATTTACTGAACTTTGTTTGTGACATATTTCTAACCCAATTCATATATTCGGCACGATTTTTATGGAATAATACCCATTATAGTTCGTAAGTTTTTGGGCAAGTTTCAGGGAAAACCTTTGGGGAAAATCTGGGAAACGAATTATTCTTTGGCGTATAATAGTTTCTGTTGGAATTTGGTCTATTATCTCAAGATGATGAAACGAAAGGTGCAAGATTAAGGAGAGAGGATGTTTGATCGTTTAAAATTATTTATCGCAAAATCAGGATATGGAAATGTTTTGTTTGGAGAAATAATTTATGAATCAAAAACGATAAACGGGCAAAGTAAAAACGCTTTTTGCCAATGGCGTATTAATCAGTGTTTGGATAAAAAAACTAACTTAATTGGGCTTAAATTATGTTCTGATTATAGTGTTGGTTCAGAAGGAAATCCAGCAAATTACATTAACTTTGAAATTGAAACCGCAAAGATCTTACGGGGTGAATTAGATCGATGTATTATTGAGGCAGAGAAAAACAAACAGATTAGGTGATCAGCAGTTAATCAAACCAAATCAAATCTGTTAAGCTTCGCCTTGTACCCATGTCTATAAGGTACCTATGTCTATAAGGTACCTATGTATATAAGGTATCTATGTCTATAAGTTCAAAGCGTCCAATGAATTTGTGCAGGATGAGATTCGGATAAAAGGGAGTATGGTCAGAATGATTTTACGTTCTATCAGTGTCTCGTATGCCACGTTCTTGCGCGTGTTGATGCTCTCTTTCTTTGCGATATTCTCTCCGTCGGTTTATGCCGGTGATAAGCCACAACAGCCTAACGAACCGTTGCTCTGGTATGTCTGGGATTTACCCCCTGAATTTATTCATCGCGGTCCGTGGAAAGGAAGGGGATACGCCGACAAGTTTCTCGCCTTTTTTATGCATAATTTGCCGGGGTATGATCACCACATTCGTGTGGTAAATATTCCGCGCTGGAGCAGAGAGGTTCTAAAGCCGAACCGCTGTTCCGTGCATCTGTGGAGCGGCTTTTTCCCCGGCGAACTGATTGAATCAAAACCCTATAGCTTTACGCCGCCCCATGTGGTGATTTTTCATAAACGGCATCAGAAGCGTATTGGCCCAAAGGGAACCGTTGTTTCGCTGGAAGCTTTGTTAAAACAACCTGATCTGAAATTAATGATCATGAATGTGGATTTTAACCGTGAGGCGCGGCAAAGCCGTTATCCCGTGCTCTATCCCTATTTGCTTCCCTACGTGGGACAGGAAAACCTGATCGAGCAATATAGTACTGAAAACACAGTGGATCTGGATTTACTGGCCCATGGACGTGCCGACTATACAATTGCCTACCCCAGTACGATCAAAGCACAGATGCGCATTAAGAATTTACCTGACGAATATGTTTCTTATCCGCTTAAAGAACATAATATTTACAAGAATGTGTATGTCGCTTGTCGGAATGATACCTTTGGTCAAAAGGTTATCCGACAAATAAACGCGTTGTTAACTGAAGAAACCTTGCTTGAATTCCTGTCTTACCATGAAGAGTGGAATGACGCGGACCCTAATTTCCGTAAAACGACAATCGATTATTTTGTCAAAAACATGCCCTTGGAAAATGTGGTTGAATAAAGTCTTTTGGATCTGGAAAATTTCAACGATTTTAAGTTTTATGTGATTGAAATAATTTCATATTTTCAGGGTAATAAAAATTAACGAATTGTATTTATACTGTATTTTATACACTAACGGATTGTGTGTGTCGCAATCCCTGAATTTTTGGCCTCTAATTTTTGGGTCCTCGAATTTTATAGTGTTCCAGAAGTGTGGC
>NZ_CAKZMP010000133.1 GCF_937128705.1 uncultured Kiloniella sp. | reverse complement strand
CCTTCGCTCGAATTTGACTGAGTTTTGGAAGTCCCGGCCAGTCTTCATGCTTTAGCATAACCAATTGCTCAAAATCATCGACCATACGATGGAAGCAATCGACAGATATATTCACCCCAGTTACCAACGGAAAATCCTGATAACAAAGGGGCACGTCTGCCCCTAAAGCATCACAAACACTTTCATAATAGTTATAAAGCGATGTCTCTGTTTTCTGAGCAGCAAACGGTGCAACCATCACCCCCGCAGATCCAAGGTCCATTGCACTGTGAGATAAGGCCGCAAGGTTCCCCATACCAGGATTACTAACCCCAACAATAACAGGAACCCGACCATTTACACGGCGCAACACCTGTTTCATTACGGCCGTAGATTCTTCAGGGTTAAGCTTTTGTGCCTCACCCATCATACCCAAAATGGTAATACCACTCACACCTTTTTCTATGTAGAATTCAACCAACCGATCAATACTGCCAAAATCAATATTGCCGTTATCCTGAAAAGGCGTAGCAGCAATAATGAAGACACCTTTGGTTGTCCCTGTAATTTTATGGCCTGTCATCTCTAAATCCTACAATATCTTGGCATTAAAATTTAAGTGACTATCCACTTCAGGCACCAGCTTCCCAGATGGCTTTGCAGCACTAGAACGTGTTCGTTTAAGGTACACGCCCGTTCCCCGGTCAACTTTCAGATCCTTATCTTCAACCACAATCCGGCCGCGACTGATTACCGTCTCGGGCCATCCCGTAATATCCGTACCTTCATAAGGAGTGTAATCCATGTTGTCGTGCAGCATATCTATTGAAATCCGGACCTCTTTTTCCGGGTCCCAAACCGCCAGATCAGCATCACACCCAACTTCTATTGTTCCTTTACGGGGATACAAACCATAAATCTTTGCCGGATTTGTCGCCGTTACTTCAACAAAACGATGGATATCCATTCGGTTGCCTAAAACACCTGCGGAAAAAAGCATCGGCATTCTGATTTCCAGCCCCGGCACACCATTTGCGATCTGCTTAAAGTTTGGGTTTGGTCCGGCAGCCAATTTACCTGTTTCATCAAATCGGTATGGGGCGTGATCAGAGGAAAACACTTGGAAAGAACCATCAATAAGCCCTTCCCAGATTGCTTCTTGCGCTTTTTCATCCCGTGGAGGTGGGCTGCAACAAAATTTGGCACCGATCATCCCTTCTTTATCTAAATCTTTGGCCGTCAGAAATAGATATTGAGGAC
>NZ_CAKZMP010000132.1 GCF_937128705.1 uncultured Kiloniella sp. | reverse complement strand
TTTCAAAGAATAGCCTTTCAGCAAAGTGCCTTATGTATCCTTTGTCAATTACGCTATCTGCATGGCTTCATCAGACTTATGTAGTCCGACAACAGTCAGTACTGCGAGGCCATTTGCCCAGTAATAAATAGCATCGATGCCACTGAAACCGAGGATAAATGGGATCAGAACAAATAGTGCACCAACTGCAAAATCGACTGATAGATGAAACTTATAAGCCAAAACCCTGAAGACACCTAGATGATGATCCGTAAGGAGCGTCAGTATAAAAGCGGCCACGCCGGTGACAACGGAAAGCCACATAGCGACAGGGTGACTGCTGCCCAGATTAAGAATAAAGGGAAGGACGATGAGGCTGATCGCAACAGGGTAATCGAGGTAGGCGTGAATATTCTTGGTGACAAAACGCGGTATCATTTTAAGCATCCTTTACATTTAAGTTCGTTCGTAAATTCGAACGGTCTTTGAGGAGCCTTTTCCTCTTGTGAGGAAAGACGGTTCGAAACTCATAAGATCAATGTAAGGGAATTTTTCGGACGATGAAGTTCAGATAGTTCGGGAAATATGCCTGATCGTTCAAACTAATGGGCTGTTCTGTATTCTGCCGGGGATGCGCCCACTTCTTTTTTGAAGACCCGGGAAAAAGCTGATTCCGAGGCATAACCGATCAGGGCGGCTACTTCGGCTACATTCATTTTTTGTTCTACCAATCCTTGCCGTGCAATTTGCATACGCCATGACGTCAGATACTGAATGGGGGTAACGCCCATCTTTTTGGCAAAATGCTGGGCAAAGGAAGTTCGTGACAATCCCGCTTCGCGGGCGAGGCTTTCTACTGACCAACTCTCGGCCGGTTCTTTGTGAAACGCATTCAGTGCGCGTGAGATATAGGGGTCGGCAAAGGCGGCAAATCCTGTGATCTCTGATCCCTGATTTTCTATAAAGGTTCTGATTGCCTGGGCAAAAATAACTTCGGACATTTTTAGGGCGATAAGATCACCGCCAAACTTGGCACTTCCGGTTTCGTCCCCGATCATGCGCAGGGTTGATTCCATCCATTTCCCTGCTGTTTCGCCATAGTTTTGGATGTGGATATAGTCGGGTAACTGGTCAAAGATCATATGCCTTGCATCTTTGGCAAAAGAAAAATGGCCACAGATCAATTGGGTTTCTTTTTCGAGATCTCCACCACCATAGACCAAAACGCCGTCTCCCCTGTAACCGGACTCTTCTACGACGCGATCCAGTGGCAAAATTTCGTGGGGCGAGGTGTTCTCGCAAAAGAGACTATGGCTGGCACCGTGGGGAATGATCACCAGATCACCTTGTGCGAGGACAAGGTTTTCACCTGTCTTGTTGATCATAACTTTACAGGTTCCCCGGTGTGCAAAGTGGAAGCGGGCAGCGTTTTCAAAGGGGGGAACTTCCAAGCCCCAGGTTGAGGTAAAGGAGGTACGGAAATACAGCGTACCTTTCACAGAAAGCCGGGTAAGAATATCACTAAGTGCGTCCAGCATGACTAATCCCTTTATTCCTTTTTGTTTTCTTTTCTTGCAAAAATCTATTCTGACATTGGCCCCGATGGGTAAGAGTTTTGGTTAGGTAACTGTTTTTGAATAAATACACCTGACCTGTCGGTATGATTTTGTTGGATGACTATGAACTGTCTTGAGTTGTCTCGTCCAGTGCTTTGAACGATCTGCAATGTATAACGAACTGTTGGGCATTCACAGTTCATCTTTTTCGGTCTTTTCTGTTCTGGTCAAAATTAATCGAATTCATAGTGAAAGAATGGAATAAAAAATGAAAAGGCTGAATTATATTGTACAGGTTTTGGGTAATAGCAGTATCAAAGTTTGTGCTGTTGGGTTGATTTTTCTGTGGGGGGTGACAGTTAATTTGGGCTTTTTGTCCAAGGCTATTGCGGAAAACCCTGCAGAGTTGAATGACCTGGAAATTGCGCACGTTGCCTATAGTGCGGATAACATTGATATCAAATATGCACATTTAGCTTTGGCCTTATCTGATAATCCTGATGTTCGGACGTTTGCCCAGACCATGATCCGGGATCACGAAGCGGTTAACAAAGCTGCGCTTGATCTTCTTGGCAAGCTTGGGGCACAGGCACAGGATAACTTTCTTAGTCAAACTTTGAATAAAAACTCTGAGAAGATTATCACTGATCTGGCAAGCCTGCGAGGCGTGGAGTTTGACCGGGCCTATGCCGCGAATGAATTGGCTTATCACAAGGCTGTAAATGAACTGGTTGAATACAGTTTTATCCCCAACATTGAAAATGAAGAGGTGAAAGCTCTGTTCAAAAAGGGACTTGAAATATTCAAAGTCCATGAAGGTCATGCAGAAATGATGGTGAAGAAGCTTAAGTGAGAAAATAAATGAAAAACCTTGTTGAGAAAGATACAATATCTTCAAAAGTACAAAAAAATAAATGGTCAAAACGGAAGGATGTAGTTGGGTACAGCTCTTTAATGAGACGACGGTCTTTTTTGACAGGTATGATTAACTTGGCTGGTGCAACAACGGGGGTTGTTGCATCGGCTCGTCTTATGTCAGGAATAGCCGCTGGGGGTGGCGTGTTGACGGGGCTGTCTCAACTGGTGCAAGCAGCTGACAGTATCCAGGAGCATACAGTAGAAATTCACAATCTGGTTTTTGTGCCAGAAGTAATTACGGTTTGTCCGGGTGATAAAATCCGCTGGATAAATCGGGATATCAGCCCCCATACGGCGACGGCCCTTGATGGTCGCTGGGATACACAGGAACTGGCACTAAACCAGCATCGTACCTTGATTGTTACAAAAGCAATGGCGGGGGAATATTATTGCCTTTTCCACCCCCATATGAAGGGAGAAATTCGCTTAAGAAATAAAGAAGAAACCTGAGCCGCATTGCTTCGTGTTTATGGCTCAGGGTTTCTTTTGAACAAAGACCATGTGGGGATGTGGAAGAATAAGCGGATCTACTCTGCGACCACCTTGCGATAGAGGTGCCATGTGGAATGACCCAACACAGGCATGACCACGCATAACCCGACAAAGAAGGGGATCGACCCGAC
>NZ_CAKZMP010000131.1 GCF_937128705.1 uncultured Kiloniella sp. | reverse complement strand
CTCTTGCGTCAGCGTATCGAAGGCATATTCAAGAATCGTCTGCCATTAAGCGAAGAAACGGGGCGTGCTAAGCCCAAAACCTTACTTAAGAACCCATCTGAGACTGAAGATGACGACTTTTTCGATATCTCGGTAAAAGACGAATAAAAATAGAGAGGAGACATAAGCCTCCTCCCCTAGGTATTACTTTATAAATTATCTGCAATTACCGAAAAGTCACCTGCCCTTTTGCATGCAGCTTATTCAAGCATATCCCTATTCAACCATACCGAGGGATTTCAGGAATTCATGTTCTGTCATGCGGGGATGGTCACCTACAAAGTCGTATCCTGCCGGCTTGCTGTCGATATAAATTTCATTGGCGAGTGAAAAGCCATCATTTTTATCAAAGGCCCCCGCCCATACAACAGTCATACTGCCATCACGCAAGCGATAGAACAGATGTGTGCCACAGTTCTGGCAAAACCCACGCTCTGCCCAATCAGAAGAAACATAGGACTTTACGTTATCTTCGTTTTCGAACTCCATGCCCTCAACATGGATTGCCATGGTTGGGCCACCTGACCATTTCCGGCAGGTACCGCAATGGCAAACACCGTGATCTCCACCGACACCTGTTGCCGTAAACTTTACAGAGCCACACAAACATCCGCCCGTCATGGCTTGACCATTTTCATTTGTTTTATCTGACATTCTTTTCCCCTCTTGGTTCTTATAAATAACCGTTCCTGATTAGACCTATGTCGTATATCCTTATCAGGAACAAATTTCATAAAATCTCACGAAACCTCATTGTACAGACAAATGATACCCCACCCCTACTGACAACATTGTGTCAGGAGGATTTTGATCAGAATATTTCATCATATAAAGGGTCTGGGACATAAAGGGTCTGGGTGCGTCGTGTCCCGACAGAAACAAACATATATCCGGCTCAACTTTACCCCCGACAAAACCCGCACATATATCTAGAGAGAAAAGTTAGGAATTCTATAAGACGTAATGTTCTCGACATAATTTGCGTAGACAAAGCAAACTTGGAAAGGTTTCCCCGCCTCACAAAACCACAAAACTAAACATTTTAAATGGTACTAAGGCGAATACTTCACATATATCAAACCGATTCCACATGAATCTTGTATGAAAATTACACACCACACTGTTGTATTACGGGCATTGAATACAATATAATCGTTTATCAAAAAACAAAATCCTGTCTTTGAATCAATCAGATACTCGAACCCATGCACACCCTATAAGTGTATTGATTTTTTTCACGGTTTTTTCACTCCACATTTCAATCAGAAAAGTGTTCAATACATTCACGCAAGCAACTTATCCCGATTTCTGAAGCGCTCGCACTGCGCACCATCTATCTCAGAAATCGGGATTTGCTTTTTCCACAGATTTTTCGTTATTTTTCCAACCGCATCTTTTCTTTTTGGAAAAGCGGATCTTCTCGGCACATCGTTATCGTAACCTAATTTGACCTTGCTCCAGATCGGGCACCTTAACGATTGATGTTTCTTGTAGGTTGCCAAGATCTTACAATTGCCCTCACCACACCTTTGATTAACGTCGACATCGCAAAAAAGCGAACATACACATCATACCTCTACTACCCATACTTCTATTACCCATACTTCTATTACAGGGTGGTTTACGGCATGACCTTTCATACACGCGCATTAAACGATCTGTATGACAGGGGCATTTGGTTAAGCTGCCCGGTAGGTAAGCTTTCTGGAATTATCTTGAGAACACTCTTTCTAGGTTTACCCCTGTTAAATTTTCCCTGTTAAATTTTCCCAGCTAAATTTACCCGTGAATGCTTTTTCACGCTCTTTTCACTCACACCTTTCAGGCCAATTAGGTTTTAATACTCATGCAAGCAACTTCCCCCGGACTGACAACGCGTTTTATTGCACCACGCCTGTCAGTTCGGGGGTCGTATTAAGGCACATATTCAGCCTGATTCTATTGGCCAATTATATTCATGGCTTGTTTGCAAATAACCTATCGCTCGCTGACTTAGCGATCCATTTAAGTACACCACCGATAATATTAGTCGGTACACCCTGTATTTGCCTTACCCAGCCGGCATTTATTTGCCAGCCTTTTGACTCTTGTTGATTTTGTTAGGGGGACAATGTCAACAAGAGTCATTTTTTTGAGTAAACAACCCTTTTCCACCCATGCCTGATACTCGAAAAAAGTGGCATCGCACCTACCACCTTCCCCCCTAGATCCGAATATCTTCCCCCGTACAACGGCAATTCCAGAAACTAAACCAGCCTAAAGATCAAACCGCGTCCCTCTTTAACAGACACAAAAAAGCCCGAAACAAATTCTGTTTCGGGCTTTTTATTGTATTATAATCTAAAGTTAAGCCGCAGCCATTCGCTTTTGAATTTGGTGCGCATCCTCTTCCAAACCAATTTTCCAATAGGCGGACATATAGGTATCTTCTTTAGGGATGCCGCGTTCTTGATAAAGATGAGTACGCAGTTCCTTAACCACACCAGACTCCCCTGCGACAAAAACACTGGGGTATCCCGGGCGCCATCGCATTTTTCTGATAAAATCACTTTGCTGATGACTTCTTACGGTCGGGTTATCATGAACCAACCAATGAATATCAATACCATCAGGTGCGTCGATCTTCTGGCGATCACTCTCTGAAGTCACCTCGAAAACAGCTGTGCCCACAGCATCTTTTGGAAGCGCTTCAAGAGCAGCAGCGGCAGCCGGAATTGCGGTCATATCCGCCGCGAGCAAGAACCAATCCGCATCCAGATAAGTCATTTTTTTAGGGCCAGGTCCAAAAAGACCGATATAGTCCCCTGGCAATGCGCCTTGCGCCCAATTACTTGCCGGGCCACCATCACCATGAATAACGAAATCAATATCGAGTTCATTTTCCTCAACACGATGCTGACGCACAGTATAGGTTCTCATCACGGGGCGCTGTCCATCCTCTACTTGTGCCACGAACTCAGCAGGATCTATATCGCCTTGCGGAATCAATACCTTTACATGTGCCCCTTCCTGATTTTCAGGAAAGCCATGAAGGCCAATGCCACCAAGTGTCACACGCAACATATGCGGTGAAAGTTGTTCTTTACGAACAACCGTCAAGATCCTCGGCGGTTTACGCTTACTCATTTAATCCCCCATTCGGCAAGGTGACTATAACCATCAATTATGTTTATTGACTGCCGGCACATGTAAAAAGCATTGCAAGCTCTTTTACCTCATTACCAGCACAGGTATATCTACAGGGAATATAAGACGTAATTATGACAATGCAATGAGAATGACTCTTAATAAGGAAAACCGCCATCTAAAGTATTATTTTAAAAAGAAATTATTTTTATTATATTTATGATACACAACAAAATTTGAGATTAGCTTCTCAACAGAGTACACAAAACCGTCCTATTTAACCATCAGTAAGGGCCGAATATCTTCGCCCCATGGCTGTATTATTCACCTCGTTAACGACTCATTTTACCGCCCCAGACTATCCGTGACGATAAATAAACTATATTTTCAAACGTTTATACATATAGGTCGTAGGGTCATATCGATCTGCATCATGTGTATCCCGACAATAATCTGGTATAACTCCAGCAGTTTCATAGCCAAGCTGATGATAAAGCGGCTCGGCATTATCCCCTGTTCGTGTATCTAACGTAATCAGGCTTTTCCCACGCGCCACGGCCTGTGTCTCAAGCTCTGCCATCAATGCTTTTGCGATGCCTCTTTTTCTGAACAACGGAGAAACCAAAAGCTTTGACACATCAGCCCGGTGAACCTGATTGGGCATCGCACTGCTACACAACTGTACCGTCCCGACCACCTGCCCCTCGACAAAATAAACCATCAAAACAGTCTGACCGCTGGCAACCCCCGGACGTACATGATCGTTCCAAAAACTCAGACTTTCGTTTTGCGAAAATGGTAAAACAAAACCGACACTGGCCCCGTCAAGAACACAGGTCTTCAGCAATTCAGCCAGCCCTTCAACGTGAAGCTCAAACCCCTCAAGATCAAGACACAGTATAGCGTTTTTACTCTTCATTATTTCCAACACCATTTCAGAATTAAGTTATCGCTAATAGAATTCCCCACCAAGGAAAGCCGCATAAAAATCAGGCGCTACAAAATGACGAGCGTATATAAGGCCCCTTTTGATTCATGGGCGCGAAACCGGTTAGACCCTTGTAATTTGTAGCGCAGGCAATCCCCAGGCCCTAGCAAATAAAACTGTCCATTTACGGTTATCTCAAGCGCCCCTTCCCTTAAAACCAGATGGTGTTCTAACGCCTTGTGGGCTGGATTATTTTTTGAAAAATCAGGATAGGCAATCTCGGCACCGGGCTGTAGTCGGCATTCAAGAACTTCGCAATTCAAACTCCCCGATGGTGGAGAGACTGATCGACGTTCAAATCCCGTTACTGCATCATGCCAAACTATCTGATCATCTCGCCGAATTAACGGTTGAAAATCATCCTCAACCATAATCATCAACCGCGACATCGTCATGCCATACGCCGCGCACAACCGCCCCAATACCGCAGCAGTAGGACTGACATCACCCTTTTCCATGCGGGACAGTGTTGCCCGGCTGACATCGCTCCGTTCGGCAAGTTCATCCAAAGACCAATCTTGCTCTACTCTCAAGGCCTTCAACCGACCAGCAAGAAGTCTGTCTTGATTATTCTCTTCGACATTTCCCATATATGAGAAATATTCCCAAATAAGATCATTGTCAAATATCATCAAAATAACTTTTTGCCTCTCGCAATCGACCGACCGCACCCAACAAGGATCAATACAGACAAAAGCGTCTATCGCATCGCTTAAAACTAATTGTCCTGAACCAGTTAAAATTAATGCAAAAAGGAGAAAAACAACTGCTATACTCACCCCACTCCAAAGAAGGCTGCCCCATATTTAACCGCCCTTTAGGACAGGATAGATACCAGAGCCACAGGCAAGTTGGATTAAAAAACGAATGATCCCGAAAGCAAACCTCTCTTCCTCTCTTGGTCTAATTTTATGCATCCCCCTGCTAGCGGCCGTGCTTTTGATCGTGCCTCAAATATCGGCAGCAGGTGTTTACGAAGACGGT
Source organism: uncultured Kiloniella sp. (assembly GCF_937128705.1). Classification (GTDB taxonomy): domain Bacteria; phylum Pseudomonadota; class Alphaproteobacteria; order Kiloniellales; family Kiloniellaceae; genus Kiloniella. Next base: position 2,549 of record NZ_CAKZMP010000131.1, on the reverse strand, counting down.
ATTGCAGCTTACCGCGCCGGAGAATACGAGAAAGCCATCGAACTTTTGATCGAGGCAGGCGATCAAGGAAATGCAAAGGCCCAGTACTACCTCAGCGTCCTTTACGAGGGCGGGTCCGGCATAGACAAGGACACGGAAGCCTCTCTCAACTGGCTTCAACGCGCAGCAGAAGGCGGTATGGTGGAAGCCCAACGCAATCTAGGCGTTTTTTATCACGATGGCGTGGATGACCCGGACGATGATATTGATCAGGCGATCTATTGGTATCAACGCGCCGCCAGTCAGGGAGACTTAACCGGGCAATTACGTCTGGGTATTTTGCTGGACCGGGAAAAGAACACCACATTTGATCACCGCGAAGCTATTCGATGGTACCTTTTGGCCGCCCGACAAGGCGTCGCCCAAGCACAACACAATCTGGGGGTTATGCACAGTCAGGGACGCGGAACCCCCGTTAACCCAGACAAGGCACTGGGCTGGTTCTTCAAGGCCGCGAAACAACGATACACAAAAGCCATGATCGAGATCGGAGAAAAGTACATATCTGGAACTGGTGTAGAACCTTCGCTTGTCGAAGCCTATAAATGGTTTCAGCTTGCCGATATCAACGGGCATGAAACGGCGGCACAAAAGATGAAAGAGATAGCTGCCCAGCTTACTTCTGAACAAATCAGGCAGGCTGAACATCTGGTAAACAACTGGCTGTCAGACCATTGATCGTCGCCCAAAACTGTAGCCGATCAAAAACACACCCCTGATGATTTCAGCTCTTTTGCGGCCATAGATAAACTACCTGGAAATCAACTGCCCAAAGATAAAATTCAAGAGAATAGACTTCAGGGTAATTGACATCCTGAGCAGCGTTACCTAGCTCTTGTTTTGCCCGATATTATCCGTACGCATTTTAAAAACTTTACCACCGCGAATGACCGTTCGGTCCTGCCCCCGACGCGAGGTTACAGACAACCGCTGTCGCCAATTTGCGACCGTTTGCGGTGAAGTTCCCACTTGTCTTGCAATTTCTCGATCAGACCAGTTTGTCCGCTCCGGATCGGTCAAATAGGCCGTTATCGCCTCGCGTTTTTGCGCATTGGTCAACCTCGGCTCATCACCCGTTTCGCGCAACAAACGTGTCTCAAGCGCATCGACGCGCGCCTGCAAAGCCGCAATTTCATCATCACGACTTTCGATCAGGCCCTGCGCCCAGTTACCCCATTGCTCCATCTGGGCAACACTTTGGCGCAAGCTCTCTTGAAGAGATTCGAATTGTCCTTTTGATTTCGCCAAATCGTCCCTTCTATTGCCACTTGTTTTTACTGACGTCGAACCGCCATCTTTTTCCTTGGAAGCCATAATTCTAATCTACACGCTGTATTCAAGCTTCCGCCCGCAGGCCCATTGCACGCTCTAAAGCGTTGAGTTCCGCCTCATCATTTCCGACTTCTGTTACCACCGCCATAACCTGATGCCGGTCTTCCAGGCGCGCCCAACGGTATTCCTTGCCGACAGATCTGTCTTCACCGCCAATAAACTGAAAAGCCGCCTGCTCTACAGCATCCGAAGCCACCTTTGAAGATCGTAATCTGACCGCATCATCACTTCGGGTTCCCCCTTTTCTACGATCCGCCCGAGACGAACGAACCTGCTCGGGATGCTGTGGCGCATCAGCGGTTGCTTTCATTCGCTGACGCAAAGAAACCCTTGGCCCGACACCCGTTTCCTTTTCAAAGGTCTGATATTGCGCCAGCTGTTTTGTCAATTTTTCGACCTCTTCCTTACGATTCAAGGCCTCTTCCATCTGCACGGCATGAGCTTGTCGCAACCCCATCAACTCTCCTTCCTGAGCATGGCGTTTTGCTTGCTCACTCTGGATTGTGACGGATTTTTCTTCCACCGACTGACGTAATGCTGCGACCTGCAGCTCATGCCGAGCAAGGGACCATCGCAAAGATTCAAGTTCCTGCTCCAGCCTTTGCACTTGGGTGGAATCACCACCTTGTACAGGTTCTTGAGCTGATCCTTGAGAACTGGAGATCCCCACCTTTAGCTCTCGAAAGCTAATATCTGCACCCGCGAGCATATGTTTGGCACGTCCCAGAGCGGCAAGAACCTCTCCTTCGACGGCTGAGTCCAGCAAAGCCAAAACTTTCTCAAACCGATGCAAATCCAGTTGCGATCTTTCCACGATGTCCCCCTGCAGAGCGTTTTTACACTCATCTATATAATTTGTTAGATGATATTATTAATTACCAATTAATTAATCAACTATAAAATTAGGCAGATGCTAAAAAAGATAACAAGATCAAAGGCAAAATCCTTCAACCCCGCAGAGACCTTGAAAATATGTGTGATGTAAAAATAATGTTATGGATTCAAAACCTGATGTCGTTGATATTTAATCCAGAAAAATCAGATGAAAAAATTAGATAACTGTCCAACATGAAAAGAATTGGATAGTTACCTTTGGGATCTTAATAAAACTGGCATAGATAAAACAGAGCCCCAAAAAACAGGCTCTATATTGCCAGGGATGAAACCCGACACACAAA
>NZ_CAKZMP010000130.1 GCF_937128705.1 uncultured Kiloniella sp. | reverse complement strand
GCAAACTGTACTGCCGTAGGCGAAACCCAACGGATTGTGCCCGGCACTCTGGGTCTTTTTGCCCACCACCCCGCCAAAAGGATCACCACCAACCCTATAAGCATTATGACAAGGGTAAGAGTTAAATCAGGTCCGGGCATCTCGAAATCTTTGAACAGCGTAAAATCATATCTGTTCGATTTATTCCTCCCGCTCGGTGTTTACAAGACCTTACATCGCAAAGGGATGGAAAAGTCATTCACATACCCAAGACCATAATGGAGATAATCCCCCCGAAACATTCATACCTCCAAAAAAATGGGCCAGAAACGGGCAAGAAAAAGGGTAAAAAATACAAACAGACCGAATTAAAAACAAAAAAATAAGCAGCCCGGTTAAAGGCCACTTATCATCAATGGTTCATCATCTATAAAACTGATTCTAACAGCCCGGTATTATACTGACCCGTATCAGGCGGAATATTGCTGTAATTTTGTGACCAGATATTCAACTTCGTTTGGACTTAGCTCATCATCCGGTAACTCAAACACAGTCAACAAGCGTTCCAGCAGACGGCTGGCGAAAACCTCGCGATCATTGCCTTCGCCACTGTAATCCATATCCCGATAAAGCCTGATTGCCGCCGCGACAAAGGGGAAATAAGCCATCAACATACCAGCTTTTTTATAAAGAGACTTCAGGCCAAGCTGTCCGTCATCATGGATAAGAGCCTGCGCATTGGTAAGGCTAATCCCCGCCAATTCAGCCATGGCCGTTTCAAAGAACATCATGTCACCGGAACAAAGTGCCCGCAAAACCAGCGAAGGTGTCAGTTTGCCACCTTTATGAAGCTGCTTAACAAGTTTTTCCAACTCTTCCTGACTTGATCCCTCTTTCAAAAGAGACACCGTCGCACGTTCCCGAACCTGCAGTATTAGGTTAGCTGCCTGGTCATAATCCAGTTCGTGGCGACTGACGATATAATGTCTCAGCCGATCAGAAAGTGAATTCATAAGACGTTCAGAAACAGAGGCTGGTAAAGATGGTCGTCTGGAAAGAGAACCCGCAACGATCTCGCTTTCCTTGTAATCAGTCATCACACGGCCATACCCTTGTTCGGTTATTGCCGCACCTTCATTTGCAACCAGCTTTGCAACTGCGTTCTCATTACCAGTGTCGATAACAGCATCAGAGACAGCCTCGGAAACACTTGGACGCAAGGCAATTGCTTCCTGTTTCGCCGCACTTTCTGATTTAAGGATGTTAATCAGGTCTTCGTCAGAAAAAACATCAGAAAACTTGAGCACAGGCAAAGAAACCGATTCAACATCCGCAGCCATAGCAAGCGCGACATCTTTGGGAAGATCATCTGCAACTTTAAGAGAATTTGCCAGGGCTTCCCTGACAACAATTTCAGCATCTTTCACCAATGCCCGAAAGATCTCTTCCGCGACAGATTTCTCTTCCTCGGTAAAATCCTTTGCTTCAAAATGCGAAGCAACTTTGATTGTGGTCTCTGCCCTCACCTCTGGTGAAGAATTTGCCAATAATTTAGCTACATCTTGCTGCGTAAGACTCATGGTTCTCCAGCTTCTTTCAAACCGTTGGTTACTAATCCGGCATGGATTGATAACATTTCATGCATCATTATGGTCATAGCCAGTTAATTCATGCTTAATAAAAAAATAAAATACTGTTGATTTTTTATTTTCTTCGCTGACACATCAAACATTAAAAAAACAAAAAATAACCATTTAAAATCAATATTTTAAACAAATAACTCTAAAAATAAAAAGTCATTAAGTACTTAAAACTAATATATACCGATAAAAAATATCTTAAAAAGCAGAAGGCAATGCACTGTTCCAATCTGGCAACCCATAAGATTTCATAATCTCTGGAACACGGCCTGCTTGCACCAATTTCCGCATTTTTTGATCAAAATATTCCATAGCTTTGAGAACAAAAGCCCGTTTCTTTAAATCAGGAGTGAAAGCCATATAAACATTCGCTTTTGAAACACAGCCCGCAGGGACAATTTTATTTGCGTACCCTTCTTTCCCTAGCGCATAAATCGTTGAGTTATAGGTAAAAAGAAAACTATTTAACCTTCCCCCATCAACCATACGAAAGCTAAGAGGTAAGTAACGGGGACCATACGTTAAAAAATGAAAACCTTCTTTATTCTCAGCAATGAAATCATTTAATTCTTCAATAGATGTATCCTGGGCAATACCAATCATCTGCCCCTTTAGCGATGCTTTTCCCTGATAGGTCCAAGCCGATCCCCGCGACGCAAAAAAACACATCTTTTGGGCTCCAACTTCTTCTTTGGGATACAAAAGCTCTGGAGCTTCGGCTCTTGCAGGTGACAACAAAGCATGGACTTCACCCGTTCTGGCCATATGAATGGACCGTGACCAAGGATAGGTCACAACCTCTAATTCAAAAGGACTATCTGCAAAAATTTCTTTAACGGTGTCCATGATATACCCCTCTTGCTCACCCTCGGGGCAAAGCTGTGGGCACCAGTCAATAGACGCAACAACCAGCTTTTCTGGGTCATCAGGTGCAGAGGCAAACACAGGATAAAATCCTGACAGATATGCGAAAAGAAAAAACGCCGATATAAGTTTAAATATTGATCCAACAGGCATCAGCTAAAGCCACCCTGCAATGGGGAGAAAATCAATTCTCGTAAGAAAATAACAAGAAAAGCTATAACCATATTATTATCATACAATAACAGATGAAAATAGCTATGGAAAATTATCCCGATACTTCAATTTATTGAAATATGCCAATTGAATGGGATGTGCCGACTCAAGATAATTCTTACTTACCCCGTCATAAAAACATCATATCGCGTTGATTTTCCCATCAACTGATGCGATGGCTTTTTAATACCCGGCAGAGGGTCTGCCTTAGCTGGCCATTTAAGAACCACGCGTTTTTCTGCGACATCTAAAGCCGCTTTCACAAGTTCTTCGGCATCGGGATCAGCACCGACAAATTGGCGAAGTACACGCATCTCTTTTTTGACAAGCGCCTTGGTTTTTCGGGGGGGATGCATGGGATCAACCACAACAACGTCCGCAGACAAATCTGCTAGGAGTTCTTTCGCATCACCAAAAAGCAAGGTCATTCTGGCAGCAATATCCGCAACCTGCCCACCTGCAAAGTGCGCACGCTCCAGTCCTTCCGCTAACATTGCATGCACATCCACAGAGCGTTCAATCAATGTCACCTCTGCCCCCAGAGAGGCCAAAAGGAAAGCATCACGACCAAATCCGGCCGTTGCATCAATGACAGAGGGTGTTCTGCCCTTGGTAAAACCTGCTGCTTTGGGTAATGCCTGACCTCTGCCACCACCAAATTTCAGACGATGGCCAACCGCACCTCCGGTAAAATCACAGACCAAGCGATCTTCAAAAAAACCATCGCCTTCTGTTTCGGGTCCTGTGTCTTTTGCACGGCGTTTCATCAAAGCCCTTTGGGAACGTATGGGATAGAGAACAGATCAAGATACCTCTCTAACCCATCACACAAAAAGGGTAAAGCCATAACAGAAGATCGCACGAGCCCCGAAACCTATATCCTGAAACCTTCATATAGCAACACACTGGATAGCTGTATTAAAAGTTATTCGGCCCCACCCATCATCCTGTTGTGTAAAGAAAAACCTATTGTGTCGCGCCCTTGGCAATTTTCTCAAAAATACCATCAAGTTCTTTTGCCATGACATCCAAATCAGCAGAGTTATAAGGCGCAAAAACCGCTGTTGGCTTTCGGTAAGTTAAAACAGATGTTCCGTCGTTGCTTTCTGTCAGGTAGAACCGGATCGGTGCCTCAATACCAGCGGGAATAGATGCACTCAGCATACGCCGGGCAAAATCATTTCGGTAAACACCAACAACCAAGTTCCCGGGAATAGTGATTCCCGCATTGGCTGCCCCACCAGAAGCACTGGCACGAGTTACCAGTCCCATCTTATTATCTTTAATAGATGTCTTTAGGTCATCAGCAAGTTCACTGAAGGATTTCTCGCTCTTTACGACAACCATTCCATCATAGGGGTATCCCTGATCCGCTTGAGCTAGGGACACAACACTCCCGAACAGGACCATTGTCAAAAGAGGCAATGATTTTAAAATATATCCGATTAAACCGTAACGGCGTCTGATCAACTGACTTCTCCTACCCCAAAAACTGTTTTTAAAACTCACCCTGATAACGATATCGAATGTTTCAGGTAAGGTTCAACATCTGTCACCACAAGACATGATTACCAAATAATTATCTATCCGCCAGATAATGACTTATTCGATAGCAGCATAAGCCTTTTCGCAAAACAACAGTCCTCACCTCTTTGTGATCAAGTGCCCCTTAAACTCGCTGACTTATCGAATTTTGATCCGGGATCGGCAGTTTTTCTGTACTGTAAGATGAAGCTCTTGTTGCAGAATCATTGCATGTCCCGTGTAAGTTCTGCATAAACATCCGTGTTATTAATAGGACATCGACCAAAGCCTTCCATTCGAAGCAACACAAGACCAGTGAATAAGGGAACCATAAAGACCATGAGCATCAATTTGAAAGATCACATCCGGGAAGTTCCTGATTATCCCAAACCCGGTATTCTTTTCTATGACATCTCTACCCTTTTGGCCCATGCAGAAGCTTGGCACGAAACCATCGAACGACTGGCCCTTGTGATTGAAAAGGAAAAGCCTGATGTTCTTGCTGGCATTGAATCTCGTGGCTTCCTGCTTGCTGCCCCACTGGCAATGCGTCTGGGCATGGGCTTTATGATGATCCGCAAGAAAGGTAAATTGCCGGGCAAAACCATTCCATATACCTACGACCTGGAATATGGCACGGATACAATCGAAATTCAGGAAGATGTCATCAAACCCGGTCAGCGCGTTGTTATGCTTGATGATCTACTGGCAACTGGCGGTACTATGGAAGCTGCTGTCGCCCTTATGCAACAAGCTGGTGCCGATGTACGCAGAATTGCCTGTATTATAGAGCTAAACTTCCTCAAAGGCCGGGAAAAGCTTGGCGGGATACCTGTGACGTCCCTCATTCAATACGACGACTAAACAAGCGTGAAGAGATTAACTCTTCAGGCCCTATTATCCCTTTAGACTCCTGCCTGTGACCGATAAGGTAGCGGGGGCAGTTCAAAGATTATTCTGTCCCCTCGCAAACAATAACGCCTTAGAGAACCACACGCTCAACAAAAGACATACTTTTATTTTTCATCCACGAACGTCTGGTACGTGCTTCAAGCTTCACAAATCAGATTTTTGTTCGATCAAAAGGGTGAAAGGCTTTGTTGTTCATCTTCAGTGGAACAAAAACCTTCAGCAAAAGCCAACAGTTCCAAATCAGACCCATGCGCCCCCATCAACGAGAGCCCAAGCGGGCAACCATCAACTGTTGCCAGTGGCATCGTAATCTGTGGATTGCCGGCTAAACCAGATGCAGAGGTCAGCGACAAGATCTTGGATCTGTGTGCATTCAACACATCCGGATCTTCCTTAATTCGCGGTGCGATACCGGGCGCAGATGGCAGACAGACAACGGTCTTGGCGGGGATAAGAGCTTTCATACGCGCCTTAAACAGGGATCTTTTCTCAAGTGCATCACGTACCTGTTCATCGGTGATTGTTTTGCGCCAATCCATCCGCTGTTGAATGTCCGGTCCCATCTTGGGCTTTACACGGTCAAACCATTCCCCATGGGTGTCCATGACTTCACGACCCTGAGTAATCTGGAAAAGAGTTGCCAACCCCTGTAATCCTTTTGATAGATACTCATCGAAACCGATTGCGTGAAAATTATCAGGGTTGAGGGAAACATATTCTGCTTTTCCCAAGCGCTGTTCAAGCCGTTCCAAATGCGGTTTGAGTGCAGCACGTGACTTTTCATCCAGCATGTCAAAGGCATCAACAGCAACCAAAAGCTTATCCGGCATTGCATCCTGATCAGCCTTCGCTTCCATCAAGACTTCGCCCACCAAATTAAGCAACCAAGCATCACGGGCGAACCAACCGACGGTATCAAAGCTATCGGCCAAAGGAAGAACACCCTCTTTGCTTATTCGGTCATGTGTCGGGCGCAAGCCAAACAAACCACAATAGCTGCCCGGTATGCGAATAGAGCCCCCCGTATCTGATCCCAGCGCAAAATCAACCAATCCCCCTGCCACCGCAGAGGCTGAACCACTTGATGACCCACCGGGAATACGGCCGGGTGCTTCGGGATTTGCAGGCGTTCCATAGTGATAGTTCTGTCCATCGAGACTACTGGCGAACTCATCAGTAATGGTCTTACCAATGACCATGGCCCCGGCATCCAGCAGTTTTTGTACCACAAAAGCATGCTTTTTTGACGGACGTCGGCGGCTTTGCCAATCTGGGTTGCCATAGCCGGTCACATATCCTTCGAGGTCATAGATATCCTTGACCGCAAAACCAAATCCTTTCAAGGGTCCCTTCTCGGCCCCCTCAAAGGTCATATTGCCACCGGGAACAAAAGCACCAAGGCTATCGAACATTCCAACCGTTCCTTCTTCACTCATCTCTGTTTAAATGAGTTACCTTTGAAAAGGCATCACTGCAAGTAACGTCTGTCGGCGTATAATTTTATATCTGTTTGGAATCTTCGTTTTCTTCTGGTTCCGGTGTTTCATCCAGATCTTCCCAGTCGTCTTTTTGTTTACGGCGGATGATGATATCGCCGTTTTCAGTAATAACGGGCATTTCGTATTGCGGGATGGAATCAATCACAAGACTGAGAGATTTCATCATAAGCTCAAGACTTTCCCGCGCCAATTCACCCGGATTGTCTTCTTCCTGTGCCCAACTTTTCTGAGCAAACCCAGTTGAAAGCATAAGGCCGCCAACAACAGCGAGTGACAGAGAAAGCTTTTTAAAGTTTACGTCAAAACGCGTGTCCGACTTCTGAATGTTCTTTGTCACGAGACCGTCCTCTTTGTGCTGTATCATTTTTGATAAAGGCCTGCATAAAAAAATCTATGGACCATTATTCACCTACATAAACATATAATTCTGGCGAAAGTCTGACAGTATTGGGATTTTTACGTACAGCTCTCAGCAGTTATCCCTGTTAGTAGTGTAACAACTCATC